>NZ_JBFAQJ010000064.1:0-26600 GCF_040677225.1 Saccharopolyspora sp. NPDC049357 | reverse complement strand
CCCCGAACCACACCGACCCCCACCGAGGCCGACGACGAGGCCGGAGTCCCTCCCCGACCTCGGCCCCGCACCAGGTGACCCGATTTCAGTGGAAGTCCGGGTCCCGATTTCAGTGGAAATCGGAACCCGGACTTCAGTGGAAATCAGGTCACCCCAGGTGAGGGCCTGGTCAGCCGGCCTTGGCCGGCATCGCGACCTCGACGCTGCCGTTGTTGCGGCGGTGCTCGGCGACCCAGTTCTCGACCGCCTGGTGGCAGGCGCGGTCCAGGTGGCGGACCGTGCTCAGGTCGAGGTGGACGTGCTTGCCCGTGGGCAGCTTCTCCAGGTGGTCGAGCAGCCGCGGCAGGCGCAGGAACGTGGCGTTGCCGCCGAGCTCGACGTGGACGCGGTCCTCGCTGTGCTCGGCGTTGACCGACAACCGGGAGACCTCGATCGCGGTCTTGACCACCGCGACGGCCAGACCCGTCAGGGTGCCGATGAGCAGGTCGGTGGCCACGATCGTCACCGCGGTCAGCACCAGCACGAACGCCTCGGACCGGTGCTCGCGCACCAGCTTGGCGACCGCCTGGATCTCCAGCAGCTTCCAACCGGCCTGGATCAGCAGCGCGGCCAGCACGGCGGTCGGGATGAACGCCAGCAGGCCGGGCAGCAGCACCACGAACAGCAGCAGCCAGAAGCCGTGCAGCACGCGGGACAGCTTCGTCTTCGCGCCGGCCTGCACGTTGGCGGAGCTGCGCACGATCACGGCGGTCATCGGCAGCGCGCCGAAGACGCCGCAGACCGCGTTGCCCGCGCCCTGCGCGACGAGCTCCTTGTTGTACTGCGTCTTCGGACCGTCGTGCATCCGGTCGACGGCAGCGGCGCTGAACAGGCTCTCCGCCGAGGCGATCAGCGCGAACGTGAGGATCGAGCCGAGCACGGCGAGGTTGATCGCGCCGAAGTCGGTCAGCGCAGGCGGGTTCAGCGACGCCAGCAGCGAACCGACCTCGATCTTCTTCACCGGCAGGGCCAGCAGCGCGGCCGCCGCGCTCGTGAGGATCACGGCGACCAGCGCGCCGGGCACCAGGTTCAGCGGCGCGGGCACGAACTTCTTCCAGCCGGTCATGACCAGCAGCGCCGCGATGGCGAGACCGAGACCGGCGAGGCCCTCGGGCGTGGTCACCATCGCGGTGGCCAGTCCGCCCAGTCCGCCGAACTTCTCGACGGTCGTGTCGGGCTGAGCCAGACCGCCGACCGGGTAGATCTGGCCGAGGATCAGCACCAGGCCGATACCGGCGAGCATGCCTTGCACGACCGAAGGCGAGATGGCTCGGAACCAGGTGCCCAACCGGCTGATGCCGAGCAGGATCTGCACGACGCCGGCACCGAGCACGATGATGCCGAGCATCGCGAGCCCGTGCTGGCTGACGGCCGAGGCCACCAGCACGGTCAGGCCCGCGGCTGGGCCGGAGACCTGCAGCGAGCTGCCGGGCAGCAGGCCGACGACCAGGCCACCGACGATGCCGGTGACGATGCCCAGCTCGACGGGAACACCGGACGCGGCGGCCACGCCCACGCACAGCGGGACGGCCACCAGGAACACCACCAGGGAGGCGGCGAGGTCCGCGCCGAACGTCGGCGCGCTGGGCATTCGCCCGGTTCGTGTTTGCGACGTGTCTTCAATTTGCGTTGTCACAATGCCCTCCAGGGCGAAAAACGGGAGCGGGCATCGATCCGGGCACCCTGCGCGGTGGGGACCCGGATCGATGCCGCAGGCGCGGGCTTTCTCTACAGCGGGAGGAAGTCCTCGTCCGCCGCGGACTGCGGTGCGACGTAGACGAGGCCGGTGTCGATCTCGAAGAACCAGCCGTGCAGGCGAAGCCGCCCGGATTCGATCCGGTCGCGGATGAACGGGTACTCGCGCAGCACGTCCAGCTGCGACCGGAGGTGCCGTTTGCTCTCGGTGCGGACGGCGCTGTCCTCGGGTTCGGTGGCGACCTGGGCGCCGGTGCCCAGCCAGGTGCACAGCGCGGGCAGCTCGTCGAGCCCGCGGCCGGCGATGGTCAGCGCGGTGACCGCACCGCAGTGCGAGTGGCCGCACACGATGATGTCCTGGATCCCCAGCTGAAGAACCGCGTACTCGATCGTGCCCATCTCACTGGAACCGGAGTCCGGTGAGTATTTCGGAACCACGTTTCCGGCGGTTCGCAGTTCGAACAAGGTTCCTGGCTCAGCCCCGGTGATGTGTGACGGCGCCACACGGGAATCTGAACATCCGATGAACAAAGCGGATGGTGACTGGCCCGCGGCCAACTGCTCGCGCTGGTCCGCGGAAAGCAGGTTCGGATAGCGACGTGCGTGTTGCACGAAGTTTTCGAAGCTCATTTTCGAATCTCCGGGTCTAATCGGCTCGGAAAAAGTCGGAGTCCGAACCGATCAGTGCCGCATGACCTGCAGCATCGCCGGTGAATGTCTGAGCCTGCCGTGCGCGTGGTGCGTATCAGTCCCGATGCTCGGGAACGTGGCGGAGCGGATGAGTATTTCGAAATCCGCCGCCATCCAGCGGGATGACCCGAGGAGCAGGTCCCGGTCGTGCTCGTGGCGCATCTGGGTGCGCCGGTGCGTGGCCGTGCTGGGCAGGCGTTCGCGGAGCTTCTCGCCGTCCCGGTGCTCCTTCGGATCGGGTTTGTGCTCGTTGGTTGCGGCGCAGCTGACCTGACCGGCCAGCGCCGCGTCGGTGGGCCCCAGGGCGGCGAGCACGACAGCGAAGAGCAGGAAGAGTCCCACTCTCGTGATCTGCCATGCCGTGCCGCGCACCGAATGCCTCCCGAAAAAACGAGCAGCCGATCCCCTTCCGGCGACGCCGACGGTTGCGGGGTGAACGAGCGAAAGCGCTCGAACCCCACAATATCGGAAGCTACGCCCGAGTACGCAAGTAGCAGATCGGACGAATCCACCGCGCAACAAATGAGAATTCCTTAATGCGGCAACCCCGGAGCCCATAATCACCCGGTCGTCGGGTCGACATCCCGCGAGCCACTACGTTCCGCGACATCAGACGTCACGGTGCGCACTTGAAATGTGACCGGCATAACCGCATCGGGGGACGGCACCGGCGGCCGCCTATTCACTTGCGAAACATCGCAGAAACGCGATTCCTACCGAACGCGATAATGATATGCATGCGCGAGTGTGAATCCGAGCGATTCGTAACGACTCCGCGCGACGGAGTTGCCGGTCTCCACTTGGAGGAACACCCGCTCGGCCGACGCCCGACCGGCGCCGGAGCGCATCAGCGCGGCGGCCACGCCGCGTCGCCGCCACTCCGGAGCCGTGCGCATCCCGTAGACGCCGCACCAGCCGCCCGAGACGGCGAACATGCCGACCCCCACCGGAACACCCCGGTGCACGGCGGTGGCGAACGCGACCGGCGCAGGCACCCGGCCCAGGCTCGGCTCAGGCCGGCCACCGACGGCCGCGACCGCGTCCAGCCATCGCGATCCTGGCTCGGCGTCCAGCAGGACGTCGAAGTCCGACACCGGGCACGTCCGCAGCAGCGCCTCCCGCTCGGTCCGCATGACCGTGGTCGGCGCGTCGGCCCGGTATCCGCGAGCGGCCAGCAGCTCGTCCAGCTCCGAGCGCTCGTCGAGCGGGCTGACCTGCACGATCGCCGGACTCGAACGCTCGGCGTAGAAACGCTCGGCCGCGTCGATCGCGGCTTCCGGATCGTCGAGCGGACCCACGGGCAGGGCCGAGTTCGAGCGGCGGCGGCGAAGCAGGTCGCAGTGCCGCAGCAGCCAGCCGTCGCGACGCACCACCGTCGAGGCGGGCCAGGTCGCCACCGCCGCCCGCTCGATGGCCCAGACGTCCGCCGGCGTCACTCCGTCCGGAACGCCGGGTACGGC
Organism: Saccharopolyspora sp. NPDC049357; assembly: GCF_040677225.1. NCBI lineage: Bacteria > Bacillati > Actinomycetota > Actinomycetes > Pseudonocardiales > Pseudonocardiaceae > Saccharopolyspora > Saccharopolyspora sp. NPDC049357. The sequence continues at coordinate 22,716 of NZ_JBFAQJ010000064.1, read as the reverse complement.
TGCAGGTGCAGCGCGCCGGCTCCGAAGCGGTCCACCAGAGCGTCGATGACGGTGTCGGCGAACTCCGCGACGTCGGACAGCTGCGCGTCCTGCGCGTCGGAGCGCAGGTGCCGCCAGCGGTCCACCAGCGCGGTGCTGCGACGCGGCGAGGGCTGGTGCAGGTCGATCGGCCGGTCGTTCTCGCCGGTGCGCGGCAGGAACCACCACGTCGACACCCACACCCACAGCAGCTGGGCGTTGAACAGCCTGGGCAGCAGCACCTCGTCGGAGTCCAGCTCCGGCCACACCTCGGCGATCTCCGAGCGCCAGGTCGCGAGCATGCTCTGCGCCAGGTTCTCCGGTAATGCGTAGGAGCACCACGAGGACGGGAACGGGTACTGCAGGTAGGCGGCGTCCATCGCGACGTCGCGCACGCAGCCCCACTCGAAGTCCAGGAAGCGCACGCCGCTGGAGCCGGTGACGAGGCTGTTCTCCGGGCAGATGTCGGACGGGCTGAACGCCTGGTAGCGGCTGGAACCCAGCTGCTCGGACGCCGCGGTGAGCCGCTCGACCAGCTCCGGCGGCGTGCGCACGCCGAGGATCTGGCTGAGCAGTTCGGGCAGCTCGCCGACCGAGGCGACGATGTCGTCGGCGACCGGGTCGGTCCAGGACTTGGCGCCCAGCCTGCGCATCAGCGCGTCGAAGTCGGCAGCGCAGCCGGCGGTGCTGCTGTGCAGGCGTCCCAGCGCTCGGGCCCACGCGAGCAGAGCCCGCTCGGCGGCGCGCGGGTCCTCGGCGAAGAGCACGTCGGCCAGCGTGGAACCGCGGCCGAGGTCTTCGAGCACGAGCAGGCGCTCGTTGACGTCGTGCGCGATGAGTTCGGGGCTGACGCGCGCTTCCGGCGGCAGCGCCGTGGTCAGCTGGCAGCTGGCCGCCTCGTGCGCGAACGGGTCGGTGCGCGCCTCCGGAGGGCACTCTCCGTAGTGCTTGACGACCACCGTGCGCGGCAGTTCGAACGGCGATTCGGCGATCCGCACCCGCAGCACGACCGAGCGGTCACTCCCGCCCAGGTCCTCCGCGTCGGCAAGCCGCACCGGAGCTCCGGTCCTCTTGCTCAGCACCGCTTCTGCGGTGGCGACCGTGTCGGTCGCCTCGGTGCTGGCCGGGACCCGGACCTCCGGGGGGCCGGTGGTGATCTCCACGCTCATCGTCTCCAGACACTACCCCCACAAACTGAACCTCTAGGGCCATGACCGGTCAAGTGACACCTGACCGGGCATCCGCCGTATGCGCTGCGTGTTCACCCCTGAACTCCCCACGCACACGACTCCCTCAGACGTTGACGGAACCGGTCCTCGGCAACGTTGCACGGGTGGCGAACTCCGATCCGAATCGCTGCCCCGCACATGAGCGAGCCCGGCCGAACGCCGCGGATGACGCGCTCGACCGGGCCACCACTCGATGGGCGCAAGGTCAGCTCCGCGGCTCGACCGTCCCGGTCACGTCCTTCTCGGCGGCCTTGGCCTGCTTCGGCTTCGCGTCGATGCCGGCCTCCTTGCGCTGGGCGTCGGTGATCGGCGCCGGCGCGGCGGTCAGCGGGTCGAACCCGCCGCCGCTCTTCGGGAACGCGATGACGTCGCGCAGCGACTCGGCACCGGCCAGCAGCATGCAGATCCGGTCCCAGCCGAAGGCGATGCCGCCGTGCGGCGGGGCGCCGTACTTGAACGCCTCCAGCAGGAAGCCGAACTTCTCCTGCGCCTCGTCCTCGGTGATGCCCAGCAGCTCGAACACCCGCTCCTGCAGGTCCGGCCGGTGGATACGGATGGAGCCGCCGCCGATCTCGTTGCCGTTGCAGACGATGTCGTAGGCCCAGGCGAGCGCGTTCTCCGGGTCCTTCTCGAAGTTGTCGATCCAGTCGGCGTTGGGCGAGGTGAACGGGTGGTGCACCGCGGTCCACTTGCCGCTGCCGACGGCGACGTCGCCGGCCTCCATGTCCTCGACGGGCTCGAACATCGGCGCGTCGACGACCCACACGAACGACCAGGCGTCGTGGTCGATGAGGCCGCAGCGCTCACCGATCTCCAGGCGTGCCGCGCCGAGCAACCCGCGAGCGGAGGCGCGACCGCCCGCGCCGAAGAACACGCAGTCGCCCGGGTTCGCACCGACGGCCTTGGCCAGACCCTCGCGCTCGGACTCCGAGAGGTTCTTTGCGACCGGACCCGACAGCTCGCCGTTCTCACCGATGAGCACGTAGGCCAGGCCCTTGGCGCCGCGTTGCTTGGCCCACTCCTGCCAGGCGTCGAGCTGACGACGCGGCTGGTCGGCACCGCCGGGCATGACCACGGCACCCACGTAGGGCGCCTGGAACACGCGGAACGGCGTGTCCTTGAAGTACTCGGTCATCTCGGTGAGTTCGAGACCGAAGCGCAGATCGGGCTTGTCGGTGCCGTAGCGGGCCATCGCCTCGGCGTAGGTCATCCGCGGGATCGGGCGCGGGATCTCGTGGTCGACCAGCTTCCACAGGCCGGCCAGGATCTCCTCGCCGAGCTCGATGACGTCGTCCTGCTCGACGAAGCTCATCTCGATGTCGAGCTGGGTGAACTCCGGCTGCCGGTCGGCGCGGAAGTCCTCGTCGCGGTAGCAGCGGGCGATCTGGAAGTAGCGCTCCATGCCGCCGACCATCAGCAGCTGCTTGAACAGCTGCGGCGACTGCGGCAGCGCGTACCAGCTGCCGGGCTGCAGGCGGGCCGGGATCAGGAAGTCGCGGGCGCCCTCCGGGGTGGAGCGCGTCATCGTCGGCGTCTCGATCTCGACGAACTCGCGGCCGTGCAGCGTCTCGCGCGCGATGCGGTTGATGTCGCTGCGCATCCGCATGATCCGACCGGGCTCGCTGCGGCGCAGGTCCAGGTAGCGGTGCTTGAGGCGGATCTCCTCGCCGACCTCCAGGTGGTCGTCCAGCGGGAACGGCAGCGGAGCCGCTTCGCTGAGGACCTCCAGGTCGGTGACGGTGACCTCGATGGCGCCGGTGGGGATCTCGGCGTTCTCGTTGCCCTCGGGGCGGACGATGACCTCGCCGGTGATCTTGATGCAGAACTCGGCGCGCAGCCGGTGGGCGCGCTCGGCCATCTCCCCTTCGCGGAAGACGACCTGGGAGACGCCGGAGGCGTCGCGCAGATCGATGAAGATGACCCCGCCGTGATCGCGACGGCGCGCCACCCACCCCGCGAGGGTGACGGTCTGCCCGGCATGACCGGCGCGGAGCGATCCGGCCTCGTGCGTGCGCATCACGGGTACTCAGGCTCCTTCTTCCGCTTTTCGAGCGTTCGACTGCGTTGGCCGCTTCCCGCGTCGTGAGCAGGCGGGACGCGAGGTTCCAGGCTAGCCAACCTGCCCTGGCCGATCGCGGGCAGGGCGGCGGCCGGTCCCGCGATCTGAGCCGACCCGATCAGAGCCTCGACCTCGCCCCACCAGCGTGCCAGCCTGGTTCAAACCACATTCGCCCGCGTGATCGACAATTCTCGATGCTCGGTGGAGTGAACCATTGTGGGCCGTTGCATACGTGTGGAAGAGAGGAACAACAAAACACAGGCATCGCCCGAGGTGGGCTACTCCTAAAGTGGGAGACGCCTACCGGAACTCGGTCGTTGCGCAACAGTGACCCACTGATTAGCGTAAGTTCGGAATTCGCCGGACACGAGGAGTAACGATGACCGGCCCGAAAACCGAGGCCCGCCCGACCGCCCGCCAGGCCGTTCGCGGCATGCAGCCGGGCGCCCCGCAGGCCCACCCGACCCAGCCACCCTCCCAGGCCACGAAGCCGCAACCGACGCAGCAGGCCAACGCGATCTCGGCCGAGCTGGCGGAACTGCTCCGAACGGGTCCGTTCGAAGCCGCTCTGCGCACCGCGATCCGTTCCAGCCGCCTGAGCCTGGAGCGCATCCAGCACCGCCTGCGCGCCAGAGGCACACCGGTCAGCATCACGGCGCTGAGCTACTGGCAGTCCGGCCGCCGCCGCCCCGAGCGCCCCGATTCGCTGCTCGCGCTGGCCCAGCTGGAGCAGGTCCTGGGCGTTCCGGAGAGCTCCCTGTCCGCGCTGCTCGGTCCGCCGCGCCCGCGCGGCCGCACCCGGCAGGCGTCCGCCGAGGCACCGCCGCTGAGCGCGCTGTGGTCGGAGCACGAGTCGGCCGCGGAGCTGCTCACCAAGATCGACACCAACCACGACAGCAAGCTGACCCGGCTGTCGCACCACGACGTGGTGCACGTCGATCAGCACGGTGACCTGCGCAAAATCCGCACCCGCAAGCTGGTTCGCGCGGAGACCAACAACGCCGACCGCTGGGTGATCATGTTCGACGGCGCGTCGTCGGTGGCCACGCCGCCGATCATCCGCCCGATCCGCTCGTGCCGGTTGGGCCAGGTGCTCACCGACCACGCGCGCGATCTGGTGGTCGCCGAGCTGCTGTTCGACCACGCGCTGGCGCGGGGCGAGACGCTGCTGCTCGAATACGAGATCATCGACCCGCCGACCGGTCCGAACGAGGCCGAGCACAGCTTCTGCCGACTCTTCCGGCTGCCCGTGCGCCAGTACGTGGTGGAGTTGCAGTTCGATCCGGCGCACCCGCCGGCGGGCTGCGAGAGCTACGTCGGCGATTCGGCGATGCAGGAGGCCGAGCAGCCCAAGCCGCTGCAGGTGGATCGCTTCGGGCGCGCGCACGCGGTCGCGCTGGACTTCGGCATGGGAGTCTTCGGCGTCCGCTGGCAGCCCGAGCGGCAGAACGCGGCGGAGCTCCCGGAGGCGGAGTAACCCGGTTCAGCGACCGGTTCACCCACCACTCTGCACGCGCCGTAACGAAGACTCGAACAATTCAAGAAACCCCGAAAACCCCCGATCAGCGCGTCTTCACATTCGAGAAACAATGGTCCGGACGCGGTCGCATCACAAAAGAATTCGGATTCCGACCGCTTCGAACGAAAACGCCATCGTTTCCGAGAACTGCCAGGAGGCCGAGCCGGCGCAGGCTCGGCCTCCCGCTCTTGGACGGGGCGTGGCCGTTCGGTGAACGTCCACCAACTTGTCTATACAGGCGGTCGTCCCGGCTGGCAGGATGCCGCGCATGACTGCTCCTGCCCGCGCTCTCGGCGTCGCCCTCTCCGCCCGGTGGGAAGGCGTCGGCGAGCCGTTCACCCTCGTCGAGTCGCCCCTCCCGGAGGACTTGGCGGCCGGCGAGGTCCTGGTCGAGATCGAGCTGGCGACGGTGTGCGGCAGTGATCTGCACACGGTCACCGGCGGTCGGCCCGCCCCCTCGCCAGGGGTGCTCGGGCACGAGCAGGTGGGCCGGGTCATCGCGGTGGGGCCCGGCGACGCGCCTCGCTGCCTGGATTCGACCCCGGTGACACCCGGACTCCGCGTGGTGTGGTCGGTGGCCGCCTCCTGCCTGCGCTGCGCGCGCTGCCTGGCGGGAATGCCGCAGAAGTGCCTGCACCTGCGCAAGTACGGCCACGAGGCGTGGGACGACGAGCGGCCGCTGCGCGGAGGTTTCGCCACGCACTGCCTGCTGATGCCGGGCACCGCGATCGCCGCGGTCGACGAGTCGCTGCCCGCAGAGGTCGCCGCGCCGGTGTCCTGCGCGACCGCGACGGTCGCCGCCGTGGTGGGCGCGGCGGGCCACGTCGGCGACGGCACCCGGGCGCTGGTCAGCGGAGCCGGGATGCTCGGGCTGACGGCGGTGGCGATGCTGTCGGCGGCCGGCGCCCACGTGGTGGCCGTCGATCCGCATCCGCACCGCCGCGAGCAGGCGCTCGCCTTCGGGGCCTCGGAGGTGGAACCGGCCGGGACCCCGGTCGCTGAGGTGGACGTCGCGCTCGAACTGTCCGGCGCGACCGGTGCGGTCCAGTCCTGCCTGGACTCCCTCGCGGTCGGCGGGGTCGCGGTGCTGGCCGGTTCGGTGTCGCCGGGCCCGGCGGTCCGGCTGGATCCGGAGCGGCTGGTGCGCGGCCTGAACCGGGTCGTCGGCGTGCACAACTACCACCCGCGCGACCTGCTCACGGCCGTCGACTTCATCACCGAGCAGCACCGCAACCGCCCGTTCGCCGACCTGGTCGCGGGCCGCTACCGCCTGAACGAGCTGGACGCCGCCTTCGCAGCCGCACGCCGAGGCGAAGCCCCCCGCCAGGCCATCACCCCCTGACCCGAGAACCGGCACCAACACCCGGACACCGCACCCGGAACACCCCGGTAATCAGGTCTCCGAATACGGCCGCAGTCCGGGTCCCGGGGGTGCCGCGCCCGTCCACGCGGGCCCGGACCGGGTCACGTCGGCCCGTCGGCTGCGGGTGTTGGTGACGGTCACCGAGGCGACGTCGGGCCGGTAGCGGTCCTCGGAGCACTCCAGCGGTGTGCCCGCGGAATCGGTGGTCACCCGTCGTTCCCTGAGCAGCGGCGCGCCTTCGCCGACTTCGAGCAGCCGCGCGTCGGTCGGGTCGGCGGCCACGGCGTCGAAGGTGTGGCGCGCGGCGTGCAGGTCCACGCCCTGCTCGGTGAGGTAGGCGTAGATCGACCCCGCGTCGAGGTCGGCGTCGAGCAGGCTGCGCCCGATCTGCTCGCGGTAGGTCATCCGTTCCAGCATGGCGGGGCGGCCGTCGAGCAGTCGCAGCCGCAGCAGCTGCACCGCCAGGGCGTCGGGTTCGAGCTGCAGGGCTGCGGCGACGGCCGGTTCGGGCCTGCGCAGCGCGATCTCCTGGAGCTGCTGGCCGGGCACGTGCCCGGTGATCTCCGCGCGGCGGGTGAACGACAGGAAGGACTCGAAGGGCTGACTCGGCACGGCGTCGAGCACGACCGGCCGCTTGCCCTTGCCGCCGCCGATCAGTCCCTCGTCGCGCAGCGCGGCCAGCGCCTGCCGGATCGGTCCGCGCGAGACCGAGAACTCCTGGCACAGCTGGGATTCCGACGGCAGGGATTCGCCCACGGCGATCTCGCCCGACCGGATGCGCTGCCTCAGTTCGCTCGCGAGCACGCGGTGCAGTGGAGTCGTCACGAAGTGGACTATACAAGCTTGGACCCACGGCACATGGACGCCCGAAAAAGCCAGGTTGAACGGTAGATTACTTGTACATACAAGTCATTGACCTTGCTTCCCGCGCGCTGGCACCGTGAGCGATGTGAGCGTTTCGAGCAGTTCAACCGACCTGATCGTCGTGGGCGCCGGGATCGTCGGCCTGGCGCACGCCGTCGCCGCGGTGGAGCGGGGGATGTCGGTCACGGTCGTCGAACGCGACGACCACGCCGTCGGCGCCTCCGTCCGCAACTTCGGGCACGCCTGCATCACCGCCCAGACCGGCGAGGCGCTGCGCTTCGCCGAGCACGCCAGGGGGACCTGGCTGCGACTGGGCGAGCGAGCGGGCTTCGGCGTCGCCGAATGCGGCACGGTCGTCGCCGCCCGGTCGGCCGAGGAGACCTCCGCGCTGGAGGAGCTCGCCGAGCTCCGCGGACCGGACCAGGTCCGATTGCTCACCGCGGACGAAACCACCTCCGCCGCATCGGTTTCCGCCGAAGGACTGCACGGCGGGGCACTGCTCCCCCGCGACCTCCGCGTCGACCAGCGGCGCGCCGCCGCCGCGATCGCCGCGTGGCTCGCCGAGCAACCGGGGGCGCGAGTGCTGTGGGGGACTCCCGTGCTGAGCGTCGAAGACGGTCTGGTGCGCACCGGGCAAGGCTCGCTGCACGGCGATCACGTGGTGGTCTGCGCGGGCCACGACCTCGACCGGATCATCCCGGACGCGGCCGAGGCGGCCGGAGTTCGCCGCTGCGTGCTGCAGATGCTGCAACTCCGGGTCCCTGGTCTGAAGCTCGGCCCGGCGCTGCTGACCGGAACCTCGATGCTGCGCTACCCGGCCCTGGCCGGGACCGCAGGCGCCCGCGCGCTGCGCGAGCGCTGGAGCGACCAGCGCCCGGAACTGCTGACGGCGTCGGTCAACCACATGCTCACCCAGCTGCCGGACGGCGACCTCGTCGTCGGCGACACCCACACCTACGCCCGCACCCCCGAACCCTGGTCCTCGGAAGAACTCGACGGGCTCCTGCTCGCCGAGACCCGAGCGCTGCTCGGCCGCGACGACCTCGCGGTGGTCCGCCGCTGGCAAGGCGTCTACGCCTCCGCCGACGGCGAATTCCTCCGCACCCGCGTCTCCCCCGGCGTCACCGCTGTCGCCGTGACCTCCGGAATCGGTATGACCACCGCTTTCGGACTCGCTCCATCCGTTGTCGATTCCCTCGCCTGAACCCTCGGGAGCCCCTGATGTCCTTGCGCCACTTCACACGCCCGATCGCCCTCGCCATCGCAGCCGGCTCCGTCTTGGCGCTCACCGCCTGCGGCACCGGCGGTGACACCGCCGGTGAGTCGCCTACCTGCCCGGACGGCAAGATCCGCTTCGGCGTCGAACCCTTCGAAGACCCCGCCCGGCTCACTCCCGCCGCGCAGAAGCTGGGCGACGCGCTGTCGAAGTCGCTCAACTGCCCGGTGGAAGTCCAGGTGACCCAGGAGTACTCGGCCGAGGTCCTGGCCATGCAGAACAACAAGCTCGACATCGCGATCTTCGGACCGCTCGGCTACGTCTTCGCCAGCCAGCGCGCCGAGGCCGAGGCGGTGGCCTCGTTCGCCGACGCCAACCGGGTGCTGTCGACCTACACCGCGGGAATCTGGGTTCCGAAGGACTCCGACATCACCTCGGTGCAGCAGCTGCGGGGCCGGTCGCTGGCGCTGGGCTCGGTCGGTTCCACCTCCGGCGACGCGCTGCCGCGAAAGGCGCTGGCCGACAACCACATCCCCGAGAACGAGGTGAAGATCGACTACGCCGGTGGCCACCCGGAGGCGCTGCTGGCGCTCACCAACCGCGCGGTGGACGCCGCCGAGATCAACTCCCAGCAGCTGGCCAGCGCCACCGCGGCCGGGCTCTTCGACCCCGCCGCGCACCGCCAGATCTGGAGCTCGGCGCCGATCCCGAACGACCCGATCACCGTTCGCGGCGACATGGACCCGGCGTTCAAGCAGGCCGTCCGCGACGCGCTGCTGAACCTGGATCCGTCCACGGTCGGCGAGATCGGTGCGCTGCTGGACGTCTCGCCGCCCGGCCCGCTGGTGCCCGTCGACCGCTCCACCTACCAGCCGCTGTTCGACCTGGCCACCTCCCTCAAGCTCACCGAAGGCGACGTCTGATGCTCACCGCCACGGGTCTGACCGTCCACTACGGATCCCGCGAAGTCCTGCACGGCGTCGATGTGACGGTCTCCTCGGGTGAGCTGCTGGCCGTGCTCGGCGCCAACGGGTCCGGGAAGTCCACGATGCTGCGCGCTGCCGCCGGGTTGACCCCGGCCGACGGCACGGTCACGGTCGACGGCCGCCGCCGGGGGCCGCTGGACATCGCCTTGGTGTTCCAGCGGATTCACCTGGTCGGCAGGCGCAGCGCGCTGGAGAACGTGTGCACCGGGGCGCTGGGCAGGCTCCCGCTGCACCGCTCGCTCACCCCCGCGCTGTTCCCCCGCTCGGTGCGGGAGGAGGCGATGGCCTGCCTGGAGCGCGTCGGGCTCGCCGATCGCGCGCACGACCGCGCTTCCGGACTGTCCGGCGGCCAGCAGCAGCGCGTGGCCATCGCCCGCGCGCTGTGCCAGCGGGCACCGGTGGTGCTGGCCGACGAGCCGGTGTCGGCGCTCGACCCGGCCGCTGCGGAGCAGGTCCTGGAGCTGCTGGCCGAGCTCGCCCACACCGAGCGGCTGGCCGTGCTCGCGGTGCTGCACCAGCCCGATCTCGCCCGCCGCTACGCCGACCGCATCGTCGGTTTGCACGACGGTTCGGTCGTCCTCGATGGGGACCCCACCCAGCCCGTCGATTCCCTGTACCCGCACGCCCTGCTGGAGACGTCGTCGTGACCACCGCCCTGCACCCCGCACACCGAGCCGTTCCGCCGAAACCGCCGCGCGTCCGGCTCCGGATGATCGGCTGGTCCGTCGCGGCGCTGCTCCTGGCCGCCCACGTGGTGGCCTGGAACGCCACCGAGATCTCGGTGTCCGCGCTGGTCGAGGGTGCCACCGGCATGGGCGAGTTCTTGTCCGAGGCCGTGCCGCCGGAGCTCGGCTCGGACGTGCTCGCCGAGAGCGCGTCGGCCGCGGTCGTCACGCTGTGGATCGGCCTGCTGGGCACGACGCTGTCCATCCCCGGATCGCTGCTGCTGGCGCTGCTGGCGACCCGCGGGACCGCGCCCGGCTGGGTCTACCAGCCCGCGCGGAGCCTGCTGTCGTTCCTGCGCGCGGTGCCCGACGTGGTGTTCGCACTGATCTTCGTCACCGCCGTCGGGCTCGGCCCGTTCCCGGGCGTGCTGGCGCTGGTGTTCCACAACGTCGGCGTCATGGGCAAGTTGTGGGCGGAGACGCTGGAGGACGCCGATCCCGGTCCGGCGCAGGCGCTGCGCTCGGCCGGTGCCGGCCGCATCCAGGTCGCCGCGCACGCGCTGCTGCCGGTGGTGACGCCGCAGATGGTCGGTCTGCTGCTGTACCGGTTCGACGTCAACGTCCGGTCTTCGCTGGTGCTGGGTCTGGTCGGTGCCGCCGGCATCGGGTTCCTGATCAACCAGTCGATCCAGTTGTTCCAGTTCGACGAGATGCTCACCCACATCCTGGTGGTGCTGGTGCTGATCGTCGCGGTGGACCAGCTCTCCGCCCTCATCCGCCGCCTTCTCGGGAGCACGTCGTGATCGCCCTGGTCGCACTGGACATCGCAGGTACCACCATCGACGAGGGAGGCGCCGTCTACCGCGTTCTCGCCGAGGTCGTCGCCGAGCACGGCGCGACTCCCTCCGACGCGGACCTGCGGCACTGGATGGGCGCGGACAAGCGTGCGGCCCTGGCCGCGCTCACCGGCGATCCGGACGCGGTGGAACGGTTGCACGACCGCTTCGTGGCCCGCCTGGGCGACGCCTACGAGCGCACGCCACCGCAACCGTTCCCGAATGTTCCGGAAACCCTTGCGGCGCTGCGCGAATCAGGCGTGAAGGTCGCGCTGACCACCGGTTTCGACCGGCGGATCACCGACCTGATCCTGTCCGAAGTGGACTGGGAGGTCGGCGATCAGCTCGACGCCGTGGTCTGCGCGTGCGAAGTGGCGGCAGGACGCCCGTCCCCCGCCATGATCCACCGGGCGATGGAACTCACCGGAATCACCGGTCCCGCAGAGGTTCTCACCGCGGGCGACACGGTCCTCGACGTCCAAGCGGGCCACGCAGCACGCGCAGGCCACGTCGTCGCGGTCCTCACCGGCGCCCAAACCCGAACCGAGCTGGAGCAGCACAACCCGACGCTCGTCCTCCCCGGAGTAGCCGACCTGCCCGCAGCACTCACCACCTGACCACGATCCCAGCAGGGAGAGCTACGCACCTGACGCCACCCGGCGTCGGGCTGCGCCAGCTCTCCCTGCTGCACGCGGAAGTTGCCCGCAAACTCTCGGATTGCCGCTGTTTCCTGGTGGATGGTGGAACACTGTCCTGGTGCATCCCGTTCCACCTCCTGCCGCGACCACCTTCGTGATCGCCCGTACGCCGCACGCTCACCAGCGCGAGCTCCGACGCATGCGGATCCCGATCATCACCCAGGCCGTGGCGGTCGTGGTCGAGTTGCTGGCAGCGGCCACCTTGACCGCGCTGGGAAACATCAGCGGATACGTGTACTACCTGCTCGCGCTGCTGTTTGCTGTCGTTCTCACCGTCTACCTGCGCGTGTACCGGGTGCACGCCGCGATGCGTGGGCTCCAGCTGATCTTCACCCCCGGCGGGGTGACCTACACCTCGGATGCGGGTACGTTCACCGCGCCCTGGTCTGCGGTCACACGAGTCCGCCTCCGGCGGGGCCGGTGGATCTCGGTGCGGGTGCCGCACTGGGGCGGCCCGATCAGCGGCTTCGGCCTGGCCGGTGAACTGATCATGCCGCTCGCAGACACGGGACTGAGCTGGCACGACATCCGTGGCGCGGTCACCTGCATCAGCCAGGGCACGGTGACACCGCACTGACGTCCCACAGCTCGCCGAGGTACGCGCCGCCGAGCGGACGACTGAGGAACCCGATCGCGAACGTGCCGAACGCGGCGATCATGCCCCAGCAGCGGATCCCCGCCGGGAAAGTCCAGCTCGTTGAACCGCCGAGCAGAACGGCGAGTTGCCCACTGCTTTCGCGGCTTGGACAAGCCGGAGACGACGCGAAGCTACTCCGATGACCATGCCCGATGACTTCGCGCGCTCACTTGCGGGAGCGTGAAGAACGTTAATGGAAATATGCGAGAACAGGCTCCACTCATGAGCAGCAGCTGAGACGGTGGATTTGCTGGGAACGTCGCCCGCTACGAGCTTCCTGGTTTGGCATGGGTCCTTGGTCCATGTTCTGGGGTAGTCGACGAAAATTGGGGGCCGCCATCATGAGATTCAGCGAAAACATGTCAGTGCGAAAAATGCTGGGCGTAGCTGTGGCCAGCTGCATGGTCACCTGCGGAACCGGCCTCGCGGCAGCGGAGACTGTCGGGCCCGCCCCGGAAACCGTCGCAGGTGATGCGAGTATCGCTGCGAAAGCACAGGACGAAGCCAAAGAGCCTCACCCGTTCCAGCATCAAGGCGATTACGTGCACACCAGCGCGAACAACGTCGATGCCTCCGCGCATGGCTGGTGGACCACGAATGACCCCTACTTGCTAGGTAAGACGGGCACGGTGACTGTGCAGCTGCAGTACTTCGGTGCAGACGGGCAGTGGCGAACGGTGGTGACAGGCCCGCCGCGCAGCATTCCGCCGAACAACACTAGCAAGCGGGCCAACGCTCGGATCCCGTGCAGGACGACCACTCCGCTGGGTGATTGGCGCAGTGTGGTCGATGTGGACATCGATGGTGTCGTGGACGATTCGAATGTCCTCATTACAGCTGTCAGGCCACTACCATGCCATCCATGACGGCATCGAAGACGCTTGGCAACTACCCGGCTTTCATTGTCGGCTTGCACGGTCAGCTGGAGTTGCATCCGTTGGTGGCGAGACAGTGGGAGCTCGGCGAATTCGGTGACGTTTATGGGCTGCTGGTCCAGCGCAGTGTCTCGCTGGGCCTGGCCGAGTTCGGATCGCGGGCCGATGCGGGAGTCCGCTGGCACCAGCACGAAGCAGGGGGCGACTGGACTCAGGACGGCGAGGTGCGTGAAGCGGCCTGGATGCAGGCCGGGCTACTGGACGAATGCGCGCGAGTGCCCGCTTGGCAAGCGATGACGTGCTTGGGTGACGTCTTGAGCAGGGTCGGGCGGTTTGACCTGCGCGGTGTCCACGCGGTGCTCCCGCTGGGTGCGGACATCCTCGACAACGAGCACTTCACCACCTCGCACCAGTGGTTCATACTGGTCGAGCAGGGACGCCCGGAAGAAGTCGGCATCTCCGTACGCACGCCCGCGAAGGACGAGATCGACCCGGCCGGTCTCGTGGCCGAGGTGGAAGCCCGATCGTTGTCGACGATTGCTGTCGAGGTCCTGAATGCACCGGCCTCAGGTATGCCGGATCCCGACACATTTGACGGGCGGTGGCCATTGGGCGGGGACGTCGTGGAGGTTCACCTCAGTTGCCGCGTTCCGGAATGGTCACTGGACATGGCCGGTTTCACGACCGACCTCGTGTCGGACGCGACGCGAGCCTGTGGCGTCCGCACCCCGGCGGCGATCTCCATCTTCCGCACGGGGTGATCGCTTGACAGCGACTGCCCAGACCACCAGACGCTCCCGAACTTTAGAGGTCTCTAGGTGTACCGGCCAGAGAGGCGGCCGCCCGGATAACCAGCGACACCAGTTGAAACGCCGCTACCACCACCGGCTCGCCGGGCTGCTTACGAAGGCGTGGCGACCTTCTCCTCCCACTACAGCAGCGTGAGCTGGCGCTCCCGGCCCTGGTCCACGTCGGACTGCGGTAGATCGTGCTGCTGCGTCCGGAAGCTCCCCGGTCGCAGCGGAGGCGTCAGCCCGTGACGACGCTTGGCCTGCTCAACCAGATCAACGACCTGCCGCTGATACGACTTCGGCGCATAAGCGCCGTTGCGGTACAGCTTCTCGTAAAGGGGCAGCAGATCTGGCCGTCGAGCACTCAGCCACTGGTGGTACCACTCGCGCGCGCCCGAGCGCAGGTGGAGCACGATCGGCGTCAGGCTCGTCGCACCCGCCTCGGCGATCGCGGCCACCGTGGCGTCGATCTGCTCCGGTGAGTCGCTGAGCCCCGGCAGGATCGGCGCCATCAGCACCGAACACCCGATGCCCACCTCGGCGAACCGGCGCACCACGTCGAGCCGGCGCAGCGGTGATGGTGTTCCCGGCTCCACCTCCCGCCACAACGCCTCGTCGACCGACCCGATCGACGTCGCCACCGACACCGGAGCCCGCTGGGCGGCCAGGACGATCAGGTCCAGATCGCGCAGGATCAGCGTGCCCTTGGTCAGGATCGAGAACGGGTTGGCCCGGTCCCGCAGCGCGGCGATGATCTCCGGCATCAACCGGTAGCGCCCCTCCGCGCGCTGGTACGGATCGGTGTTGGTGCCCATCGCGATCGGCTCACCGGTCCAGCGCGGGCTCGCCAGCTCCTTGCGCAGCAACGTCGCCGCGTTCGTCTTCACCACGATCTTGCTGTCGAAATCACGCCCCGAATCCAGGTCCAAGTACGTGTGAGTCCGCCGCGCGAAGCAGTAGACGCAGGCGTGCGTGCAGCCTCGGTACGGGTTCACCGTCCAGCGGAACGGCACCTGCGCCTCTCCCGGCACCCGGTTGAGGATTGACTTCGCCTGGATCTCGATGGCGTAGGCGCCCTCGGTCCCGGCCTCGATCGGCACCGGCTCCGGCAACGCCAACCCGGCTCGGCCGCTCCCGCGCGCGACCGGGTCAGGCAGGCCGAGCGGCAGCTCGCCCGCCCGGCCTGCATCAACCCGCTGCTCTTCCCAACGCATGACCTCGATTCGAACACAGATTCGATGATCTGTCGAGTCGTCTCCACCGAGCTCACACGATCGAGCGCACGGTCACTCCCGGGGTCACGTCCCCGAGAGCAGGACGACGGAGTTGTGGCCTCCCATGCCGAGGGAGGACTTGACCGTGACCCCCTCCTGGACGGGCGTCGGCCCGTCGAGCAGGCGCGGGTGGGCGGCGGACACCGCGGGCGGAGCCGGGATGGTGCCCCGGTCGTAGCCGAGCGCGGTGGCGGCGATCTCCACCGCCGAGGCGGCGCCCTGGCAGTGGCCGACCAGCGGTTTGACCGAGTACAGCTCGGCTTCCGACGGGAACAGCGAGTCGAAGACCGCTGCCTCCGCCCGATCGCACTGGGCCGTGCCCGGACCGTGGGCGTTGAGGTAGCGCAGGTCCGACGGTTCCACGCCCGCGTTCTCGATGGCCTCCTCGAAGCAGCGGGTGATGTCGGTCAGGCTCGGGTCGATCGAGGTGACGTGGTGCGCGTCGTGCGACATCGCTCCCCCGAGCACGTGCGCGTAGGACGTGCCGCCGCTCTCCCGCGAGAGGATCATGGCCACCGATGCCTCGCCCATCGCGAAACCTCGGCTGCCCTCCTGGAACGGCCTGCAGACCTCGGGCGGTTCCGCGTCGCTGAAGGCGACTCCGAGGCGTTCGAAGTGCAGCACGTTCTCCGGGGTCGCGGACACGTCCGTGGCGACGAAGACGACGTCGTCGACGATCCCCGCGTCGATCCACGCCTTGGCGGTGAGCAGTCCCGCGTTGCCCGACGAGCACATCGCCGAGACGTTCATCGCGGGCCCGTGGAAGCCGAACTCCTGCATCAGCAGCGACATCGGCGTCGACGGCATCAGCCGCAGGTAGTCGCGCGAAGCGAGGTCGCCGCCGTGCCGGAGGTAGAAGTCCCGCCACAGCTCCACTTCTCCGAGCACGACCGCGTGCAGCAGGCCGACTCGCCGCCCTTCGCGCCAACCGCGTGCGCGCGCGTCGGCGACCGCTTCGCGGGCCGCGCCGCGCATCGCGCGGCCGAACGTGCTCGGCCCGTCGGAGTCGTCGCCGCCGGGCGGGACCGCGGCGATCCACGCGGCCCGGTCACGGCCCTCTCCGTAGCCCTCGGCCAGCGAGGCCGCGTGCTTGCCGCCGAGCAGTCCGTCCCAGAACGGCGCGACGCCCCAGCCGTACCCGGTCACGATTCCAAGACCACGAATGCCTAAGTGCGTTCCCATCTCCATCTCACCTTCGAACGTCATGATCATCGCTGATCAGGGTGCTAATCCTGTCCTCGGTGCAGATCGTCGTGATGGGGTGTTGTGCTACGGGCGCGCAACTGAGACCTCGCCGGAGCCCGGGATCTGCAGCGCCGTCGTCCGCATCACCGAGGCCGCCCGCGCTCGGCCCGCTGACCCGCGGAATCGGGGCTACGCTTCACGACGTGCTGGTCTACTCGATGAGCGTTTCGGTCGACGGCTACATCGCCGACCGGCGGGGCGAGTTCGCGTGGACGACCCCGAGCGAGGAGCTGTTCGGATTCCACCTCGCGCGGACGCGCGAGCTCGGCGGTTTTCTGTGCGGCCGCAGGCTTTACGAGGCCATGCTGGTGTGGGAGACGGACCCGTCGATGCGCGTCGATGAGCTCCGTTCCGCTTTCGCCGACGTCTGGTCGGCCCTGCCGAAGGTCGTCTTCAGCCGCACGCTCAACAGCGTTGAGGGCAACGCCCGCCTGGCCGGGGGCTCGCTGCGCGAGGAGGCCGGCGCGATCGCCGGCTCGACCGATCAGGACGTCGGTATCGGGGGCGCGACTCTGGCGGCCGAAGCCATCGAACTGGGCCTCGTCGACGACCTGCGCCTCTTCCGGTATCCGATCATCGTCGGCGGCGGGATCCCGCATCTTCCCCCGGTCGCCGAGAACATCCGGCTGAACCTGGTCGAGACTCGAACCTTCAACGACGAAGTTGTCTACGAACGCTACGAACGCACCGGCCGGAACACGGCCTGACCCACCGCACGCCGGGGGCAACGGGTTGCTCGCCAACGGCTTTCGCGCATGCACGATGATGTGGTGACGAACGCCCGACAGCGAAGAGAGGGAGACGCTTGCGAGCGAGCAACACCACCCCGCGGCGGAAGATCACGTGGGGGCAGCTCAAGGTCGGCGATCTCTGGATCGGCGACCGCCCGGCGAACGAGACGCGAGCGGTCACCGAGGTCACCCCGGCCTCGGACGGATCCGTGACGATCACCTTCGACGACGGAACCGTTCAGACCAACCCGACCGAATTCGAGATCACCATCGCCGTCACCGGCGAGGAATGACCGCGCGGGTCACCGCGATTCGGCGCGCCTTGCCCGATCGGGTCGCGATCCGGTCGGGCTCGACCAGAACTGGAAGCGGACTTCCAACGCGGCGCACGATGACGCCCGGCGCCGCGCGGACCGGAGGGCGCGCCGAAGAATCGAGGACGAACGGCCGATCGAAGCGGTCCGAAACGCTCCGCTTCACCTGCTCCGTTCAGGCCAACGGAGTTGGTCCGATCGCCTGTTTTGAGGCAAGCCTTACCTTGTTTAGCTGGGTGCCAACGACCCAGGACCTCGCCGATCGCGTACCTGGCACCAGGCGCTCTCCAAGGTGGTTCCATGTCTCGCTCGAAGCACGCGCCCGGCGGCGTGCGCGCACTCCTGACCTGCTGCGCGGTGTTCGCGCTGGCGCTCGGCGTGGCGGGCTGCAGCCCCGCGCAGGACGCACCGCCGGCTCCGGCCCCGGCGGGCGCGGGCTACCCGGTCAGCATCGAGCACAGGTTCGGCACGACCTCGATCCCGGCGCCGCCGAAGCGGGTCGTGGTCATCGGCACGTCCACCGACGACCTGGACGCGGCCCTGGCGCTCGGCGTCAGCCCCGTGGCCTTCTTCTCCAAGGACACGTCCACGCCCGACGGCCGCTACCCGTGGCTGGCCGGCCGGATGGACCCGGCCAAGACGCAGGTCGTCAGCTCACCGTCGGGCGTGGACCTGGAGAAGGTCATCCGGTTCCAGCCCGACCTGATCCTGGCCACCGGCGACTTCGGCCTCGAGCAGGAGTATCCCGACCTGGCGAAGGTCGCGCCGACCGTCGGCTACCGGGCCGAGTGGGGCAAGCAGACCTGGCAGGAGCACGTCCAGGTCGTCGGCACGGCGCTGGGCAGGAAAGCCGAGGCCGAGCGCCTCGTCAGCGACACCGAACGCGCGATCGCCGACGTCCGAAACCGCTATCCCGGACTCGCCGGCAAGACCTTCTCCCTGTCGCTGGCAGCGTCACCGAACGAGGTGTTCACGCTGGTCTCCCCGGAGGACTTCGCGGTCAAGCAGATCGAGCAGCTGGGCATGAAGCTCTCCCCGTCGCTGGCAGGCACCCAGCAGGTCAGCGGGAGCCCGACCGGCAAGCTCGGCGCCGAACAGCTCGACAAGCTCGACGCCGACCTGGTCATCACCGCGTTCCCCAACCCGGCGGCCAGGCAGGCGTTCGAGAGCAACCCGCTCGTGCGCGGGATCCCCGCCGTCAACAACGGCGCCTACGTCACCACCGACATGCAGACCATCACCCAACTCCGCTTCCCGTCGGTGCTGGGCATCCCCTGGGCGCTCGACGAGCTCCGGCCCGCACTCGAAAAGGCCGCGAGCGCACGCTGAAGACTTTCGCGCCGCGGTGCGGTTTTCGCACGACGTTGTCGGTGAGCCGCCGTACCGTGCTCTCATGCCGGTGCACACGACCAACTACGCGAACACGTTCATCGAGGTAGCCGCGGACTGCCCGGTGGCGCAGGCGGAAGAACCCCCGCTGCGGGCGACTCCGTCGGTGGCCCGCATCCAGTTCGACATGCTCATCGCCGACCCGTACCGGCACACCTCCGACGACGTGGTCTACGAGTCCAACGGACGGCGGCGCGGTCTGAGCCGGGACGAGTTCTTCGCCAAGGGACAACCCTGCCTGCGGGCCTCAGCGCTGACCAAGCGGTACGGCTGGGGCGTGCACAGCGACGCCGAGGGACGCATCGCGCTGGTCCCGGCGGGATCGGACCGGTACCGCGAACTCGCCGCCGACCCCGAGCTCCAGCACGTCAGCGCCATGCGCTCCAGCCGGGGCTGAATCCCTCGGCCACGTGGTGCCGATGCCGGCGGACGAGCTCGAACGGTGAGCGCGTCGCCGGCCCGGTCCGCCGCGCCGGCGACGCTCGGGCTCACCTCTGCAACGCGTCCGAGATCGACTGGGAGATCGGGGTCGTGGGACGGCCGATGAGGCGGGCGAGGTCGCCGCTGCCGCCCTGGAGCAGGCCCTTGGCGATGGCCGAGACGTCCACGTCGACGAGGACGTCGGCGAACGCGTCCGGGACACCCGCACCGGTGAGGATGGCCTTGAGGGTGTCCGGCGGGACGTCGGTGTAGGCGACGTCCTCGCCCGACTGGCGGGAGAGCTCCGCCGCGTACTCCGCGAGCGTGAAAGCGCGGTCGCCGCTGAGCTCGTAGCTGCGGTTCTCGTGCCCCGAGCCGGTCAGGACCGCGACCGCCGCCTCCGCGTAGTCCTCGCGGGTCGCCGAGCCGATCTTGCCGTCACCGGCGCTGCCGACGACGCCGTGCTCCAGCTGGGTCGGGATCTGGGCGGTGTAGTTCTCGCTGTACCAGCCGTTGCGCAGGAACGTCCAGGTCAGGCCCGAGTCGAGGATCGCCTGCTCGGTGCCCTTGTGGTCGTCGGCGAGCGCGAAGTCCGCGTTCGGGCCACCGAGCACGCCCGTGTAGACGAGCCTGGCCACGCCCGCTTCCTTCGCCGCGTCGATCACCGCCTGGTGCTGCGGGAGCCGCCTGCCCGCGTCGGGGCTGGAGATCAGCAGGACGACGTCGCCGTCGTTGAACACCTCGCTGAAGGTGTCCGGCGTGTCGTAGTCGGCGATGCGCAGCTCGACGCCGCGCGCGGCGAGCGGAGCCGCCTTGGCGGCGTCGCGGACCACCGCGGCGACCTGGTCGGCGGGAACCTCGCGCAACAGCCCTTCCACGACGAGCGAGCCGAGCTGTCCAGTGGCTCCGGTGACGACGATGCTCATGTCCATGTCCTCCAGCAATGTGTGCGTGCGCTTTGGACTCACTGTATCGACGGCACTAACTTCTGGTTAGTACCCACTTCGGGGTAAGGTAGTGGCATGCCGGTAAGCAACGAGGTCACCGCCACCGAACAGCCGAATGTGAATGCGGCCACCTGTCCCTCGCGCAGCGTTCTCGAGCACATCACGAGCCGCTGGGGCGTGCTCGTCCTCGCCGCCCTGTTGGAGGACGGCCGACGGTTCAGCGAACTGCGCCGCATCATCGGCGGGGTCAGCGAGAAGATGCTGGCCCAGACGCTGCAGACCCTCGAACGAGACGGCTTCGTGCACCGCGAGGCCCACCCGGTGATCCCCCCGCGAGTGGACTACTCGCTGACCGAGGTGGGTGAGCAGGCCGCGCGGCTGGTGTCCGGACTCGCCCGGTGGTCGGAGGCCCACGTGGCCGACGTGCTGGCCTCGCGGGAGGAGTACGACAACCGGACGTGAGCCGACGGGGTCCCGGAAGCCGCAGGACCGACACGCATAATTGCCGGGTGACCGAGCCACCCGAGATTCCCGGACGTCGGCCTCGCCATCGGCAGCCGGGACAGCCCGCGTGGCAGCCGCCTCCGCAGCAACCCGACCGCCGACCGCCCCAGCCGCCCCGGGAGAACCAGCCGCCCCGGGAGAACCCACCTCACCGGGAAAACCAGCCTCCCCGCGAAGCCCATCCTCCGCGGGAGAACCAGCCTCCCCAGGACGGCCGGCCACCTCGGCAGGCGCCACCGCAGCGCCCGGACCCGCAGCGCACCCGCCCGCCGCGCCCGCAGCCCGCACCCCCGCCGCCGGAGGAACCCCGCTCCCACCGACGACGCGAAGAACCCGCCGGTCACGGACACGGACACGGGCACGGCCCGGCCGCCCCGGCGTCGACGCACGTCAAGCGGCTGCTGGCGTTCCTGCTCATCCCGTTCGCGCTGGCCGCGGTCGTCGGGGTCTTCGTGCTCTACCCGTGGGGCCACGACCAGAAGACCGGCGCCGACCTCGGGTTCGGGCAGTCCCCGGTCAACGGCGAGGTCATCTCCGCCGGAGCCACCTCGTGCAGCGAGGGCGAAGCCGGTCAGGGCTGCGTCCAGCTCGCCGTGAAGATGCAGGACGGGCCGCGGCCGAACCAGACCATCGAGCAGGTCGTGCCCACCGACCCGGGCAGCCCGCGCTTCGCCGTCGGCGACCAGGTGGTGCTCTCCTACGCCGGGGAGAACCCCGACGACCCGACGTCGTTCCAGGTCGTGGACTTCCAGCGCGGAATGCCGCTGACGCTGCTGGCGCTGGTGTTCGCCGCCGCCGTGCTCGTGCTCGGGCGCTGGCAGGGCCTGGCCGCGCTCGTCGGTCTCGGCCTGAGCCTGGTGATGCTGGTCGGATTCGTGCTCCCCGCGATCCTCGCCGGTGAAGATCCGCTGCTGGTGGCGGTCGTCGGCGCCGGGCTGATCATGTTCGTCGTGCTGTACCTGACGCACGGGTTCTCCGCGCGGACCTCCACCGCCGTGCTCGGCACGCTGCTGAGCCTGGCGCTCATCGGAGTCCTCAGCACCGCCTTCTCCGCCGCCACCAGCCTCACCGGGCTGGACGAGAACACCTCCAGCCTGATCGGGGCGCTGGGCGCACCCATCGACGCGCGCGGACTGCTGCTGGCCGGCATCGTCATCGGCGCGCTCGGCGTCCTCGACGACGTGACCGTCACCCAGACCAGCGCCGTGTGGGAGCTGCGAGCGGCCAACCCGACGTTGTCCTGGCGGCAGCTCTACGGGGCGGGCTTGCGCATCGGTCGCGACCACGTCTCGTCCGCGGTCAACACGCTGGTGCTGGCCTACGCGGGTGCGGCGCTGCCGATGCTGCTGGCCTACACCCTCTCCGGCCGCACCTTCGGCGAGATCGTCAGCTCGCAGGCCGTCGCGCAGGAGGTCGTGCGCACGCTCGTCGGCAGCGTCGGACTGGTCGCGGCGGTGCCCATCACGACCGCCATCGCCGCGCTGGTGGCCGTCCAGGAACCCGCCGAACAGCCCGGCGATGAGGGTGCCGCGCGGGCGAAGAAGCGGCGACGTCCGGGTAAAACCGATGGCAGGTAGGGCTGCGCGGTGCGGCCGACCTGCCGCAGACTGGCGGACATGCCCACGCCGTTACCCGATCTCGGCAGCGCCCTGGAGGTCCCCGGCCGCCTGCTCGGCGGCCTGACGTCCCTCGCCGGAGCGCTGCTCCGCGAGACGACCGCCGTGCTCGCCGCGATCCACGCCCTGCCCCGCCTGGTGGTCGCGCTGGAGCGGATCGGACCGCTGTCCGACACCCTCGCCGAGACGCGGGACGCGCTGCGCGAGCTCGCCGACGGCGCGAACGACCTGGGGCCGACGGCCGACCAGCTGCGATTCCTGCACGAGCAGGTCGTTCAGCTCGCCTGCGACCTCCGCGTCATCGAACCGGACGTGGAAACCCTCACCAAGACCACGACCCAGCTCGACCAAACGGCCCAGCTGCTCATCGCAGCCCTCAACCGCGCCTGAACGTCACCTCTTCGAGGTGGCGGATTCGAATTTCGCGCGAAATTTTGAAGCGCGAGCAGAGCGCGCACTAAAGAAACTTCAAGACAGTCAAAGACAAGAAAAAAGATAAGCACTGGAACAAAATAATCGA
>NZ_JBFAQJ010000063.1:0-28314 GCF_040677225.1 Saccharopolyspora sp. NPDC049357 | reverse complement strand
TTCACTCGCTTGGTTTGGGGATATTAAGACACCCCCCACACAAACATTATCAGGGGGGCTGGTTGATCCGAGCAGGATCAACCAGCCCCGCTTTTTGGCGTCTCCGCTCGACAAGGTCGTTTCCGTGCTTGAGACTTGGTCGCCGGAGTCCGGGCGGAAGGGGCGCGGGAGTGGAAGAGAAAGACCTCCGATCGTTGCTGGAGAAGCTGACGGTGGAGGAGAAGGCCCGGTTGCTGACCGGCGCCGACTTCTGGACGTTGCACCCGATGCCGAAGATCGGCTTGCGCCGGCTGGTGCTGTCGGACGGCCCGAACGGGGTCCGGGGCACGACCTGGGACGAGCGCGACGCCTCGCTGCTGCTCCCGGTCGCGTCGGGCCTGGCGGCGACCTGGGACCGGGCCGAGGTGCGGCGAGCCGGCGAGCTGTTCGGTGATGAGGCAGTCCGGCGCGGCGTGCACGTCGTGCTCGCACCCACGATCAACCTGCACCGGAGCCCGTTCGGCGGCAGGCACTTCGAGAACTTCTCCGAGGATCCGCTGCTGACCGGTGTGATCGGTGCGGAGATCGTCGCCGGCATCCAGTCGCGCGGTGTCGCGGCCACGCCCAAGCACTACGTCGGCAACGAGAGCGAGACCGAACGGCTCACCTACAACGCGGTGATCGACGAGTCGACTCTGCGGGACTGCTACTTGGCGCCGTTCCGGCGCATCGTCGACGAAGCGCGGCCCTGGGCGATGATGGCCGCCTACAACTCGGTCAACGGCCGCACGATGACCGAGCATTCCGCCCTGGTCAACGACGTCCTCAAGGCCGAGTGGGGCTTCGACGGCGTGCTGGTCTCCGACTGGTTCGCCACCAGGTCCTGCGCCGGTGCGGCCAACGGCGGACTGGATCTGGCGATGCCCGGCCCGAAGAGCCCGTGGGCGGATGGTGCGCTGGCGAAGGCGGTCGAGGACGGCGAGGTCGAGGAATCGGTCCTGGACGACAAGGTGCTGCGGTTGTTGCGCCTGGCGGACCGGGTGGGCGCCCTCGGCGAGGGCCAGACCGAGCAGAAGACCGCGGAAGCCCCGCCGGAGCAGGCGCGTGCCTCGATCCGGGAGCTGACGGCACGCGGATTCGTGCTGCTGCGCAACGACAACTCGCTGCTCCCGCTGGATCAGGAGGTCGCGAAGGTCGCGGTGATCGGCGAGAACGCGACCTTCCCCGCGGTGCAGGGCGGGGGTTCCTCGCACGTCAGCCCGCCGCACGTGGTGACTCCGCTGGACGGCATCCGCAGGGCCCTGCCGAACGCGGAGATCCACTACCAGCGCGGTGTGCGCCACCGGCGGCTGCTCGACCCGATCCCGCCCGAGCTGGTGCTCGACCCGCAGGGCGAGGGCAACGGTCTGCGCGTGGAGTACCTCGGGGAGAAGGGCCAGGTGCTCGACGCGGAGCTGCGCGGCACCGAGCGCCTGATCTGGCAGCTCGGCGCGATGCCGGAGGGCACCAGGAAGCTCCGGATGAGCGGGAAGCTCCCCGCCGAGGTCGGTGAGCACGTGTTCGGCGTGAACGGCACCGGGCACTTCCGCGTCGAGGTCTCGGGTCGCGAGGTGCTGTCCGCCGACGTCAAGAGCAGCAACGAGGTCGACGATCCGCTGGGCGACATGCTGGCGCCGCCGGAGCAGCGCTTCAACGTCGTGCTGGTCGACTCAGACCTGGACGAGGCGGGTCGCGTTCGCCTCGCGGTGGAGTTCACGCCGCTGAAGGTCGACGCGGACCTGGTCTGCGTGGGCTTGGGCCACCGGCCGGAGCGCTGGGACGACGCGACCGAGCTGGAAGCGGCCTTGCGGGCGGCGCGGGACAGCGATGTCGCGGTGGTCGTGGTCGGCACCAACGACGAGGTCGAGACGGAGGGCCGGGACCGGAACTCGCTGGACCTGCCGGGACCGCAGAACGAGCTGGTGGCGAAGGTGATCGCGGCCAATCCGAACACCGTCGTGGTGGTCAACGCGGGCGGTCCCGTGCTGATGCCGTGGGCGACGGACGCGCCTGCCGTGCTGTGGACGTGGTTCGGCGGTCAGGAGTACGGAGACGCGTTGGCCGACGTTCTGCTGGGAGCCGTGGAGCCGGGCGGCAGGCTGCCCACGACGTTGCCCGCCGCGCTCGCGGACGTGCCGGTGCCGCTGCCGGGCGTGCAGCCGGTCGACGGCGAGCTGAGCTACGAGGAGGGGCCGCTGATCGGCTACCGCGCCTACGCCGCTCGGGGTGTCACGCCGGGCTTCAGCTTCGGGCACGGGCTGGGCTACACGACGTGGTCGTACGACGAGGCGACGCTCGACGGCGACGCGGTCACGGTGAAGCTGCGCAACACCGGTGACCGCGCCGGCCGCGAGGTCGTGCAGGTCTACACCGCGGATCCGTTGCGGCTGGCCGGTTTCGCGGTGGCCACGGCAGAACCCGGGGCCGAGGTGGAGGTGACGGTGGAGGTCGAAACGGGCGCAGAGGATGTGCGCGTGGGTCCGAGCTCCGGCGATCTCCGCCTCGACGCCGGGCGCTGACTCACTTCTTGGCGACGAACTTCTCCAGGTCGTCGAGCACAAGGTCGGCGGCGAGCGGACCCAGGCCCAGGTACCAGGTGTCGTCGGGCACCTCGGTGGCCTGGCCGGCGCGCACCGCGCCGAGGGTGGTCCACTGCACCGAGCCGGTCACCTCGTTCATCTGCTGGCGCGCGTTGTCGCCGTAGGCGGCGTAGAACAGCACGTCGCCGTCCGCCTGGGAGATCTGCTCACGGCTGACCTTGGTGAAGGTCTTGTCGCCGAGCTGGTTGTCCGGGCGGTTGAAGCCCGCGTCGGCGAGGATGGTTCCGATGAACGAACCCTTGTTGTAGAGCCGGATGTCACCGGGGATGAACCGGAGCATGCTGACCTTGCGGCCACCGGCCTGCTTGCCGATCTCGGCGGCGCGGGCCTGGTAGTCGGCGAGGATCCGGTCGGCGTCCGCGCGCTTGCCGAGCGCGTCGGCGTCCAGCAGGAAGTTCTCCTTCCACGTCTTGCCCACGGTCTGGGCGAAGACGGTGGGGGCGATCTTGCTCAGCGCCTCGTAGTGCTCGTCGTCGCGGGTCTTGCTGGACAGGATCAGGTCCGGCTTGAGGGCGGCGATCTTCTCCAGGTTGGGGGAGCCGATGGTGCCGACGATCTCGGGGTTGCCCGCCTTCTCCGCCAGGTACGGCTGGAGCTGGGTGTTGGCGTCGGGCAGCACGGTCGCGACCGGCTTCACGCCGAGCGCCAGCACGGAGTCCAGCTCGCCGGTGTCGAGAACGACGACTCGCTGCGGTGTTCCGGCGATGGTGGTCTGGCCCTTGGCGTGCTGGACGACGCGGCTCTGGGCGGGAGCGGGCTGCTCGGGCGCGGGCGTGCCGCAACCGGCGACGCCCAGGGCGAACGCGGCGGACAACGCCGCGATGAGTCTGCGATGGCGCAGCATGAGGCACCCAATCTGTCGGAATCGTGCAAAAGTTTGGGTAGCCTAACCTCTCCGATTCGGGGTGACCAGAGGCGCGGCTTGTAATACTGATCATTAGCAGGATCAACTGTCAGCGGCTGCTTACCAGGAATTCCTAGAGCATCACCAGGAACATGTGGGCCATCGCGGCCGAGAGCGCCAGCTCGACCAGCGAGCGCAGCCGCGGCGGTGGAGCGCGCACCAGGTCGGTGGCGGCGAACCCCGCGGCGAGCGCGCAGTAGGTCATCAGCGACCAGGCCAGCAGCGGGTACGCGAAACCCGGGGCCTGCGCCGCGATCGCGACGGAAGCGTGGTGGTGGCCCGCCGTGACCAGTGGCGCTCCGGCGACCCCGGACTGCTGCCCGGCGAACATGTAGACCATCGCCAGCGCTCCGATCGCGTGGTGCAGGTGCGAGCCGGCGCGCAGCCACGCCGCCCGAAATCCCGACCAGCAGGCGAGAACGAGGAAGGGAGCGGCGAGCAGCGGCGACGGCGTCAGGTGCATCGCGATCATGCCCAGGCCCATCATCAGCTGGGCGACGTCCACGTGGCATGGCGGTTCGCGGTTGCGGTGGCCGATTCCGAGCCGCACCAGCGCTGTCACCGTCGCCGCGATGACCGCGCCGGTCATGACCTGCTCGAACATGACCCTCCACCGTCGCCGGAGCCGCGTGCGCGATCGATTGTTGGTGCCCCGGGATGTCCGCAGATACCGCCTTGCGGGCGGACTTCGGCGAACCGGTGGTGACCAGGAGTGGTTGAGTCCTCAGTGGACGGTCAATGATGCACTGCGGTGGGCGGAGTTCTCCAGGGAGGTCGACACCTGGTGGCGGCGTGCCGGAGCGGGTTTCGCAAATGAAGAAGACCCGCCGATGGGGCGGGTCTTCTTTCGCTGTGCGCCAACAGGGACTCGAACCCCGAACCCGCTGATTAAGAGTCAGCTGCTCTGCCAGTTGAGCTATTGGCGCCGGCCCCGGGTCTCCCCGGCAACGCGAAAAAGATTAGCACGCGCTTGGAACGGCCTGTGCAGCAGGTCCGACCGTGTTCGAGGTCATGTCCCTCGGCGCGATATTGAAAATGAAAAAGACCCGCCGAGGAGGCGGGCCTTTCTTTGCTGTGCGCCAACAGGGACTCGAACCCCGAACCCGCTGATTAAGAGTCAGCTGCTCTGCCAGTTGAGCTATTGGCGCTAGCGCGTCCCCCGGGGTTTCCGTTCGGTCTCCCTGGCGACGTCGAAAACATTAGCACGGGTCGTGCGCGCCCCCGGCGGGGGGTCTCCTCGAAGGTCGAGGGCAACCCCGGTGCCGCTCCGCACGTCTGCCGGACGTGCGTGGAGAGGGCCGAGCTCAGGGCATATGACACTGAGTGTTGGCCTGGTCGCCGCACGCACGGTCGGGTGATTACGGCACACTGGTGTTCAGGAGCAGGTGTGGTTGACGGGACGGATTGTTGCCAATGAGGAAAAGGCATAACCCGGTCGGGGTTCTCTCGCGGGTTAGTCGGCTGACGGCTGTGTCGGTCGTCGGGCTGGTGGGTTTGCTGGTCGCGGGGTGCAGCGGCGGCGGGGGAGTGGAGGCCGAGCAGGACCAGGGCCCGCAGGCCCCGGTGGTGCGGTTCGCGCAGCCGAACGGGGCCAAGGACGTGTCACCGGCCGCTCCGGTGACCGCGAACGTCAGCGACGGCCGGATCGTGAACGCGACGCTGACCAACTCCGACGGGAAGCAGGTGCCGGGGCAGGTGTCCCCGGACGGCGCGAGCTGGTCCGCCACGGAGAAGGCCGGTTACGGCAAGACCTACACGCTGGCGGTGACGGCCCAGGGCGAGGGCGGCCCGGCCATCACGCAGCAGTCGACCTTCAGCACGATCGATCCGAAGTCGCAGACCTACGTGTCGATGATCCCGCTGGACGGCGAGACCGTCGGGGTCGGCCAGCCGCTGGTGTTCCGCTTCAGCAGCAACGCACCCGCTCCCGACAAGCGGAAGGCGGAGGAGGCGATCAAGGTCGCCACCGAGCCGGCCGTCGAGGGCGCCTTCTACTGGTTCAACAGCCGCGAGGTGCACTGGCGGCCCAAGGACTACTGGCAGGCGGGCACCAAGGTCTCGATCGCGGTGGACGCCTACGGCCGCGAGTTCGGGCCGGGTCTGTGGGGCGAGGAGGACCGCAAGGCCACCATCACCATCGGCGACCGCGTGGTGCTCAAGGCCGACGGCGCGTCGCACCAGATGAGCGTGGAGAAGAACGGCCAGGTCATCCGGACTATGCCGGTGTCGCTGGGCAAGCCGGAGTTCCCCTCGAACAACGGCGTGCACGTGGTCACCGAGCACCACCGCAAGAAGGTGATGGACTCGACGACCTACGGGCTGCCGCTGGAGGCCGGTGGCTACCAGACGGAGGTCGAGTGGGCGGTCCGCATCTCCAACGGCGGTGAGTTCCTGCACGCGGCTCCGTGGTCGGTGGGCGATCAGGGACACCGCAACGTCAGCCATGGCTGCATCAACATGAACAACGCCAACGCGGAGTGGATCTTCAACCTGCTCAAGAAGGGCGACGTGGTCGAGATCACCAACGCCGGCGGCCCCAACCTCCGCTCCTGGGACGGCTTCGGGGACTGGCAGATCCCCTGGAACGAGTGGCAGAAGGGCAACAAGTAGGGAAGAAACAGGACGAAGCGACTGCGTCGGTCAAGCGACGCAGTCGCTTTCTCTTTGCCCCACTCGAGAAGCCGGCACCGCCGCTCAGGTTCCACCGCTGAGCAGGGTGACCACGGACTCAGAAGAAGGCCGAGAAAAGAGAGGAGACCCGCTCCTGGAAAGGAACGGGTCTCCCAAAAGGGTGAGTGACGGGATTCGAACCCGCGACTCCTGGGACCACAACCCAGTGCTCTACCGACTGAGCTACACCCACCTCGGCCACTCGGACCGGCCCCGTCGGGCCCCGTCCGGAGCAACGGAAACCATCCTAGCGTGTGCCCGCCACGGGATTTCCACCGCCTCCGGTTTTCGCGTCCGAGCAGCTCAGCGGGGTCTCAGGGCTGCTCACGTGCTCGCGTGGTCCCGCTGACCCCTCCGGGGTCGCTGAGCAGTTCGGCGGCGACGGCCTGGGCCTGCTCGCTGCTCGGGCCGGGATGCGGGACGAACGCGGTGCGCCGGTAGTACGCGAGCTCGCGGATGGACTCGCGGATGTCGGCCAGCGCGCGGTGGGCGAGGCCCTTCTCCGGCTGCGCGTAGTAGATGCGCGGGTACCAGCGCCGGCAGAGCTCCTTGATGGAGGAGACGTCGACCATCCGGTAGTGCAGGTGCGCGTCGAGCTGCGGCATGTCGCGCGCGATGAATCCGCGATCGGTGGCGATGGAGTTGCCCGCCAGCGGCGCGGACCGCACGTCGGGCACGTGCTGCCGGATGTATTCCAGGACCTGCTGCTCTGCTTCGGCGAGGGTCACCTGGGACGAGCGGACCTCCTCGGTGAGCCCCGAGCGGTCGTGCATGTCGCGCACGACCTCGGGCATGCCCGCGAGGGCGTCGTCGTCGGCGTGGATGACGATGTCCACGCCTTCGCCGAGGATGTTGAGGTCCGCGTCCGTGACCAGGGCGGCGATCTCGATCAACGCGTCCTTGCCGAGCTCCAGCCCGGTCATTTCGCAGTCGATCCACACTAGACGGTCATTCACTCGACGCAGCCTAACTCCCGCGACCGGTTGATCGCGGGAAGAGTGTCGGGATCGAAAGCTTCTACCCGTCGAGGTGCGTCCGGAGTTCGCGGGGGACGACCTTGCCGGTGGCGTTGCGGGGGAGCTCGTCCAGGAAGATCACGTCGCGGGGGACGGCGAACTTCGACACCCGGCTGCGGACGTGGTCGCGCACCTGGTCGGCGTCCATGGAGCCCTTCTCGCGCGGGACGACGAACGCGGCCAGGCGCTGGCCGAAGTCGGCGTCGTCGACGCCGATGACGGCGGCTTCGGAGACCTCCGCGATTCCGGCGATGGCGTCCTCGGCTTCCTTGGGGTAGATGTTCTCGCCACCGGAGATGATCATGTCGTCCTCGCGGCCCGCGATGAACAACCGCCCGGAGTGGTCGAACCGTCCCAGGTCACCGGTGGACATGAGCCCTTCGTGGCGTTCGCGGCTCTTGCCGTTGGTGTAGCCGTCGAACAGCATGTCGTTGCCGGCGAAGATGCGGCCGGTCTCGCCGCGGCGGACGGGTTCGCCCTTGTCGTCGAGGATGCGCACGGTGGTGCCGCGCGGTGGCCGCCCGGCCGAGGACGGTGCGGCGCGCAGGTCGGCGGGCGTGGCGATGCTCACCCAGGAGACCTCGGTGGACCCGTAGAGGTTGTAGAGGACCGGGCCGAAGGCGCGCTGGAACGTGGTGGCCAGGTCACCGGGCAGCGCGGAGCCGCTGGCGGCGACGACGCGCAGCGACGAGGTGTCGAAGCGCTCGCGCTCCTCGGCGGGCAGGTCGAGCATCCGCTGGAGCATGACCGGAACGCCGAACATGCCGCCGACGCGGTGCCGCTGGATGGTGCGCAGCGTGTCGATCGCGTCGAACTTGCGGC
The DNA here is from genome assembly GCF_040677225.1 of Saccharopolyspora sp. NPDC049357. NCBI lineage: Bacteria > Bacillati > Actinomycetota > Actinomycetes > Pseudonocardiales > Pseudonocardiaceae > Saccharopolyspora > Saccharopolyspora sp. NPDC049357. Next base: position 20,284 of record NZ_JBFAQJ010000063.1, on the reverse strand, counting down.
GCAGCACCAAGGTGGCGCCGAGGACGGCGGAGAGCTGGAATCCGGCGATCCCCCAGGTGTGGAACAGGGGAGCGCTGAGCAGCACGCGTTCGCCCGCTCGCAGCGGGATGCGGGAGAACACCGCGCCGGCCGGGTTCAGGCTCGGCGGGTCGGGGCGGCGGGCGCCCTTGGGCGTGCCGGTGGTGCCGGAGGTGAGCACGATCAGCCGCGAGTGCCGCTTGGGCCGGGGCACCTGCTTGCCGGTGCCGGTGGCGATGAGGTGGTCGAGGGTGTTGTGCTCGGTGGGGCCGTCGGCCCAGCCGAGGACGACGTCGAGGTCGCCGGGCAGGTCCTGCAGGTGCCCGGTGAACTCCTCGTCGAGGACGAGCACGCTGACGTCCTGCTCGGCGAGCACGTCCGCGAGCTGGCGGGTGCTGAGCCCGACGTTGAGCAGCACCACGTCGACGCCGAGCTTGGCCGCGGCGACGATGACCTCGACGGGTCCGTGGTGGTTGCGGGTCAGCACGCCGATGCGGGTCTTGCCGGGCACGCGGTCGCGCAGCGCGGCGGCCAGGCGCGTGGTGCGGGTGGCGAGTTCGGCGTAGCTGAGCGCGCCGCGCTCGTCGATCACGGCGGGGCGATCGGGGTGGCGGGCGGCGCCGACGGCGAAGCCGAGCGGCAGGGTGATGCCCCACCGCCGGTAGGCGAGCGCGATGCGCACCAGCTTGTCCGGCCTCATGGGCCGCACGACGCCTTGTTTCACCAGCACGAACAAGGTGTGCAGTGCCGGTGCGGCGTGGTTGGTCAGAAAGCTGGGCAGTCGCCGCAGAACGCTCACTCGGTCACCCCTCGTCCGTGAAACCTACTCGGGAGTAGATTGTGCCGTGAGTAATCCTCCCGGCCAAGTCCTCCGTGTCGAGTATCCCGGTTCCGCGATCGCGCGAGAGCGGAACGGCTCCCGTCCTCGCCGCTCCTCGCCAGCCGCGATGGGCGAAGTTAGACGGCGCGGCGGGGAAGGGGGAGCCTCTCCCGCCGCGCCGACCCCCAGGGTCCTAGTCGACGTCGGCGGCGGTGACCACCGCGTCGCGCAGGGCCGCGCGCAAGCGGCCGACCTCCAGCGGTGAGAGCACCGCCGTCTCCCCAGGCGGCGCGACGATGACGACCCGGCCGTGGTTGACGAACACCGACATGTCTCGTCGCCGTCCGGCGACGTCGCGGCAACTGACGTGCCACTCCTGGTTGGACCCCACAGTCCCAGCCTCCCTGTGCCGATCCGCTTGGTGCGGTGAAGCCGCGCAGCGCGCGCTCCTGGTGGAGGGACGCACCGATCCGAGGGGCGTGACGGCGTTTCGCCGAAACAACGGGAAAGTGTGCGCGGTCACGGCCGGGTTCGCGGGCCCGAACGCAACTCAGGGGCGACCCCCCCAACCGGGAATCGCCCCTGAGCGAACGCTGTTAGCCGACGACACTCGTCCGGCCCAAGAAACCGTCAGACCGGGCGTACCTTCAGCCCGGCGGGCTCGGCGGAGAGCACGACCGCGCCTTCGAAGTCGGCGATCGGGAGCTCGTCGCGCACCAGGCGGTGCGGCGCGTCGGACGCCTCGATTCGGATCTTGCCGGTGTTGATCGACCGCTCGTCCTGCTCCTGGCCGCCGAACTGGACGCTGAGCTGGTCGCCGGTCACGGTGGCGGTCAGCCAGCCGCCGTCGATGACCTGCTCGGTGTCGTCGAAGGAGACGGTGAGCCGGCCCTCGGCGGGCTTGTCGCCGCGCACCGCGACGTGCGAGAGCGCGACGTCGCGCTTGCCGGACTCCTCGCCGGCCAGGGCGATGACATCCCGGCTGACCTCGTCACCCGGCTCGGTGCCGGGCTTGGGGGTCAGCACCGGTGCGCGCAGCTGCGCGGCGAGCCGGTAGGGCTGCCACGAACCGGCGCCGATCAGGTTGACCACGGCGCTGACCGCCACGTCGGCCAGCAACCGGTCGCTGCCCGGGGCGGGCGTGACCTCGATCGCGGGCACGTCGCGTCGGGCCAGCAGATCGCGCAGTGCCTTGGCGCGCTGACGGCTGTTGCGGTCAAAACCGCGGGTGATCGCCACCGTCCCCGATCCGGCGGCCGCGACGGCGGCCTCGGTCAGGTCCGCTAGCGGCGCCCAGATCTGCGCGGGGTCCTGTTCAGAACGCTGCCGGCGCGAGCGGGCGAAGCCTGGGGCATCGGTCGTGGTTTCCATCGCCCTCCACTTTAGTCGGCTGCGGAGGATGACCTTGCCTTCCGGTGGGGGCTTTCACGGTGTGAAATCGATCGCGGTCGCACTGCTCCATCGGGGTGGCTTTTCCCTCCGCTGGGCTCATCCGCTGCGGCATTCGTCGCATTCTTGCGGCTCTTGGAAGCCGGGGGGTTGGGATGACCGATCTTCACCTGCCGGGTGAGCGCACGGGCCCGGCCCGCTGGCGGCTGGTGCGCTGGCTGGCCTCCGACGGGAGCGGGGTGCGGGCGGGGCAGCCGCTGGCCGAGCTGCGTCCCGCGGAGACCGACGGCGCCGCGATCCGGGTGTCGGCGCTGGCAACGGGAACCCTGTGGCACCAGGTGAAGCGGGGCGAAGTGCTCCACGTGGGCCAGGTGATCGGGTTGATCGAGTGAACCGCGCGGGCCGGGGGCTTGCCCTGGGTTGTTAGGTTGGTGGCAGTGACGCGGGGTGCCCTGCCAGGGCTGAGAACAGACCCGTTGAACCTGACCTAGCTCGTACTAGCGGAGGGACGTCATGGCTCCCAATGTGCTGACCATCGCCGGGACCGACCCCAGCGGTGGCGCCGGTATCCAGGCAGATCTCAAGGCGTTCTCGGCCAACGGCGCCTACGGCATGTCGGTGATCACCGCGCTGGTCGCGCAGACCACCACCGGGGTGAGCCGGGTGCAGGAGGTCCCGCCGGGCTTCATCACCGACCAGCTGGTGACGCTGCTCGACGACGTCCGGGTGGACGCCGTCAAGATCGGCATGCTCGCCAACGCCGAAGTCATCCGCGCGGTCACGGCCGTGCTGGAGCGCTACTCGCCTCGGTTCGTGGTGCTCGATCCGGTCATGGTCGCCAAGAGCGGTGACCGGCTCCTCGCGCCGGAGGCCGTCGGTGCGCTGCGCGACGAGCTGCTGCCGAGGGTGGACCTGATCACGCCGAACCTGCCGGAGGCGGCCGACCTGCTCGGCGAAGCCGAGATCGGCGGTCCCGACGAGATGCCCGCGCAGGCCGAGCGGCTGGCCGCGCTCGGCGCCAAGCAGGTGCTGCTCAAGGGCGGGCACCTCAGCGGCGAGTCGAGCGTCGACCTGCTCTACGGCGACGGGCTGGCGGAGTTCCTCAGCAGCGAGCGGGTGGCCACCACCAACGATCACGGCACCGGGTGCACGCTCTCGGCGGCGATCGCGGCGCTGCGCCCGCAGCGCCCGGACTGGCTGGAGGCCGTCCGCGAGGCCAAGCAGTACCTCACCGAGGCCCTGCGCGCCTCTGAGCGCCTCGACGTCGGCCGCGGCCACGGTCCGGTGCACCACTTCCACCACTGGTGGTGAGCGGGGCCGTCCTGGTGGGAACTGTCCGGGCAGAACGGACTTCGATCATCGACGGTTCGGACCAGAACCGCCCGCCGCTTCGCCACCGCACCCGAGATTCCGACTTCTGCGAGGGGTTCTCATGAGCACGTTGCCCGCTCCGCCCGCCGGAGGGTTCTGCGCCCAGGCGTGGGAGCGCACCGCCGGATTGCAGCAGGCGATCGTGGACCACCCGTTCAACAAGGCGCTGGCGGACGGCAGCCTGGAACGGGACGTCTTCGCCTTCTACATCGTTCAGGACGCGCGATACCTGGTCGGCTTCGCGCAGGCGCTGTCGGCCGCGGCGACCAGGGCCGATGACGCCGCCGACGCGGCGTTCCTCGCCGGGGCCGCGCAGGGCGCGCTGGTGGAGGAGCGGCGGCTGCACGCCGGTTACGTCGCCGAGTTCGGCCTGACCGACGAGGAGATCTCCGGTGTGGACACCTCGCCGTCGTGCCTGGCCTACACGTCCTACCTGCGCTCCTGCGCGCTGACCGAGTCGTACCCGGTGCTGCTGGCCGCGATCCTGCCGTGCTTCTGGGTGTACCAGTACGTCGGCAGCAAGATCCTCGACGCCACCGGCGACATCGAGGGTCACCCCTACAAGGCGTGGATCACCACCTACGCCGACGACGAGTTCGCCGAGGCCGTGCTGGCCGCCCGGGAGCTCGTCGACAAGGTCGCGGAGCGCTCGGACGACGCGACGCGCGAGCAGATGTTCGCCGCGTTCACCCGGGCGACCGAGTACGAGTGGGTGTTCTGGAACGGCGCGTGGGTCAAGGAAACCTGGCCCACCGCGAAATTCCTTGCGTGACAAGGGTTTCGCGTTTCGAGAACACCGATGACGGCTCGCCGGTAGTGGCGGGCCGTCATCCGTTTCGGGTTGCACCACAGCGTGATTCATCATGTGATGCGTGACACAATCTTGCGGTGTTAACGAAGTGGCTCGCACAACGACATGCTGGGCGAGCCCCCTGTCCTAGCAGGGCGTTTGTGAGTGGCGGAATCTTCCGCGGGCGTGGATGGAGTTCTGGGGCAATGTCTTCACTTCTGATCGTTTTTCTCGGGATGTCGATCCCGATCCTGGCCGCCGCGCCGTTCTACATCGCCGACCGTCGCGGGGACGGTCGCGAGACCCCCGAGTCCGCGCAGCTGCTTCCCGGCATCGAGGCGCCCCAGATCTGGCCGCAGTCGGCGGTCGAGCCCGAGGTCCCGGAGTGCGAGATCCCCGAGTCGCGCACCCCGGAGGAGACCAACGCGCTCGCCGACACCGTGCGCATCGAGCAGGACCGGGTCCCTCAGCCGTAGATCGCCTTCGCCAGCGCCGCCTTGCGCTGCTGCAACTCGCGCAGCGCGGCGGAGCTGAAGCCGCCGGCGCTGGGGCTCGACGGAATCCGCAGGCCCTCGCTCAGCTCCCAGCCGGAACCGCGGTCGATCAACGACCGGTGCTTGTTGGTGTAGTACCCCGAGTTGATCGACACCGCGACCCCGCTCGCGCCCGCGGCGGCGGCCATGAGGTGCAGGTGGAACCGCGTCGACAGCCACCGCTGGCCGGGCTTGGCGGGCAGTCCGTCGCGCATGATCTCGTCGAACGCGTGGAACCGGGCGCCCGGCAGATCGTGCTCGACCAGCGAGAACACCTCGCGGTCGGCGCGCGGGATGCCCTCCACGAAGGCCACCTGCTCCGGCTCGACCCGCCACTCGCGCAGCGTGTCCAGCAGGAACCCGGCCAGCGCGGGCACCGACTCGTCGAGCAGGTCCGACTGCATGCACACCACGACGTCGCGGAGATCGTCGTCGTCGGTGCGGAAGAGCCCGGGTTCGACGCCGAAGAACATGTCGTCACCGGTGACCGACGGTTCGATCAGCAGCGATGCCGACGGCTCGTCGCGGACGTCGACGACCTCGAACTGCTCGGCGAGGCTGCGCAGCAGCGGCTCGGCGGCCTCGGCGATCGGCGACAGGCCCTGCCCGGTCATCACCGCCCGGCCGCCGGAGCGGTGCGCGGCGGCCGCGGTGGCCGCGAGCAGGCCGATGTGGCGCGGCCAGATGCCGTTGATGAAGCCGCCGCCGATCACGTGGAACAGGTCCATCTGCGAGGCGAGGTCGATGCCGGAGACCCAGCGCGGCGCCAGGCCGGGGTTGTGGATCGCGTGCTGCACGAAGGCCGCGACCGACCACGGCTCGTCGTCGGGCGCCTCCCAGCACAAGCGCCAGAAGGTGTCGGTGAACTTGACGTTCGGGTGCAGGTGGGAGAGCAGCACGGCGCTGGGCCCCGGGTTGGGGGAGTCCAGCCAGACCTCGCTTTGGGGAGCCACCTTCGCCAGGTGCTTGAGCCAGGCCGCGGCGATCAGCTCGTCGCCGTAGTTGGGGTGGCCTGTCGTGGCGACGAGGTAGATCCGGGGCGGGTTCTTCACCGGGGAGACTCCAGCCGTAGGTTGCCAGGTTCGCCTTCGAACCTAGCAACCGGCAAAATGCCCGTACCAATGTCGCACCGCACGGGCCGGACGGCCGGGGTCAGCCGGCGTTGGTGATCTCCGCGCGGATGCGCTCCAGGCGCCGCTTGGTGCGGTTGAACCTGGCCCGGTAGCGGGCGTCGAAGATGTCGGTCGGCAGCTCCGGCATCTCCATCGGTTCCGGTTCGCGAGGCCTCGGTGCGGTCGCCTCGATCTTCACCGGCTGCGTGGCCTCGCCGTCACCTTCGCGGTCGGTCTTCTCGTCCGAGCCGCTCGCCTCCGGTGCGGTGGCGGAGTCCTCCGGGGCTGAAGTCGCCCTCAGCGCGTGCTTGCCGTGCGGAGCGGTCGGCTTCGATTCGGTCGCCTTGCGCTGCGCCCGGTGGAGCAGCGGCCAGAACACCAGGGTGGCCACCGCGAGGCCGCAGACGAACATCAGCACCAGCATTTCCACGAGTCGCCTCCCTGATCAGTTCTGCCGCGCACTGGGAGCCTGCGGCGCTCCGTTGTTGGTGTGCTGCTGCTCGATGGGAATCGTGTAGGTCTGCACGTCGTCGCGCTGCTCGGGCAGCGTGACCTCCTGCAACCGGCTCTCTTCCGGCTCGACCGGGCCGTCGGGTTCCGGCGTCGTGGCGGCGTCGGTCTGGGCGCGCACGTTCGCGGCCGACTCGTCGAGCACCTGCTTGGCTTGGTCCATCGCGGCGAGCACCGAGGCTCGGAGCTCTTCCAGCCGCTGCCGCTCGACGCGGATCTCCTCCAGCGCCTCCAGCCGCATCTGCTCGGACTCGGCGTCCCACTGGCCGCACTGCCTGCGGGTTTCGGAGATCAGCGCGTCGGATTCCTCCTGCGCGTTGGCGATGACCCGCTTGTACTCGTTGCGGATCTCCTGGCGCAGCCGGTACTCGCGGCTGCGCTGCTCGCTGATCTTCTGCTCGTGCTCGCGCTGCAGCTTCGCGCGCCGGGACTCGACGTCGTTGACGAGGTCGGTGCACTCCTCGCGGAGTTCGTCGGCGGCGCGCTCGGCCTCGCTGATCAGCGCTCGAGCCTCGGTCTCCGCGGTGCCGCGGATGATCTCGGCCTGCCGCTTGGACTGATCGCGCAGGGTCTGCACCTCGTCCTCGGCGATCGCGAGCATGTTCTGCACCCGCTGGGAGGCGGCGGGCAGGCCCGTGTCGGAGGACTCGATGCTCTTGAGCCGCTGTTCGGATCGGTCGAGGCTCCTGCGGGTGTCGTCGCAGAGCGTGCGCAGGTCGTTGTTCAGCCGGACCGCTTCGTTGCGGTCGATGGTGACCATGCGCAGCTGATCTTCCAGGAGCTCGATGTGCTCGACGACCTGGTTGCGGCTGAAGCCGCGGACCTGGATGTCGAAACCCGGCCGGAGCGGCACGACTGCGTCGGCGTCATCCATGGGTGATCTCCTCTCCGGACGGTAGGCCCAATTAGCTAAATCGGAGAGTAGGGCGGATGTTCGGGCAACGCCCAGCGAGACACAACGACCGTCACCGGATCAGGTGTTGATCAATCGTGTGGTCCTGCTGCCACGTCCGAGGATGCTGACACGCATCTGTCCACTGTGCACGTCGTCGGAGGACGCCGATTCGTCCGGTCGGTCCGATCAGTGCCGATCTCCGGGCGATGGCTTGTCTCCCGACGGAGTGATTAGGTTAGGCTCCGCTTACCAATTGTCTTGGGAGGGAGCGCGGCGTGTCTCACGGAGCCGACTTGGTCGGGCGGCAGCACCAACGGGCCTCGGTGCTGTTGCGGCGTTGGCTGGCCGAGACCCACACGTCGGTCGCCGAAGGTCCGCTCCGGCTGACCATCGCATCCTTGTCGCTGCACGTCGACGTCGTCTACGACTCGCCGACCGGTGCGCACGGGTTCGGCTCGATCGGAGTGCTGGACAAGGCCGGGCGGACGCTGGTCTCGGCCGACCCGGCGCTGCTGGCCGCCGCGTGCTCGGCCGACGCGCGGGCGCGCTCGCGGGCGGACGCGCCGATCAACGCGCCGGAGTCGGGAACGCTGGTCGACTGGCTGCTGGACGCGCTGCCGCGTCGCGAGGTCGATCCGCTGCCGCTGCCCGACGACCTGGTGACCGTCGGCCGCTCGCTGTCCAACGCCGCCGAGGCGCAGCGCTGGCTGACCAGGCACATCGAGGAGCGGCTGCTGCCCGGAGTGCTCGCGTCCGACGGCCGGGATCGCGCGGAGCTGACCGCGCGCCTGATCAGCCGTGGCGTGCTGGTGGTCGTCGGTCTGCTGGGCCGGCGCGGTGTGGTGCACGAGGAGTACATGCTCGCCGAGCTCGCCAAGCGGCTCGGTGCGATCGCCGAGCAGCACCCGCAGAGCGCGGACCTGATCGACCACTGGCTGACCAGCCCGACCCTGACCGATCTCGCCGCGCTCAACGGCTCGCAGCTGCGCTACCGGGACGACACCGGTGCCGTGCGGGTGCGGCCGGTCGCTTTCGAGGTCGGCAACCCGCTGCGCCTGGAGCCGCCGGCGGAGGTGCCCGGCGTGCCGCTGCCGGAGCTCGGCGACGGCTGGAGGCTGCGGCCGGTGACCATCACCGGCGAGGACGGCGGCCCGGACGTCGAGCTGGTGCACCGCTGGATGAACCGCGAGCACGTCGCGGTCAACTGGAACCAGGACTGGCCGCTCAAGCGGTGGCGCGACGAGATCGCGACGCAGCTGGCGGGGGAGCACTCGGTGCCGTGCGTCGTGTCGCGCGACGGCCGCGACATCGGCTACCTGGAGCTCTACCGCGTGCAGCGGGACAAGCTGGCCCTCTGCTACTCGCACGCGCCGCACGACCTGGGCGCGCACATCGCCATCGGCGAGCCGGACGCGATCGGCAAGGGCGTGGGTTCCGCGCTGCTGGAGGCCGTGGCGCGAGGGTTGCTGGCGGCGGACCCGGCGTGCCGAAACGTCGTCGCCGAGCCGAATGTCCACAATGGAGCTTCGGTGGGCGCGTTCGGCAAGGCGGGCTTCGCCCAGGCGGCCGAGGTCGGTTTGCCGAACAAGAACTCCGCGCTGATGGTGTTCCCACGTCCAGGTGAGTAGTCCCACGTCAGGTGGTCTGGCGTGCGGCTGTACTCCCGATCGGATCTGAACTAAGGTTAGCCTTACTTTTGTGTTGATCGTGGGGAGAGCAATGCCGTCGCGAGCTGACCAGCTGCCGTTGTCCGCGGCGCAGGCCGGAATCTGGTTCGCCCAGCAACTCGACCAGGCCAATCCGATCTTCAACACCGCTGAGCGCGTGGAGATCGCGGCCGAGGTCGACCCGGAACTGTTCGCCGAGGCGCTGCGCGCGGTGGTCGCCGAAGCCGAGACGCTGCGGATGCGGGTCGTCGACGGCGGCGACGGCCCGCGCCAGGTCATCGACGCGCTCGACGTCGTCGAGCTGCCGGTGCTGGACTTCACCGACGAGGCCGACCCGGACGCCCGCGCGCAGGAGTGGATCCAGGCCGACCTGAACGCGCCGGTCGACCTGACCCGCTCGCAGGGCGACGGCGGGAGGCTCTGGACGGCGGCGCTGTGCAAGCTCGGGGAGCGGCGCTGGTGGTGGTACCAGCGCGTACACCACGTGGCCACCGACGGCTACGGCTTCTCGATCATCATCCGCCGCGTCGCCGAGCTCTACAGCGCGCTGGCAGCGGGGGAAGATCCCGGTGAGTCGCCGTTCGCCGGGCTGGACGCGCTGATCGACGACGAGCGCGAGTACCTGGAATCGGCGAAGGCCGAGCGCGACGCGGCCTACTGGCGCGAGCTCTTCGCCGACGAGCCCGACGTGGTCACGCTGAGCGAGCGCTCGCGGCCGACCGCGCGCACCTTCCACCGGCAGCTGGCCGCCACCTCCTCGCTGGAGGAGCTCGGCGCGGCCGCCGAGGCGGCGCGCACCATCTGGCCGGACGCGCTCATCGCCGCCTTCGGCGCCTACCTGCACCGGATGACCGGGGCGAACGACGTCGTGCTGGGCCTGCCGGTGATGGGCCGGATGGGTTCGGTCGCGCTGCGGGTGCCGGGCATGGTCGTCAACGTGCTGCCGCTGCGGCTGCGCGTCGAGCCGGGAACCACCCGCGGCGAGCTGATCGCGCAGGTCGCCAAGGCCGTGCGGGACCTGCGCAAGCACCAGCGCTACCGCAGCGAGCAGCTGCGTCGCGACCTGATGCTGCTGGGTTCGGACCGGGCGCTGTTCGGGCCGATGATCAACATCAAGTCCTTCGACTACGACCTGGACTTCGCCGGTGCACCGGGCCAGGTGCACAACGTCGCCGCCGGTCCCGTCGACGACCTCAGCGTGCTGGTCTACACCGAGGGCGACGAGCTGCGCTTCGAGTTCGACGCCAACCCCGACCGCTACACCGCCGAGGAGCTGACCGGGCACCGCGAGCGGTTCCTGCGGTTCCTGGACTCCTTCGCAGGCGCCGACGCCGACTTCCCGGTCGGACGGATCGACCTGCTCACACCGGCCGAGCGCACCCGCGTCCTCGACGAGTGGAACGCGCCGGTGCCCGGCTTCGCCGAGGCCGAGCCCGCGACCCTGCCCCAGCTGTTCGAGGAGCAGGCGCAGCGCACACCGGACTCGGTGGCGGTGACCTTCGAGGCCGAGTCGCTGACCTACTCCGAGCTGGACGCGCGGGCCAACCAGCTCGCGCACCACCTCATCGACCACGGCGTGGGTCCCGAGCAGCTGGTGGCGCTGGCGCTGCCGCGCTCCACCGAGCTCGTCGTGTCGTTGCTGGCGGTGCTCAAGGCGGGAGCCGCCTACCTGCCGCTGGACCCGGGGCACCCGGCCGAGCGCATCGCCTACATCGTCGGCGACGCGCGGCCGACCATGCTGATCAGCGACCGCGAGCACGCCGACCGGCTGCCCGAGGGCATCACGCGGGTGCTGCTGGACGAGGACAAGGCGATCGCCGAGATCGTCCGGCACTCCCAGCGCAACCCCAAGCCGGGCGAGCGCGGTCCGCTGACCAGCGAACACACCGCCTACGTCATCTACACCTCGGGTTCGACGGGAGTGCCCAAGGGCGTGTCGATCCCGCACCAGAACGTGGTGCGGCTGTTCTCGGCCACCGACCCGTGGTTCGGCTTCACCGGCGAGGACGTGTGGACGCTGTTCCACAGCTACGCCTTCGACTTCTCGGTGTGGGAGCTGTGGGGCGCGCTGCTGCACGGCGGCAGGCTCGTCGTGGTGCCGCACGAGGTGAGCCGCTCCCCGAAGGAGTTCCTGGACCTGCTCGAACGCGAGCAGGTCACCGTGCTCAACCAGACGCCCTCGGCGTTCTACCAGCTCAGCCAGGCAGACCGGGAGAACCCGGGCGCCCGGCTGGCGCTGCGCTGCGTCGTCTTCGGCGGCGAAGCGCTGGAACTGTCCAGGTTGGACGACTGGTACCGGCGGCACCCCGAGTCGCCGAAGCTGATCAACATGTACGGGATCACCGAGACCACCGTGCACGTGTCCTACGTCGAGCTCGACGCCGACCTGGTCGCGCGTCGAGGGGGAGTCATCGGCAGTGTCATTGGCCGCGGTATCCCGGACCTGCGCGTCTACCTGCTGGATTCGCTGCTCCAGCCGGTTCCGCCCGGCGTGACCGGTGAGATGTACGTGGCCGGTGAGGGCTTGGCGCGCGGATACCTGGGGCGGCGCGGGCTGACCGCGCAGCGGTTCGTCGCCGATCCCTTCGGCGAACCCGGATCCCGCATGTACCGCTCCGGTGACCTCGGGCGTTGGCGGCCTGACGGGTCCATCGAGTTCATGGGCCGGGCCGACCAGCAGGTCAAGGTGCGCGGATTCCGCATCGAGCTCGGTGAGATCGAGGCGAACCTGGCCGTGCACCCGCGGGTCAAGCAGGCCGCCGTCGTGGTGCGCGAGGACGTCCCGGGCGACGAGCGGCTGGTCGGCTACACCGCCGGCGACGCCGACCCGGCTCAGCTGCGCGCCCACCTGGCCGACCGGCTGCCCTCCTACATGGTCCCGGCCGCGTTCGTCGCGGTCGAGGAGATCCCGTTGACCGCCAACGGGAAGCTCGACGCCAAGGCGTTGCCCGCGCCCGAGGTCGCCGGTGGTGGACGGCAGCCGCGCACCGACGCCGAGCGGGCGCTGTGCCGGTTGTTCGGTGAGGTGCTCGGCGCCGAGCAGGTCGGCATCGACGACGGGTTCTTCGAACTCGGCGGGCATTCACTGCTCGCGACTCGGCTGCTGACGCGGGTGCGCACCGAACTCGGTAACGAACTGGGCATCCGGACCCTCTTCGACCACCCGACCGTCGCGGAACTGGCGGAGCGACTGGAGGTTTCGGGCGGCGGCCGGCCCGAACTGCGTCCCGCGCGCCGTCCCGAGGAGATCCCGCTCTCGTTCGCGCAGCAGCGGTTGTGGTTCCTGAACCGGCTCGAAGGCCCCAGCGCGACCTACAACATGCCGCTGGTGCTGCGGATGACCGGTGAGCCCGACGTGACCGCGCTGCGCGCGGCGATCGGCGACGTCGTGTCCCGGCACGAGAGCCTGCGCACGACGTTCCCCGACACGCTCGGCGAACCGCGTCAGCTGGTCGGCGATAAGGTGCCGGAACTCCCCGTCACCGAAGTGTCCGATGTGGACACCGCGCTGGCCGGTGCGGCGCGACGGGGATTCGACCTGGCGCAGGAACCTCCGATCCGCACCGAGCTGTTCCGCGACGGCGAGCGCACCGCGCTGCTGGTGCTGCTGCACCACGTCGCGGGCGACGAGTGGTCGGTGCGCCCGCTGGTGCGCGACCTGTCGACCGCCTACGCCGCCCGGCTCGACGGCCGCGCGCCGGAGTGGGAACCGCTGCCGGTGCAGTACGTGGACTACGCGCTGTGGCAACGAGAACTGCTCGGCGACGAGGAAGACCGGAACGGGCTGGCCGCGCGGCAGCTGGACTTCTGGAAGCAGGAGCTCGCAGGCCTGCCCGACCAGCTGGAACTGCCCACGGACCACCCGCGCCCGGCGGTGTCGAGCCACCGCGGCGAAGCCGTGCGCTTCGGCCTCGACGCCGAGCTGCACCGGCGCATCCGCGAGCTGGCCGCCGAGCACCAGGCCAGCGCGTTCATGGTGCTGCAGACCGCGCTCGCCGCGCTGCTGACCAGGATGGGCGCGGGCACCGACATCCCGATCGGCTCGCCGGTGGCCGGACGCGGTGACGACCGGCTCGACGACCTCGTCGGGTTCTTCGTCAACAGCCTCGTGCTGCGCACCGACACCTCCGGTGAGCCGACGTTCGCCGAACTGCTCGACCGGGTCCGCGAGACCGACCTGGCGGCCTTCGGCAACGCCGAGCTGCCGTTCGAGCGGCTCGCCGAACTGCTCAACCCGGCTCGCTCGCTGGCCAGGCACCCGCTGTTCCAGGTCATGCTGGCCTACTGGGGTGCCGCCGAGTCGGTGGGCGCCGAACTTCCCGGCGTCGAGACCGCTGTGGACACCATCCCGGCCGGGGCGGCGAAGTTCGACCTGGCCTTCAGCCTCAGCGAGAGCGCCGACGGCGACGTGCGCGGGCTGGTGCAGTACAGCACCGACCTGTTCGGCGAACGCACCGTGGAATCCCTCGTCGAGCGGTTCGTGATGCTGCTCGAATCCGCCGTGTCCGCACCGGAAACGCCGATCGGACGGCTGGACATCCTCGGTGACCAGGCCCGCGAGCAGGTCCTGGCCTGGGGTGACGCGACCGGAGGCGTCGGTCCGGCGGGAACCTTCCCGCAGATCCTCGCCGAACGCGCCGAAGCCACCCCGGACAAGCCCGCGCTGGTCTTCGAGGACACCGAGCTCACCTACCGGCAGCTGCGCGAGCGGGTCACCGAGCAGGCGAAACTGCTGGTGGAACGCGGTGCCGGGCCAGGCGACATCGTCGGCGTGATGCTCCCGCGCTCCGCCGAGCTGATCATCGGCCTGCTCGCGGCGATGCACGCCGGGGCCGCCTACCTCGCGCTCGACCCGGAGTACCCGCCGGAACGCCTGCGGCACATGGTCGACGACGCCCGGCCGCGCCTGGTGCTCACCGACGACCTCGACGCCGACCTGCCGACGACGCTGGTGCACCACGCCGATCGGTCCGAGGGCGATCCGCGCCTGCCGGAGCCGGAACTCGACGACGCCGCCTACGTCATCTACACCTCCGGTTCCACCGGCACGCCCAAGGGCGTCGTCGTCGCGCACCGGGGCATCGGCAAGCTGCTGGCCACCCAGACCAGGCGCGTCGGCATCACCCCGGACAGCCGGGTGCTGCAGTTCGCCTCGCCGAGCTTCGACGTGGCCTTCTGGGAGATCTGCATGGGTCTGCTCGGCGGCGGAACGCTCGTCGTCGTGCCCTCCGACCTGCGGGTTCCCGGCGAAGCCCTCGCCGAGTACGCGCGGCGGCACGAGGTGACGCACCTGGCGATCGGGCCGTCGATGATGGGCATGTTCCCGGCGGACGTGCGGCTGCCGGAGAACGCGACGCTGTTGTGCGGTGCCGAGAAGGTGCCCTCCGACCTGGTCCAGCGCTGGGGCCGGGACCGGCCGATGCTCAACTGCTACGGACCCACCGAAGCGACCGTGAACACCACGCTGTGGGACTGCGACCCCGACGCGGTGTCGAGCTCGGTGCCGATCGGCGTGCCCGACCCGGGCGCGCGCGTGTACGTGCTCGACGAGCGGTTGCAGCCGTGCCCGCCCGGTGTCGTCGGCGAGCTCTACGTCTCCGGGCTCGGGCTCGCCCGCGGCTACCTCAACCGGGCCGGGCTGACCGCGGAGCGGTTCGTGGCGGACCCCTTCGGCGAGCGCGGCGCGCGCATGTACCGCACCGGTGACCTGGTGCGGTGGCGCGCGGACGGGACGCTGGACTTCGCCGGCCGCGCCGACGACCAGGTCAAGATCCGCGGTTTCCGCATCGAGCTCGGCGAGGTCGAAGCCGTGCTGGCCAGGCACGACGACGTCGCCCAGGTCGCCGCCGTGGTCCGCGAGGACACCCCGGGCGACAAGCGCCTCGTCGCCTACGTCGTCGGCGGTTCCGACGCCGAGTCTGACGCCGCGGCACTGCGTCGTCATGTCGGCGAGGAGCTGCCCGACTACATGGTCCCGGCGGCCGTGGTGTTCGTCGACGCGCTGCCGCTGCTGCCCAACGGCAAGCTCGACCGGCCCGCGCTGCCCGCGCCCGACCTCGCCGAGGTCGTCGGCAACGACATGCCGCGCAACCCCACCGAGGAGATCCTCTGCGGACTGTTCGCCGAGGTGCTGGGCCTGCCCCGGGTCGGCGTGCACGACGGTTTCTTCGACCTGGGCGGGCATTCGCTGCTCGCGGCCAAGCTGATCGGCCGGATCCGCGACGCGCTGGGCATCAAGGTCAACGTCGGCAGCCTGTTCGCCGCGCCCAGCGTGGCGGGGCTCGCCGAGCGCATCCGCACCGGAGGCGGCCGGGACGCGCTGGAGATCCTGCTGCCGCTGCGCACCAGCGGCGCCAAGCAGCCGCTGTTCTGCGTGCACCCGGCGGCCGGTCTGGCGTGGCCGTTCTCGGGCCTGCTCAAGCTCATCGACGACGAGCGACCGATCTACGGCATCCAGACCCGGGGCCTGGCCGAACCGGCGCCCGTCGCGGGCAGCCTCGCCGAGATGGCCGACGAGTACCTGGAGCACATCCGGACCGTGCAGCCGCACGGGCCGTACCACTTCCTCGGCTGGTCCTTCGGCGGCGTGGTCGCCCACGAGATGGCGACCCACCTGCAAGCCGAAGGGGAGGAGGTGCGCTTCCTGAGCATGCTCGACTCCTACCCCAAGGACGTCTGGGACACCCTGCCCACCGAGGAGGAGGCGCTGCTGGCCCTGCTCTACATGGCCGGCTACGACCTCTCCGAGCTCGGCGATGGACCGCTGACCAGGTCCGACGTGCTGGAGATCCTGTCCGCCGAGGGCAGCGCCCTGGCGAACCTGGAGGAGCACAGCGTCACCGCCATCATCGACAACTTCGCCAACTGCGCGGTCCTGGAGAACTCCGCCGACCACGACAAGTTCCGGGGTGACGTGCTGTTCTTCAACGCCACGGTCAACCCGGCGAAGGAGTCGCTGACCAGCGCGATGTGGCAGCCGTACGTGGACGGCGACGTGATCGACCACGACATCGCCTGCGAGCACAAGGACATGACCCAGCCGGAACCGCTGGCCGAGATCGCCGCAGTCGTGCAGCGAGCACTCACCGAGACCGAAGGCTGAGCCGACGTTCCGCTCGCCGGGCGGAGTTGGGGGAGGTCGAGTGATCGGTGGACCGAGGAGGAGCAAGACGATGACGAACCCGTTCGAGGACCCGGACGCGCAGTACTACGCCCTGATCAACGATCAGGACCAGTACTCGCTGTGGCCGGCCGCGATCGAGGTGCCCGCCGGATGGACCGTCGCGCACGGCCCGACCGACCGGCAGTCCTGTGTCGACCACATCGAGGTGCACTGGACCGACATGCGGCCCGCCCGCTGATGGCCACCGCGTTGCGCGGGGTGAACCCGCAGATCGCGGTCTGCGCTTGCTACGTCGCGGCGATGTTCATGAACGGCATGGACGCCACCATCGTCAACGTCGCGCTGCCCGCGCTGGTCGAGGACTTCTCGGTGTCGGCGAGCTCGGCGTCCTCGGTCAACGTCGGCTACCTGGTCAGCCTCGCGGTGTGCATCCCGGTGTCGGGCTGGCTCGGCGACCGGTACGGCACGAAGCGGGTCTTCCTGTCCGCCTTCGGCGTTTTCGTGCTCGCCTCCGCGCTGTGCGGGCTGTCGGGGGACCTGCTGCAGCTGACGCTGGCCCGCATCTTGCAGGGCGCCGGCGGCGGTGTGATGAGCCCGGTCGCGCTGACCTTGCTGTTCCGCGCCTACCCGCCGGCCGAGCGGATCCGGTTGTCGCGGGTCCTGCTGCTGCCCACGGCGGTGGCTCCCGCGCTCGGGCCGGTGCTGGGCGGGTTCTTCGTCGAGCACCTCACCTGGCGCTGGGGCTTCTTCGTCAACCTGCCCGTCGGCATCGCCGCGCTCGTCTTCGGCGCGCTGCTGCTGCGGGAACACGTGGAGGCACCGGACAAGCGCTTCGACCTGCGCGGATTCGCGCTGGCCGCACCGGGTCTCGGGCTGGTGGTCTTCAGCCTGGAGGGCATCGCCACCGGTTCCTCGGCGACGTTGAGCTGGCTGGCCGGTGCCGCCGGATTCGTCCTGCTGGGCCTGCTGGTGCGATCCCAGCTGCGCACCGAGCACCCGATGCTGGACCTGCGGCTGTTCGCCGACGACCACTTCCGCAGGGCCAGCCTGATCCTGTTCACCTGCCTGGTCGGATTCCTCGGCACGCTCTACGGGTTCACCTTGATGTACCAGGTGGAGTTGGGCGCATCGGCGTGGGAGACGGGCCTGGTGACGCTGCCGAAGGCGGTGGGACTGATGATCGCCTCGCAGCTGGTCGCCTGGGCGCACCGCAGGTTCGGGCCGCGACTGCTGATCGCGGTGGCGATGTTCGGCGCGGCGCTGTCGTTCGCGGCGATGAACCTCATCGGCCCGCACGACGTGTGGATGGCCGCGTTCGTCCAACTCGCCTCCGGCTTCTTCGTCGGGGCGGCCACGGCCGAGCTGCAGGTGGTCGCGTTCACGACCATCGACAAGACCGACACCGGCGGTGCGTCGACGCTGTTCAACGTGCAGCGGCAGGTGGGTTCGGCGCTCGGCGTGGCCATCACGGCCAGCGTTCTGGCGGCCTCCGGACCCGGACTGGGTTCCTACCACTTGGCGATGTTGACCTCCGCCGGATTCGCGATCATCGGTGTTCTGCTCGCCCTGCGCGTGACGGAATCCGTGGTGCTGCAACGGGAACCGGCCCCGGCGGGGCGCTGAGAGATCTGGGCCACCGAGGGGAAGACAATCGTCCGTTATATGGTTAGGCTAGCCTTAACTGGATGATCGTTGGTGGAGCGGAAAGGATCGCATGGTCGATGGGTACTGCGGATCGACTTCGGCGCGACCGGCCCCCGGCACGTGACCTCGAGGTGCTGCGCACAGCCGAGCTGAGCCCGTCGATGCGACGGGTGACCCTCGGGGGCGAGGAGCTGTCCGGCTTCCTCGACCAGCACACCGGACCCAACATCAAGGTCTTCGTGCCGCGACGGGGTCAGGACCGCCCGGTCCTCCCGCGACTGGACCCCGAAACCGGCCGGTACAGCTGGCCGGAGCCGGAAGTCCGGCCGACCATGCGCACCTACACCGTCCGCCGCTACGACGAGTCGCGCGGCGAGCTCGACATCGACTTCGTCATGCACGGCGAGCACGGGGTGGCCTCCAACTGGGCCCGCAACGCCCGGCCCGGTGACCGCCTCGGCGTGATGGGCCCCGGCGGCAAGACCTGCCGGGCCGCCGACTGGTACCTGCTGGCCGGCGACGAGACCGCCATGCCGGCGATCTCCAGCATCGTCGAATCGCTGCCGCCCACCGCGCGCGGCCACGTGCTCGTCGAGGTCGACACCGCCGCCGACCGGCAGCACGTGCAGTGCCCGCCGGACCTGCGGTGGACCTGGCTGCACCGCGACGGCTGCCCGGCGGGCCTGTCGCAGCAGCTGATCAACGCCGTCCAGGGGCTGGACGTGCCCGCCGACGTCGACGTCTCCGCCTGGGTGGCGGGTGAGTCCGGCGTGGTGCGCGGCATCCGGCGGCACCTGCGCGACGAGCGAGGCATGGACGGCAAGTCCGTGCTGGCCATCGGTTACTGGAAGTACGGCATGGCCGAAACCGAGTACCACGACAAGCACAACCACGATCGGGACTGACCGACGCGGCGAAATCCGGCCTGACCTCCGCGGGTTCGCCGGTACATCCACTCGCCCGCGAATCGGGCACCGGCGAACCGAGGGGACGACGTGTCTGCGGCGCTGAACCAAGAGAAAGTCCACGACGTGCTGGGGATCGGCTTCGGGCCGTCCAACCTGGCGCTGGCGATAGCGCTGGAGGAGCACAACCGGACCGCGGGCGACGACCCCATCGACGGGGTGTTCTTCGAGCGCCAGGAGTCCTTCGGATGGCACCGGGGCATGCTGATCGAAGGCACGACCATGCAGGTGTCCTACCTCAAGGACCTGGTCACGATGCGCAACCCGGCCAGCGACTTCTCGTTCCTGGCCTACCTGCACGCCAAGGACCGGCTGGCCGACTTCATCAACCACAAGACCCTGTTCCCCACCCGGGTCGAGTACCACGACTACCTGGAGTGGGCGGCCGGGCGGCTCGACGACGTCGTGCGCTACGACTCCGAGGTCGTCGAGGTGCAGCCGGTCGACGAGCACTTCGAGGTCGTCGTCCGGCACGGCGGTCAGCTGGCCGTGCACCGGGCGCACAACATCGTCATGGCCGTGGGGCTGGAAGCCTCCTTGCCCGAGGGCGCCGAACTCGGTGAGCGGGTGTGGCACAACCTCGACCTGATGCACCGGGTGCCGGAGCTGACCGACCAGCCGAAGCGCTGCGTGGTGATCGGCGCAGGCCAGTCCGCCGCCGAGGTCACCGACTACCTGCACCGCACCTTCGCCGACGCCGAGGTGTGCGCGGTGTTCGGCCGCTACGGCTACAGCCCGGCCGACGACAGCCCCTTCGCCAACCGGATCTTCGACCCGCAGGCCGTGGACGACTTCTACGCGTCCTCGCCCGAGGTCCGCGCCAAGCTCATGGACTACCACCGCAACACCAACTACTCGGTGGTCGACCTGGAGCTGATCGAGGAGCTCTACGCCCGCTCCTACCAGGAGAAGGTGCGCGGAGCCGAGCGGCTGCGGGTCCTCAACGCCAGCAGGCTCGTCGACGTCGACACCTGCCCGGACGGGGCGAAGGTGACCGTCGAGTTCCAGCCCACCGGGGAGCGCAGCGTCCTCGACGCGGACCTGCTCGTCTACGCCACCGGCTGCCGGCCGCGCGACCCCTACACGCTGCTCGGCGAGCTGGCTCGGCACTGCGAGTGGGACGAGCAGGGCTCGTTGCAGGTCGAGCGCGACTACCGCGTCCGCACCACCGGCGAGCTGCCGGGCGCGGTCTACCTCCAGGGCGGCACCGAGCACACCCACGGCATCACGTCCTCGCTGCTGTCCAACGGCGCCGTCAGGGCCGGCGAGATCCGCGATTCCATCGTCGCCCGCCGCAAAACCCCCACCCACGACTACGCCCTCACTCGCAGCTGAACCCCGTCCCGGCCTGCGTCGTGGGTCGGGGGCGGGGGATACTAGGTGAGGGGGGAGGACGAGCTGAAAAACCTCTACAACGATAAGAGCTAAAACAAAATCAGTAGATGGG
>NZ_JBFAQJ010000062.1:0-30575 GCF_040677225.1 Saccharopolyspora sp. NPDC049357 | reverse complement strand
CCCCGTCAGGCCCGGCCCGGTTTTCCCGGCCCGTGTCGCTCTGACCTGGAATACTTTACGCACCCCGAAAAACCCCATGAACACCACCCCCCCTTAAGGGCGAAACCCCAGGTCAGAGGCCAAGTTCGAGGTCGAAGAGAGCTTGGAGCTCCATGACCGTGGATTCGAGACCGGAGTGGTGGACCCCGACCATTCCCGCGGTGACCGCACCATCGACATTGCGGCGGAGGTCGTCGACGAACACGCACTCCCCCGGTTCGAGTCCGAGGCGGCGCGCTGCGAGTCGGTAGATCTCGGCATCGGGTTTGGCGAATCCGACGACTCCGGAGAGGACGACCGCGTCGAACGCATCCAGCAATGCCGGATCCGCGAGTCGGTCGGCGTTGGAGACGACGGCGGTGCGCACTCCGGCGCCGCCCACCGCTCTCGCCACCGCGTCCATCCCCGGTTCGTCGAGCACCCCGGCGTAGTCCAGCAACAGTCCTCGCAGATCCACGTGAAGCACCGTAGGCCACACGATCGAGTGGCACTGGCCGAGAAGTGACCGAAACAGGGGTCCTCGCGCCTCTTCCACGTCGAAGGCGACATCAACGATGAGGGAGGCGCCATGACCGCAGTCCAGCCCAGCACCGACCTGCTGCCTCGCACCGATCCACCGCTGCCCGCCGTCCCCGATCCCGCTCAGCGCACGGCGGTGTCGGTGGCGTCGGTGATCGGCAGGCAGGTCTTCGACGTGCTGGCCGGGCGATCAGGTGCGGGGAACGTGCGCGAGCACCTGACCGCCACCGTGTTCGGCAACCTCCTCGGCCTCCGACTGCGGGGAGCCGACCAGCCGCAGTACCGGCTGCGGTCGGTGCACGCCTGCGCGGTCGGCGACTCGGCGGTGGAGGCGTGCCTGGTCGTGGGCGCGCACCGGGTTCGCGCGCTGGCGCTGCGGCTCGAACGGCGGGCGGAGCGCTGGGTGTGCACCCGGCTGTTCCCGATCGAGCGGAACGCGATCTAGGCGAGCGGGACTTCCCAGGTGACCGTCGTACCGCTGTCCGGGGAGGAGGTGAGGGTGCAGCGGCCACCGGCAGCGGCGGCGCGTTCTTCGAGGTTGCGGAGTCCGCGCTTGCTCACGTCGCGCGGGATGCCGCAGCCGTCGTCGACGACCTGCAAGCGCAGTCCGGGCTCCGATCGGCGGACCCGGACCAGGACGGTGCGAGCACCGGAGTGGCGCACGACGTTGGACAACGCCTCGCGCAGCGCGGCTCGTGCGTGGTCGGCCACCGGGACCGGTACGTCGGTGAGGTCGCCGTCGATCTCCAGCTTCGGCGGCCGCCCCAGGAGCTCGCCGGCGATCTGCACCTCGGAGCGGATCGAGTCGTCGAGCGCAGGTGCCTGGGTGGGCGTCTCCGGGTCGGCCGAGCGCAGCGTGCGGGCCGTGGCGCGGACCTCGGCGATCGCCTGGTCGATCTGCTCGACGGTCTCGGCCAGCCGGTCGGCGTCGGCGGTGTCGAGGCTGCCCGCGACCCGTCGTTGCAGCACGTCCAGCTGCACGCCGGCGGCGTAGAGGCGCTGCACGATCACGTCGTGCAGGTCGCGGGCGATGCGTTCGCGCTCCTGGTAGACGGCGATGCGCTGGCGAGCGGTGGAGCCTTCGGCGAGCACGAGCGCGAGCCCGGCCTGAGCGGCGAAGGAGGTGAGCACGTCGACGGCGACGCGGTTGAAGGTCGAGGCGCCACGCCGCCGGTAGACGGCGAGCGCGCCGAGACGTCGTTCGCGGGTGCCGAAGGGAGCGACGGCGAACGGGCCGTAGACCCGCAGCGACGCGGGCACGTACGGCGCGGTCAGCGGGTCGTCGATCAGGTCGTCGACGACCACGGGAACGCCGCTGCGCGCGACGCGGGCGGCCGCGGAACGGGAGGACAGCACGGTGCCGACGGGGTCGGCGAGCGGAACGGTGGCGCTCGGTGCGCCGTAGGCGGCTTCGACGGTGAGCCTGCCGTCGTCGGAGCGGACGGTGACCACGCCGAGGTCCGCTTCGGCCAGTTCCGCGGCGCGGCGGACCACCAGCGGCAGCACGGCCTCGGGGTCTTCCGCGGACAGCGCCACTCTGGTGATCTCGGTGGACGCGGTGAGCATCCGTCTGGCGAGGGTGGAATCCATGACGCTTTCGAGGCTATAGCGCCCGTACACGCGATGAAGGGAGTCGCGACTGCGGTTCATGACACATCCGCCGTGGTCACGGCTGAGACGGTGCCGCCGTCCACCCGCAGCACCAGGTCGGCGCCCGCGATCTCGGTGATCCGGTGCGTCACGTGCACGACGGTCCGGCCTCGGAGGTCGGTGCGAAGGCGGTTCAGCAGCGCGTCGGCCGTCTCCGCGTCGAGGTGCGCGGTGGGTTCGTCGAGCAGCACCAGGTCGGCGTCGGCGAGCAGGGCGCGGGCCAGCGCGAGCCGCTGGGCTTCGCCGCCCGAGAGCTCGGTCCCACCGCTGCCGACCGGTGTGTTCAGGTCCCAGCCGGTCAGCGCGGAGGCGTCGAGCGCTTCGGCGAGTTCGGCGTCGGACGCGCGTGGGGCCGCGAGCCGCAGGTTCTCGCGGATGGTGGTGGTCACCAGCTGCGGGTCCTGCGGGCACCAGGCGACGCGCTCGGGCACCCGGGCCAGGCCGCGCGAGGCGGGCAGGAAACCGAGCAGCAGCGCGAGCAGGGTCGACTTGCCCGCTCCGGAGGGTCCAACGACGGCCACGTGCGATCCCGCGGGCACGTTCAGGTCGAGGCCGGTGAGCACCGGTTCGCCGTCGGGCCAGGCGACGTCGGCGCCGACCAGTTCGATCTCGCCGCCGGTTCGGGCCGGCGGGGCTTCGGCCTCCCGGGCGGTGAGGAGTGGTGCGATCCGGTCGTGGGCGGTGCGCATCGATCGCCACTGCTGCGCGGCGGGCGGCAGCAGCGCGACGGCTTCGGCCGCGGCCAGCGGGACGAGCCCGAGCAGCGGTGCGAGTTCGGGGGCCAGGCGCCCTTCAGCGACGGCGACGGCCGCGAGGTGGATGCTGCCGAGCACTGCGGCGCCGATCAGCAGCGTGTGCACGGCGGTCGCGGCACCGGTTCCGAACGCTGCGCGGCGCGCGCGGGCGGCGAGCCGCGTGTCCGCCGCGGCGAGTTCGGCTCGGCGGCCGGTGTGCGCGCCGAAGGCGAGCAGCTCGGCGGCGCCGTCGAGCAGCGCCAGCACCTTCGCGGCCACGACGCGACGGCCTTCGGCGACCGCGTCGCTGGCGCGGCGTTCGGCGATCACCGCTGCGGCGGGGGTCGCGACGCTCGCCACGGCCAGCGCGGCGGCGAGCACGAGACCGGCTTCGGGCAGCACCAGCGCCTGCACGACGACGGCGGCGACGAGCACGGCGAACGCGATCAGGGGTGGCAGCAGGACGCGCGGGAGCAGGTCGCGGACCTTGTCGACGTCGTCGACGAGTCGCGCCACTCCCTCGCCGCGCCGGAGTCCGGCGGTGCGGACCGGTCCGAGGCGGACCAGCCCGGCCCACAGTCGTTCCCGCAGGTCACCGGCGGTGCGGAAGGCGGCGTCGTGGGTGACGAGGCGTTCGACGTAGCGCAGCGCGGCACGCGAGAGCGCGAAGGTGCGGACACCGACGACCGCGACGGACAGCGTCAGGATCGGGGGTTGCTGGGAGGCGCGAGCGATCAGCCAGGCGGACACGGCGGTGAGCGCGAGACCGGACAGCAGCGACAGCGCCCCGAGCCCCGCGCCGACCAGCATCCGGGGGCTGATCAGGTCGCGCAGCCGCCCACGGCCGGTGGCCGCTTCCCCGACCTGCGCTTCGACGGCCGGAGCGGAGATCTCGACCTCGGCGCCTTCACCGGTCGGGCGGTGGCTGGCCAGGACGACGGTCGCGCCCGACGCGGCAGCGCGTTCGATCGCGGCGTCGACGTGCCGCGCGCTGGCCGCGTCCAGGTGCGCGGTCGGTTCGTCGAGCAGCAGGAAAGTCGCCGAGCCGCGCAGTCGCAGCAGCGCGCGGGCGACGGCGACGCGCTGCCGCTCGCCGGCCGACAGCTCGTCGATGCGGCGGTCCCGCAGGTGGCCGGCGGACGCCTCGGCCAGCGCCTCGTCGACGTGCTCCATCAGGTCCGGCTGATCGGCGGTGGCCACCAGCAGCTCGTCGTGGACCGTTCCCCCGGTGAAGGTCGGGTGCTGCGGGACCCAGGCGATCCGCCGGCGCCACTCCGCGACGCCGGGGGTGGTTCCGCCGCAGGTCACCGTGCCGGAATCGGGGCGCGTGAAGCCGAGGAGCACCGACAGGGTCGTGGATTTCCCGCTGCCGCTGGGGCCGACGCCGCCGAAGGCGAGCCGCACCACGGATCCGGGGCGCGCGGTGAAGCTCAGCCCGTCCGGCACGAAGGCGTCGCGGCGTCGCACTCGCAGTCCGGACACCCGCAGCACGCCGGGCTCGTCGTCCGGCGAGCCGGAGATCGCGAAGCCGGTCTCCTCGGGCGCGGACACGATCTCGTCCACCCGCCGGACGGCTTCCACACCGTCCTCGCTGGCGTGGTGCGCGGCGCCGACCGCGCGCAGCGGCAGGTAGCACTCCGGCGCCAGGACCAGCACCAACAGCCCGGTGGTCAGGTCGAGGTCGCCGCCGACGAGCCGCAGTCCGATGCCGACGGCGACCATCGCCACCGACAGCGACGAGAACAGCTCCAGCACCAACGCGGACAGGAACGCGATCCGCAGCGTCGCGACGGCGCTGCGGCGGTGCTCCTCGCCGACCCTGCGCACGACCTCGCGCTGCGCCCGCGCGCGGCCGAAGGCGGTGAGCACCGGCAGCGCGCGGATCAGTTCCAGCAGGCGTGCGGACAGCCGGTGCTCGGAGTCGGTGGCGCGGGCGACGCGCTGCTCGGTGAAGCGGCCGACGAGCCAGGCGAACAGCGGGATGAGCGGCACGGTCAGGACCACGACCAGCGCGGACACCCAGTCCGACCAGAGGATCCAGGCGCCGACCAGCGGCGGCACGATCGAGGCCGTGACCAGCGCGGGCAGGTACTTGGTGAAGTAGGCGTCGAGCGCGTCCAGGCCGCGGGTGGCGAGCGCGGTCAGCTCGGCGGGGCCGCGCCTGCCGATCCACTCGGGCCCGCGCCGCAGCGCGGAGTCGAGCAGCAGCGCGCGCAGTTCTTCCTTGGCACCGGCGGCGGCGCGAGCGGACACCGATTCGGTCGCCCAGCTCAGCACGGCGCGGGCGATCACGGCGACTGCCAGGACCACAAGCCGGTCGCCGATCTCGGCTGCGGGCACACCGCGCACGACGACGTCGGCGAGCGCGCTGCCGATCGCCCACGCCTGCGCGATGAGCGCGACCGCGTTGCCCGCTGCGAGCAGTCCCGCGACCACCAGGGCGCGCCGGGTCGCCCCGGACAGCCGGGGCAGCGCGCCGAGCGGCCCGGTCACGGCGCGTGCACCGGCGGGATGTGCTTGGTGCCGATGCGCTTGCGGAACACCCAGTAGGTCCAACCCTGGTAGATCATCACGGCCGGGGTTCCGAACGCGGCGACCCACGTCATGATCATCAGCGGGTAGTCGCTGGCGGCGGTGTCCTCGATCGACAGCGAGAACGCCGGGTCCACTGTGGACGGGATGACGTTCGGCCACAGCGCTCCGAACAGGGTCACCACGACGCCGGTCAGCGCGACGGCCTGCAGGAAGAACGCCTGGCCCTCGCGATCGGCGGCGACCCTGGCGACCCCGAGAAGTCCGGCGGCCAGTGCGATGACCAGCGGGATCCAGGTCCAGGCC
Organism: Saccharopolyspora sp. NPDC049357; assembly: GCF_040677225.1. Classification (NCBI taxonomy): domain Bacteria; kingdom Bacillati; phylum Actinomycetota; class Actinomycetes; order Pseudonocardiales; family Pseudonocardiaceae; genus Saccharopolyspora; species Saccharopolyspora sp. NPDC049357. Next base: position 24,795 of record NZ_JBFAQJ010000062.1, on the reverse strand, counting down.
GAGCCCTCGCGGAACTGGGCGAGCAGCACCAGCGCGACCACCGGCAGCAGCAGCGGCACGCCCGCGCGCAGCGCGAACCGCCGGGCGCGCAGTCGGATCTCGCCCTCGGTCTTGAGCGCCAGGAACACCGCGCCGTGCAGCATCGAGAAGGTGACCACGGCGATCGCGCCGACGACGCTGGGCAGGCTGAAGATCGTCCACCAGCCGCCGACCCGGTCACCGTTGGCGTCCAGCGGCAGTCCGAAGACGTTGGCCGACAGGACCAGTCCCACCATGGCCGGTGCGATCCAGGACGCCAGCACGATCACGGTGTCCCAGGTGCGACGCCACCGGTCGGTGTCGACCTTGCCGCGGTACTCGAAGGCGACGCCGCGCCCGATGAGCGCGAGCAGCAGCAACAGCAGCGGCAGGTACGCGGTGGAGAACAGCGAGGCGTACCAGCCGGGGAAGGCGGCGAAAGTAGCGCCACCGGCCACGATCAGCCAGACCTCGTTGCCGTCCCAGACCGGGCCGATGGTGTTGATCATGACTCTGCGGTCGGTGTTGCCGTGCTCGCTGCGCCGGGGCCCGAAGATCGGCAGCAGCATGCCGACGCCGAAGTCGAAGCCCTCCAGGAACAGGTATCCCAGCCACAGCAGGGCGATCACGAGGAACCAGAAGGTGGGCAGATCCATCTCGGCCTCTCAGTACGCGAAGGACAGGGCTTCGTCGGAGTCGGACTCGCCGGGTTCCTTCTCCGGTGGCATCACGGCCGCGAAGCCTCCTCGGGCGAAGCGGATCATCAGGAAGACCTCCACGACCAGCAGCACCCCGTACAGCGCGGTCAGGCTGATCACCGAGGTCAGCATCTCGCCGGGCGTGACGCCGGAGGACACGGCCGAAGCGGTGTACATGAAGACACCGTCCACACCGGACGGGTTCGGGTTGGGCGCGACCACGAACGGCTGGCGGCCCATCTCGGTGAACACCCAGCCCGAGATGTTGCCGACGAACGGCGCTCCGATGCCCAGCAGCGCCAGCGGAACCCACAGCTTGCCCTTGGGGAAGCGCTGCTTGCGGGTCAGCCACAGCACGACCAGGCCACCGAGCGCGGCCAGGCCGCCGAAGCCGATCATGAACCGGAATCCCCAGTAGGTCACCGGCAGCAGCGGCTGGTAGTCGATCGGCTGGCCCGCGAACTGCCCCAGCCTCGGGTCGTTCGGGTAGTGCGTGCCGTACTCGGCCTGGTACCTGGGGATCAGCTCGTTGACCCCGTCGACCTCGCTGGTGAAGTCACCTTCGGCGAGGTAGGACAGGATGTAGGGCACGGTCAGGCTCTTGACGTCCTCGCAGTTGGGACGGCTGACGTCGCCGACGGCGAAGACCGAGAAGCTGGCGGGCGCCTCGCTGTGGCACAGGGCTTCCGCGGAGGCCATCTTCATCGGCTGCTGGTCGAACATCAGCTTGCCCTGCACGTCACCGCTGATGGCCAGGCCGGCGAAGGCGACGACGGCCACCCAGGCGCCGAGCCGCATCGACCCGTGCCAGGTCCGCCGGTCCTCCTCGTCGACGGGTTCCCCGGCCATGTCGGCCTGCTTGCGCTGCCGGACGATCTGCCAGGCCGCGATGCCGATGAGGAATCCGCCCGCGACGGCGAAGCATCCGAAGATCGTGTGCGGGAACGCGGCGAGCACCGTCGAGTTGGTCAGCACCGCCCAGATCGAGATCAGCTCCGGCTTGCCCTCGACCATGCGCACGCCGACGGGGTGCTGCATCCAGGAGTTGGCGGCCAGGATGAAGTACGCCGACAGCACGGTGGCCAGCGAGAACGCCCACGCGCACGCCAGGTGCACGCCCTTGGACAACCGGTCCCAGCCGAAGATCCACAGGCCGAGGAAGGTCGACTCGACGAAGAAGGCGAGCAGGCCCTCCATCGCCAGCGGTGCGCCGAAGACGTCACCGACGAAGCGGGAGTAGGCGCTCCAGGCCATGCCGAACTGGAACTCCTGCACGATCCCGGTGACCACACCCATGGCGAAGTTGATGAGCATCAACTTGCCCCAGAACTTGGTCATCTTCAGGTATCGGCGGTTCCCGGTCCGGTACCAGGCCGTCTGCATTCCGGCGACCAGGATCGCCAGTCCGATGGTCAGCGGCACCATCAGGAAGTGGTAGACGGTCGTGATCCCGAACTGCCAGCGCGCGATGTCGAGCAGATCCACAGCACCACACTGCCGTCCGCGCACCCACGCGCGCAGAGGCAAGGGCCCCCAATCGCCCGGTCGAGCGTCCTGGTTTCAACGGGACCAAGGTCCTCTCCACGCAGCGCGACCTCGGCCACCCGCCCGGAAGAACCTCTCCCAACGATCAGGTGGGCGGCCCGACGCGGACCGTCACCGCAGGGCTTCCGCGACGGTCTCGGCCGTCTCGACGACCATCGGCCCGATCTCGTCGGCCGCGATCGGCTGCAGCGCCACCACTCCGACGCTGGCGCGCAGCCCCGGGACCCCTCGCACCGGCGCGGCCACGCCGAACGCGCCCTGCTGCAGGTCACCGCTGCTGGAGATCCACCGCGGAGAGCCCACCGGCAGGTCCACCGCCTGCCCGGCGGCACCGCGCTGCACGGGATGACGCGTGCCCACCCGGTAGGACACGTGGTAGCTGGTCCAGGACGGTTCGACGACCGCCACGGCCTGCGCCTCGCTGCCGTCGGCGACGGTCAGGTGCGCGGTGGCACCGACCTTCTCCGCCAGTCCGCGCAGCGCGGGCGTGCAGGCGACCCGCAGCTGCGGCAGGACCCGTCCCGCCAGCCACAGCACGCCCAGGCCAAGCCGGACCCGGGATCCTTCGCGACGCACCAGCCCGCGGCTCTGCAGCGGTCCGAGCAGCCGGTACACCGCGGCGCGGCTCACGCCGATGCGCGCGGCCAGGTCGCTGATCGTGGGCGCTTCGCTCTCCGCGTCGGCCACCGCCTGCAGCAGGCTCAGCCCGCGCTCGAGCGTCAGCGAGCTCTCCTTGGTGCCCGCCGGCACCTCGGGTGGCAGTCGCGGGGCGGCGTGCGCCGGATCAGGTCTGGCCATCGCGTCACCTCCGAGCCGCCGCGAGCACCGTGCCGGTCACCTCACCGAGCCCGACGACCGAACCGCCAGGACCCGGCGCGCTGCCACTCAGTGTCACCCGGTCTCCGTCCTGGAGGAAGGTCCGCTGCTCGCCGTCGGAGAGCGTGATCGGTTCCGATCCGCCCCAGGTCAGCTCCAGCAGGCACCCGCGCTGGTCGCGTTCGGGCCCGGACACGGTCCCGGAGGCGAACAGGTCGCCGGGCCGGGCCGGTGCCCCGCCGACTGTCATGTGCGCCAGCTGCTGGGCGGGCGACCAGTACATGTCCGCGAACCTCGGCTGCGACAGCAACGTCTCGTTGCAGCGCACCTCCAGCCGCAGGTCGAGACCCCACGGTTCGTGCTCCACCAGGTACTGCTGCAACGGCTGCTCCGGCGGCGGAGCGGCGATCCTGGCTTCTTCGAAGGCCTCCAGCGGCGTGATCCAACCGGCGATGGAGGTGGCGAAGGACTTGGCCAGGAACGGGCCGAGCGGCTTGGACTCCCACGCCTGGACGTCGCGCGCCGACCAGTCGTTGACCAGCGCGACGCCGAAGACGTGATCGGAGAACTCGGAGGTGGGGATCTGCGCGGCGGCCTCGCCGCCGCAGACGAACCCGACCTCGGCCTCGAAGTCCAGTCGCCGGGTCGGGCCGAACGCCGGGTGCGCGTCACCGGCGGCCTTGCGCTGACCGCTGGGCCGGTGGACGTCGGTGCCCGAGACGTGGACCGTCCCGGCACGACCGTGGTAGGCGACCGGCAGGTGAGTCCAGTTCTCCGGCAGCGGCGCCGAACCGCGCGTCAGGATGCGGCCGACGTTCTCGGCGTGGTGCCGGGAGGCGAAGAAGTCGACGTAGTCACCGACGGTGAACGGCATCGACAGCGTGTGCCAGTCGGTGCGCACCAGCTCCGCGCCGGAGGGCGCGCGGTCGGCGGTCACGATGCCGGTGAGCCGTTCCCGCAGCTCGCGCCAGGCATCGCGGCCCGCGGCGAGCAGCGGGTCGAGGGAGTCACCGGAGATCAGCTCCGCCAGGCGAGGACCGAGTTCACCCGCGATGCCGCGCAGCGGCAGGGCGTGCCGCCCGACGCGCACGGCGACCACCGGACCGTGGCCCGTGACCAGCACCCCGTACGGGAGGGTCTGCGGGCCGAACGGCTTGTCCGGGGCGAACTCGGCGTCCTCGATCCAGCTCAAAGCAACCCCAATCCTTCCAGTTCGGCGACGGGGTCCTTCAGCGAGCACGAGCCGTACGAGGCGAAGACGTCGCGCACCGCGTTGGCCGCGTCGTCGGACAGCGAGCGGGCCTCCTCGGCCAGCGCGGCGCCATCGGTGCTTTCCAGCGCCGCCCGCACATCCTTCCCGGAAAGGGACCGCCCGGTCGCGACGAGCAGGTTGAGGAAACCGTGATGGGTGAACCCGGTTTCCGGATCCTCGCCCCGGACGGCGGCGTGCAGACCGGTGGTGGCCTTGAACGGCACGTCGAGCGATCCGGCGACGGCGAGGAAATCGGCGACCTCGTCGACGGTGGGGACGGCTTCGGCGGTCTGACCGCCGGTGCGCACCTTCGGCCAGCAGCCGTGCTCGGCGACGCGGCGAACGCCGTCCAGCCATCCCTCGCCACCTCGGCGCGGTTCGACGACCCGGGTGATGTCCTCGGGCACGAACTCCGAGACGCGCTCCAGCCAGATGTCGTCGACGTCCGACGGCGCGGGCATCTCGACCATCCGCAGGGCCAGCAGCTCCTGACGTCCCTCGATGATCGACAGCGCCTTGGGGACGCCCCCCAGACCGGTGTCGCACACCAGCGACAGCGGAACCGGGGAGGACGGCTTGGCCTTGGCCAGCTCGGTGATCAGCTCGGCGAGCCGCGACGCCTGGCACAGCATCGGGCCGAGAAGACCGGCGAACTCACCGGCCCGCGCGTCCAGGTGCTCGGCGACCGCCTGCGGCACCGGAGTGGCCGCCTCGTTGCGGTTGCCGGGTGGGAACAGCGCGGCGTCATCGACCAGTCGGGCGAACAGGGGTGGGATGCCGCGCGGACCTGGCGCGCGAAGCTCAACAGCGCTTGACACGGTGGACACGCTAGTGCCGTTGCGGCCAGTGAACAAAGATGCCCGAAAAACGGACGTCTGACCGGGTCATATGCAGCTCCCTGGGACGAGTTTGGCCGACATCATGCACCCCTGCGTAGTCACCGCACCCACCACCCGGGTGGTTCGGTCCGAAATACCACCCGCACGGCCCTCCGCTCACTACTCCGGTCGGCTCCCCATCGCGTCGTCGCACCTGGTAGTAAGGGCGTTGCATCGCGTGGGAAGTCCGCGAGATCCGCGATCCGCTCACCGGACCGGGGGCTTTCGCCACGTTCAAGCTTAAGTTAGGCTTGCCTAAGTAGGAGGTGAGCAGGTGGGCGAGAAGACGATCCGCAAGCCGGCCAGACCCAGTGTCGCGGAACGAGCCAGGAGCATTGCCAAGCGTGGTGGGAAGGCGGCACTGCTGCCGTCCGGCGAGGTCTCGGCTCGCGTCGCCCCCTTGCTGCACCACGTGCACCCGGACGGCAGCGCGACCGTGCTGCTCGCCGACGACCACCCGCTGATCGCGGCCTGCTGGCACGCACCGCGCGGCGAGCTCGCCGCCGTCATCGAGGTCGCCGACCCGACCCCGGTGCGCCTGCGGGAACCGGTCCGCGGACTGCTGTGGCTGACCGGGTGGCTGCGCGTGCTGGATCCCGAAGAGGCGCACCACGAGGTGCTGTCGATCGTCGACGACCGCCCGGACCCGCGGCTGCTGGACGCCGGTCACGGCGCGAGCGTGCTGCGGCTGGAGTCCGCCTCGATCGTGCTGGCCGACGCCGAGGGCTCGGATTCGGTGGACTCCACCGAGTTCCAGGCCGCGACCCCGGACCCGTTCTGCACCTTCGAGGACGACTGGCTGCGGCACCTGGAGCTCTCGCACCGCGACGTCGTCGGCCTGCTCGCCCGGCACCTGCCGGAACAGCTGCGCGGCGGGCACATCCGCCCGCTCGGCCTGGACCGCTACGGCCTGCGGCTGCGCGTCGAGTCCTCCGACGGCGATCACGACGTCCGGCTCGGCTTCTCCCGCCCGGCCGACACCACCGAGCGCCTCGGCTTCGAACTCCGCCGCCTCGTCGGCTGTCCCTTCCTCGCCCAGCAGCGCAAGGGGTCCTGAACTCGGCAGCGGACGGTTCTGGTCCGAACCGACCGGACGAAGTGGACTTCGATCATGGTCGGTTCGGACCGGAACCGCCCCGCGCTCAGGAGAGCTCGTCCGAGAACCACGTGGCCGAGCGGGTGATCCGCCCGTGGCGGAACCGCAGCGATCCGTCGTCCCCGCCGAGGAGGACGGCTTCGGCGACCTGGGTCTGGCGCGTCACCAGCCACAGGAACGCGTGCGCCACCGACCACGCCCGGCCTTCGCGGAGACCGTCGGAGAAGCGGACCTGCAGACCGCCCGGATCCGCGTACTGGAACTCCACCAGCACGCCGTCGCGGATCCCGAAGAAATCGGTCGCGCCCAGCGCGCAGTTGATCGAATCGAACTCCCGAACCTCCCGCAGCACGCGCATGGCCAGTGCCGGCAATGTCTCGGCCATGGGCTCGGCTTCCTGCGTGCCCCACACGTAAACGTCCACGCCCACCCCTCCGGCGTCGGCGACCACTCCCTACGACGGGATGCGGGCCTCCCGCGGTTCCAACCGAAATCTCTCCCTCCACGACGAGGCGCGACATCCGGATGGCGACAACACGACGCCGGGTACGGTTCGTCCGGTGAGCACCCTGCGCGCCTGGCTGAGCCCTACACGCCCCGGTGATCCCGAGGAGTTCACCGATCCGGCGGAGCGCAAGGCGATCGGTATCGAACTGCTCGTGGTGTTCGCGGTGACCCTGGGGATGTCGGGGTTGCAGAGCCTGATCTCGCTGCTGGACGCGCTCCTGCAGACGACTCCGCTGGCGCAGCAGCAGGTCGCGATCAACCAGCCGCAGGCCGATCTCGGACTGCTCGACATGCTGGCGCAACTGGTCAACGTGCTGCGCCTGGTCGCGTGGGGCGCGCTGGGCGCGTTCCTGCTGTGGCGCGGCGGCATGGCGCTGTGGCGGATCGGCCTGGACCGCACCCGGCTCGGCGGGGACGCGCTGCGCGGCGTCGGACTCGCGGCGCTCATCGGGATTCCCGGCCTCGGGCTGTACCTGCTGGCGCACGCGCTGGGCCTGAGCCTGACCGTGCAGCCTTCGACGCTGACCGACGCCTGGTGGCGGGCACCGGTTCTCGCGCTCGCGGCGTTCGGCAACGCCTTCGCCGAGGAGGTGCTGGTCGTCGGCTACGTGCTGACCCGGTTGCGACAGCTCGGCTGGAGCGAGAACCGGTCGCTGTGGCTGGCGGCGGTGCTGCGCGGCAGCTACCACCTCTACCAGGGCTTCGGCGGCTTCGTGGGCAACGTCGTGATGGGCCTGGTCTACGGGCGGATCTGGCAGCGCACCAACCGGCTGGTCCCGCTCATCGTCGGCCACGCGCTGATCGACGTCGTGGCGTTCGTCGGCTACTCGGCGCTGCGCGGCCACGTCGGCTGGCTCCCGTGATCTTGGAATCCCGCACTGGACGCAACACATCGATGGTTCAGTGGCCGAGAAAGTTCATGTTCCATCGAAAATGAGCGTGATCAGCGACGATTCTGTTCGTCCGGGCTAGGCTTCGGGAGTGACTCGACCGCACGTCCAGAGCGAAGTCGGACCGTTGAACTCGGTGGTGCTGCACCGGCCCGGTTCCGAGCTCAAGCGCCTCACGCCGCGCAACAACGACCAGCTGCTGTTCGACGCGATCCCCTGGGTCGACCGGGCGCAGGAGGAGCACGACGCCTTCGCCGAGGTGCTGCGCGGACGCGGCGTCGAGGTGCTGCTGCTGCGCGACCTGCTCACCGAGGCGCTGACCGACGCCCGCGCGCGAGCCGCGGCCGTGCACGCCGGTGTCGACGAGCTCAGGCTCGGCGGCGCCGTGGCGGACGCGCTGCGCTCGCACCTCTCCGGCGTCACCGACGCGACGCTGGCCGAGGTGCTCATCGGCGGCATGACCTTCGAGGAACTGCCCCGCGCCGAAGGCGACTCGCTGGTGCGGCGGATGCACCGCCCGCACGACTTCGCCATCGAACCGCTGCCGAACCTGCTGTTCACCCGCGACTCGTCGGTGTGGATCGGCGACAGGGTGGCGATCGCGGCGCTGGCGATGCCTGCCCGGCGGCGCGAGTCGGCGATCACCGACCTGATCTACGCCTACCACCCGCGGTTCTCCCACGCGGCCCGCGCGTACGGCGCGCACTCCGCGCCGGTGGAGGGCGGCGACGTGCTGCTGCTCGCCCCCGGCGTGGTCGCGATCGGCGTCGGCGAGCGCACCACCCCCGCGGGCGCCGAATCGCTGGCCCGCTCGATGTTCGCCGACGACCTCGCGCACACGGTCCTGGCGGTGCCGATCGAGCAGGCGCGCGCGTCGATGCACCTGGACACCGTGTGCACGATGGTCGACCGGGACGCCGTGGTGATGTACCCGGCGATCCAGCACTCGCTGCGCGCCTACGCGCTGCGCCCCAAGGACGGCGAGCTCGACGTCTCCGGCCCGGAACCGTTCCTGGACGCGGCGGCGGAGGCGATGGGCATCGACCGGCTGCGGGTCATCGACACCGGGCTCGACCCCGTCACCGCCGAGCGCGAGCAGTGGGAGGACGGCAACAACACGCTCGCGGTCGCTCCCGGCGTGGTGGTGGCCTACGAGCGCAACGCCGAGACGAACGCGCGGCTGGAGGAGGCCGGCATCGAGGTGCTGCGCATCAGCGGCTCGGAACTGGGTTCCGGCCGGGGTGGCCCGAGGTGCATGTCGTGTCCGATCAGCAGGGCACAACTGAGCGACACGGGAATCCCCACCACCTGATCGGGCGAACATTTTTCAGGTGCGATCGAGAACAAGCCGAAGATCTTCGGAGGACAGATTCGCGAACGTGTATGCGTTCGATCGTCCGACGAATCCCCAACTGCCCGCATCTGCCCAGCTCGTAGCGCTTCTACCAGCCAAAACGGCAAGGTATGGCTTGGCTTGATTAATTGAGGCTAGCCTTTCTTCGGCCGCCGAGGAACTAAGGCTACCCAAATCATAATTAGGCTTACCTGGAATGTAACTGGACCAATTCAAGGTTATATTGATGCCATGGCTGTCACCGCGAAGAAGATTCAGCACAAGGAATCGAAGTTCGAGCACCTGCTGCAGGAACAGGTCAAGAACGAGTTCACCGCCTCGCAGCAGTACATCGCGGTCGCGGTCTGGTTCGACGACAACGATCTGCCGCGGCTGGCGTCGCACTTCTACAAGCAGGCGCTCGAAGAGCGGAACCACGGCATGATGATCGTCCAGTACCTGATGGACAACAGCATCAAGCCGCAGATTCCGGCGATCGAGCAGGTCCGCAACGACTTCTCCGAGACCCGCGAGCTGATCGCGCTGGCCCTGGAGCAGGAGCGCGAGGTCACCCGGGAGATCGAGACGCTGGCCAAGACCGCCCGCGAAGAGGGCGACTACCTCGGCGAGCAGTTCATGCAGTGGTTCCTCAAGGAGCAGGTCGAGGAGGTCTCCTCGATGTCCACGCTGCTCAACGTCGTGGACCGCTCCAAGGGCAACCTCTTCGACGTCGAGAACTTCCTCGCCCGCGAATCGGTGGGCGACGAGGGCACCGACCCCACGGCCCCCAAGGCCGCCGGCGGCGCGCTCTGACGCCCCGTCCCCATCACCCCGGGTGGCTCAGCCGCCCGGGGTGATGTGCATTTCGCTGGGCGGGCTCTGCTCCGACGGCGCGGGTTTCTGGGAGGTCTCCGGATCCGGCTGCTGGGAGGTCTCCGGGTCCGCCGTCTGCGATGGCTCGGTGCGCAGGATCGACGGGTCGAACGACTCGCTGACCGAGGGGTCCGGCTCCTGCGGGTTCGACTGCGGCCACCGGGTGTCCGGCTGCGACGGCGGGAGGACGTGCCCGCTGTGCGGCGGCGCGACGGACCCGCTCGACGGCAGCGGAGGCGGCACCTGCGGGCCGGGCTGCTGGACCACCGGCGGCCGGGCCGGCGGCAGCGGTGCGGGGTCGTGGCTGACCAGCGCGACTCCCCCACCCACCAGCAGCACCGATCCGATCGCGGCGGCCGTGGCGGCGAGCATCCCGTTGCGTTGGCGGCGGCGACGCGCGGCGGCGACCAGCGACCACTCCGCGCCGGTGCGGACCGGAACGTCCAGCCGATCGTCGCGCAGCAGGCGCTGCAGCTCATCGTCCAGATCCATCACACGTCACCTCCCTCGACGGTCTCGCCGAGCCGCTTCCGCAAGGAGGTGAGCGCCTTGCTCGCCTGGCTCTTCACAGTTCCGCAGCTGACGCCGAGGGTGTCGGCGATCTCCAGTTCGGAAAGACCTTCGTAGTAACGCAGCACGACCACCGCGCGTTGCCTCGGCGGCAGATCGCGCAGCGCCTGCCACACCGGCTCGTTCTCCAGGCGGTCCTGCTGCGGGATGGCCGGGACGTCGGGGAACTCGGCGAGCAGGGTTTCGCGACGAGTGCGGCGCCAGCGGCTGATGTGCGCGTTCGCCATCGCCTTGCGCACGTAGGCGGTGGGGTCGTCGGTCGTGCGGCTGATCTTGCTCCAGCGCGCGCCGACCTTCTCCAACACCGTTTGCACCAGGTCCGCGGCGTCGTGCGGATTGCCGGTGAGCGCGTGCCCGTAACGCATCAGCCCAGGCAGAGCCACCCGGACGAATTCGGCGAAATCGTCTTCTGTCGCAGCCATGTCCCCCCGGCGCGCCTGCCCAACAGGTACTCCGGACGCCTCGGCAGCGGCCGGCACGGCAGGCGAGTGCGCGGTCACCCCTCCACCCCCTAGACGCCGGGTACCACTGTGGAGGGATACGCAACTAGCCGCCACTTCGTTGCCCTGGGGAATGGAGATCACCCGAACGGAGCACGTGACGCTTCTGGTGCGAAGTCACGGTGGTTGGTGGTCTCGGCTCTAGTGACAAGACTCCGTGGTCGTCCTGCTTGGCGGTGCGAGAAGCGGAACCTGAGCGGCGCCGTGGACTCCGCGCGCCACTCCTGGTGTATGCCACTCCGTCGCTTGCCTGACGGTTAGCGGATGGTGATTTGGCGTCCTCGGAGACCGTCTCGGGCTCGGCGTTCCGAGCTGGTGAGCGGCTCGTTGTCCAGGGAGGCGAGGGCTTCGTCGATGCGCTCTCCGAGGGCGACGGCCGGTTCGTCCCACTCGCGGGCGTGCAGTTCGCGGTCGAGGTCCCAGACCGGGACCAGCAGGCCGTGCGCGCGGAACGAGCCCGCGTAGCGGCTCTCCTCGCCCAGGGCCAGCTCGCCGCGGGCCGACAGCCGGGCCAACGCGGCGAGCAGCTGCTCCTCCGGCTCCGGGCGGACCCAGCGCAGGTGCGCCTTCTCGCCGGCGTCGACCCAGTAGGCCGAGGTCACGCCCTTGAGGCGGTCGGTGGGCATGATCGCGGCGTTGGCGCGTTCCAGCGACAGCGCGACCTCACCGGTCGGGTCCACGTCCTCGGGCAGCCACCAGCCGAAGTCGGCGTGCAGCTCGACGTCGAGGGCGGCGTCCGGGTCGATCAGGTCCTGCAGCCGGGTCGGGACGGAGCCCGCCTCCTCGGTTTCCGGGCCCACGACCGACAGGGACTGGCCGGTCTCGGCCTCCTTCACCCACTCGATCGCGCGGGCCAGGTCGCGGCTGATGTCGCCGGAGTGCGTCTGCACCTGGAGACCCACGAAGCGCACGCCGTCGTTGCGGTGCAGCGCGGCGGCCGCCATCGGCAGCACCGTCGCCAGGGTGATGTCGGAACCGTCGCGCATGGGCAGCTTCGCGATCGCCGACGGGACGAACTCGCGCAGCGCGACCAGCTCGCACTCGGCGGTCAGGCCCTCGAACGGCCGGGTCACGATCACGTCCGCCGAGCCACCGGCCTTGCCGTGGCACGCCTTGTAGCGCTTGCCCGACCCGCACGGGCAGGGCTGGCGGGGTCCGACGGCGCCTTCGGGCTGGGCTGGCTTGGTCGCGGCTCGCTTCGACACGGCTGTTCCAATCGCTGGCGGTGACTACCCCGTGACGCTACCGAAGTGGGCGGCATCGGGATCAGCCAGGTGGAGCCGGGTTCCCTCGGGCGAGTTCGTCGCGAGGTACCGCACGCCCGCGCTCCGGCACAGATCGATGTCGGCGGGCGCGTCGACCGTCCAGCAGTAGGTGTCGCGGCCCAGCGCGGCGGCGCGCGACACGAAGCCCGGGTCCTCGCGCAGCAGTCGCACGTCCGGTCCGGCCAGGTCCGCCCACGGCGGCAGCACGCCACCCCGGCGGGTTCCGGTGAACCGCGAGAACAGCAGCACCGTCGGCACCCGGGGCGCCGTCTCCTTGAAGCGGCGGACCGCTGCGGGCGCGAAGGACATCATGAAGACCTGGGAATCGCGCGGGTCGTCCGGCGCGGCCAGACCGTGCCGGGCCAGCAGCGCGACCAGCTTGTGCTCGACCAGACCGCCGTAGCGGACCGGGTGCTTGGTCTCCACGAACAACCTCGTCGGGCGCGCGTTCGCGCGCACCATGCCGAGCAGTTCGTCCAGGGTGAGCACGCCGTACTCGGCGGCGGAGCGGCCGAAGTCCACCTCCGCCATCGCGGCCACGGTCAGCGCGCTGACCACGCCGCGTCCGCTGGAGGTCCGGTCGATGCGGCGGTCGTGCACGCAGACCAGATGACCGTCGCGGGTGACCCGGACGTCGCACTCCAGGGCGTCGGCGCCCTGCTCCAGCGCCAGCTCGTAGGCGGACCGGGTGTGCTCGGCGCGGTGCGCGGACGCGCCCCGGTGCGCGACGACCTCAGGAATCTCCGCCACACCACCAGTATCCGGACCGGACGCGAACACCGCCGTCACTTGTGACCCACCTCAGCGGCGAGCCGTGTCCGGGCGCGCGGCGCGCGGCGGCGGAGGAGCGGCGCGAACCGCGTGGACCCGCTGCCGGTTCAGCTCGGCCGGGTCCGGCGGCAGCAGCAACCGCATGAAGTGGTCGATGAGCCGCGCGGTGACCACCGCCAGCACCGTGACCAGCGCGTTGTTGACCGCGTGCAGCACGACCCCGTCGGCCAGGGCCTGGACTCCGTCGCGGAACGTCCAGCCGAAGGCGAGCAGGCCGACCACCACGGTGGCCGCCCACAGCGCCCACCAGAACCGGACTCGCAGGCTCGGCCACGGGCGCGCACCCTTCTCCCGGTCGCCCTCGGCGACCAGCAGCGAGTGCTCCAGCTCGGCCACCGCCGCGCCCGGGATCAGCAGGTTCGCGCCCGGGATCAGGACGCCGGCCACGACCTGCCAGTCCGGCCGGGCGCTGCGGACGCCGATGCGCTCGGCCGCCGCGGCCCGCGCGCGCAGACCCCACAGCACGACGAACACGCCGGTCAGCACGCCCATCAGGACCAGGATCAGGCCCGTGGTGCCGACCAGCGCGTCGGAGATCGCCAGCACCGTCCGCGAGAGCGCTTCGCCCCTGCTGAACAGCAGCAACACGTAGCGCCACGCCTCGGCGAAGGTCGCCAGCGCCGCGACGCCCGCGGTCACCCACAGGGCCGCGATCGCGGTGGCGGCCGTGGCCCCGGCCCGTTCCGCCTGGTCGACCCGGCCGTTCGTGGGCAGCGCCAGCGGCCAGCGCCAGGCCAGCAGCGGGAAGCCCCAGCGCGGAGGCGCCGGATAGGACGGCGGGCCGGTGTACGGACGCGGCCGTCGCCGCTGCCGGGCGCGACGCGGACCGCCGGGCGGAGTGGCGACCCACTCCATCCGGTCGTGCTGGGGCGGAGGTGTCACAGCACGTACGGCTCGCCGTCGGACCCGTCGGACACCAGCGGACGGCCGATGGCCGACCAGCCGTTCATGCCGCGCTCGACGTTGACCGCGTCCCAGCCGTTGGCGTTGAGGTACGCGGTGACCTTCGCCGAACGACCGCCCGAGCGGCACACCACGTAGATCTGGTCGGCTTCCGGGATGTCATCGAGGCGTTCGACGAGCTTGCTCATCGGGATGTGCACGGCCTCGGGGGCGTGCCCGGCCTGCCACTCGTCGTCCTCGCGGACGTCCAGCAGCACGCTGCCCTGGGGCAGCTTCTCGGGCAGTTCCACCGGCTCGACGCCGGGCACCTGTCCAGGAGGTGGAGTAGTCACGCCCCGATGCTGCCACGTCGGAAGTCTCTTCGGTGTGAGGGTGCGGGCGGTTTTGGTCCGAACCGTTCATGATCGATGTCGCATTCGCCCGGTCGGTTCGGACCAAACCGCCCCTGCCTCGAACGAAGCGCCCCGGACCTGGGCAGGTCCGGGGCGCGTTCGTCACGAGGTGGATCGGGTCAGTGCTGGACCGCCTTCTCCGCGCCCGCACCCGTGAGGGAGCGGACCTCCATCTCGGCGTACTTCTTGCCGCCGTTCTCGTCCTTGCTGAAGATCGTTCCGAGGTAGCCGAGCAGGAACGACAGCGGGATCGACACCAGGCCCGGGTTCTTCAGCGGGAACAGCGCGAAGTCCATCGCCGGGAACATCGCTTCGTCGTCGCCCGAGACCGCCGGCGAGAAGATGATCAGCACGATGGTGATCACCAGACCGCCGTAGATGCTGAACAGCGCGCCGGTGGTGTTGAAGCGCTTCCAGAACAACGAGTACAGCAGCGTCGGCAGGTTCGCCGAGGCGGCGACGGCGAAGGCCAGCGCGACCAGGAAGGCCACGTTCTGCCCGTTGGCCGCGATGCCGCCCAGGATCGACACGACGCCGATGACCAGCGCGGTGATCCGCGCGACGCGGACCTCCTGCTGCTTGTCGTCGACCTTGCCCTTCTTGATCACGTTCGCGTAGATGTCGTGCGCGAACGAGGCCGAGGCCGTGATCGTCAGACCGGCCACCACCGCCAGGATCGTCGCGAAGGCGACCGCGGAGATGAAGCCCAGCAGCAGCGGACCGCCCAGGTAGGAGGCCAGCAGCGGAGCAGCCGAGTTCACCCCGCCCGGGGCGTCCTTGATCGCGTCCGGTCCCACCAGCGCACCGGCGCCGTAACCCAGGACCAGCGTGAACAGGTAGAACAGGCCGATCAGCCAGATCGCCCAGACCACCGAACGACGCGCCTCCTTGGCGGTCGGCACGGTGTAGAAGCGCATCAGCACGTGCGGCAGGCCGGCGGTGCCCAGCACCAGGGCGATGCCCAGCGAGATGAAGTCCAGCTTGCTGGTCTCCGTCTTGCCGTACTGCGCGCCCGGGTTGAGCACCTTCTCGCCTGCGACGTCGGCCGCGTGGCCGAGCAGCGCCGAGAGGTTGAACCCGTACAGGGCCAGGACCCAGACCGTCATCACGAAGGCACCGGCGATCAGCAGCGCCGCCTTGATGATCTGCACCCAGGTCGTGCCGCGCATGCCGCCGACCAGGACGTAGAGGATCATCAGCGCGCCGACCACGGCGATCACGATGGCCTGCCCGCCCTTGTCGGTGATGCCCAGCAGCAGCGCGATCAGGCCACCGGCACCGGCCATCTGCGCCAGCAGGTAGAAGAAACTCACCACCAGCGTGGACAGCGAGGCCGCCGTGCGCACCGGGCGCTCCCGCATCCGGAAGCTGAGCACGTCACCCATCGTGTAGCGACCGGTGTTGCGCAGCAGTTCCGCCACCAGCAGCAGGGCGACCAGCCAGGCCACCAGGAAGCCGATGGAGTACAGGAACCCGTCATAACCGTTGACCGCGATGGCGCCCGCGATGCCGAGGAACGACGCCGCCGACAGGTAGTCGCCGGAGATCGCGATCCCGTTCTGCGGCCCGCTGAACGCGTGCCCGGCGGCGTAGTAGTCCGAGGCGGTCTTGGTGTTCCGGCTCGCCCGGAACACGATCACCATCGTGACGGCCACGAAGATCGCGAAGATTCCGATGTTCAGCAACGAGTTGCCACCGGCCGCTTCTGCAGCCATCGGCTGGGCGGCGGAAACAGCTTGGAACGTGCTCACTTGCCGCCCCCCTCAACGTCTTCCCGGATCTTTTCGGCGACCGGGTCCAGGTTCTTGTTGGCGTAGCGGACGTACCAGGTCGTGATCACGAAGGTCGACACGAACTGAAGCAGGCCGAGCACAAGTCCGACGTTGATGTTGCCGACCAGCTTGATGCTCATGAAGCCGTGCGCGTAGTCGGCGAGCAACACGTACACGAGGTACCAGACCAGGAACAACGCCGACACGGGGAACACGAAGTTGCGCAGTCGCTTGCGCAGTTGGGCGAATTCGGGACTGCTTTGCGCAGCGGCCCAGGTTTCGGCGTCAATACCGGACCCGGACCCGTTTTGGTCCGTGGCGCTCACGGCACTCCTTCCACAAAGAAAGGCTCAGCCTCGCGTTATCGCCAAGCATGAGCCTGAATCACACAACGCCGGAACGCTACGGAACCTGGCGCATCGGTGGGTAGGCCCGTTGGGAGTATGTGCGCTAACGATCGAGTGAAGTTAACCCCTCAACAGGATGCATCGAATTGTGCCGATTGGGAAGCTTTTCATTCGGACGGAGTATTGATTCTTCGGAATATCTTGGAATTGTCGACGGAAAGTAGTCAAACCCGCAGCCAACCACACGGTTGGCGGGGCGAAGAACGTTCAGCGGGACAATTGATCCCGCACAGCCTCAGCGCTCGTGGCGACCGTGCTTGGAAACGGGCTCGGAGACCGGCCTGCTGTCCACGAAGCCCAGCCGGTCCGGCGCGTGCAGCCGCAGCATCAGCCGCGAGACACCGCCCGGCACGCGCGCCCGGGTCGCCAGGCTGACCAGGTAGGTCACCGCGAACGCCAACGGCACCGTGAACAGCGCGGGCTGCGACGCGAGCTGCGCCCACCAGCTCGTGTGCCCGGCGAGGTGCGCGGCGAAGGCCGAGAGCAGCACCAGCGATCCGCCGGTGACCATGCCGCACGCCGCACCGGCCGCGGTCAGCCCGCGCCACCAGATGCCCAGCACCAGGACCGGGCAGAACGTCGAGGCGGCCATCGCGAACGCCAGACCCACGCTGCGCGCGAGGTCGTGGTCGTCCACCGCCAGCGCCAGCACCACCGGAACCGCGCAGGACAGCACCGCCGCCGACCGGAACCGCATCGTCCGGCCCCACAGCACGTCCCGCGCGGACAGCACCCCGGCCAGGCTCATGACCAGGCCCGACGAGGTCGACAGGAACGCGGCGAACGCGCCCGCCGCGGTGATCGCGGCCAGCACCCCGCCGACCCAGTTGCCCAACATCGCGTGCGGCAGCAGCAGCACCGCGGCATCCGTCTGGCCGGTGACCAGCAGCTGCGGGACGTACAGCCGGGACAGCAGCCCGAAGATCGTCGGGAACAGGTAGAACGCCCCGAGCAGTCCCAGCACGTAGAGCGCGGTCCGGCGCGCGCCCGCGCCCGAGGGGTTGGCGTAGAAGCGGGCCAGCACGTGCGGCAGGCCCATCGTGCCCAGGAACGTCGCGATCAGCACCGAATAGGTCTCCAGCAGTCCGGTCAGCCCGTCCTGCTGGGGTCGCAGCCAGCTCGCGTTGTCCGGCACCGCCCCGGTCACCACCGGGACGGCCGCACCGGCGGGGAACCGCAGCTCGCTGCCCGCCTGAACCGGGTGCTCCCCCGGCTGCAGGAACATCGCGCCCGCCTGCCCCGAGCCCTCGGTGGCGGTGAGCCAGACCGGCTCGCTGACCTGGAGCACCACGTCGGTCTCGACGCGGACCGCGGTGTCCTGCTGGAAGAACGGCGTGCTCGGCTCGTCCAGCGCCTGCTGCTGCCCGCCGACCAGGAACACCATCAGCAGCGCGAACGCGGGCAGGGTGATCGCGAACAGCTTCACCCAGTACTGGAACGCCTGCACGAGCGTCACCGCGCGCAGCGCGCCGCTGACCACGCTGACGTGCACGATCACCGCCACCACGAGAATCCCTGCGTGGTACTCGAACCCGACGATGGCGGAGAGCATCATCCCGGCCGCCTGCAACTGCGGCACCAGGTACAACCAGCCGATGACCAGCACGATCACCGTGGACAGCGAGCGCAGATCCAGCGAGTTCAGCCGCGCCTCGACGAAGTCCGGCATCGTGTAGGCGCCGGAGCGGCGCATCGGCGCCACGACGAACACCATCAGCGCCAGGTAGCCGGCCGCGAAACCGATCGGGTACCAGAGCGCGTCGACACCGTCCTTGAGCACCAGACCCGCCACGCCCAGGAACGACGCGGCCGACAGGTACTCGCCGGAGATGGCCGCGGCGTTGCGCTCTTCCCGAACCGGCTTGCGCGCGGCGGAGAAATCGGTGGTCCGGGCCGAGCGCGAGCCCCACAGGCCGATGCCCAGCGTCGCGACGACGATCAGCACGACGCCGCCCAAAGACCACAGATTCGAGAACATCTCACCCAGCCATCTGGCGCCTCAGAGTCGCACCCACCTTACGCAGAGCAGCGACCGCGGCCGAAACAGCCGTCGGGCAAGCGGCGAACCCGCTCGCCCGCCCCGGTTCCGCCGCTGCCGAGCACCAAGGACCTACTCCTCCAGCATTCCCAGGAAGTCCTCTTCGTTTCGCTCGGCCTTGCGGGTGAACAGCAGGCCGATGAACACCAGGAACGGGTAGGCCAGGACGCCCAGGACCAGCCAGGGCAGCCGCAGCCCGAAGACCTGGAACTCACCGAGGGACGGGACCAGCCAGAGCGCCAGCGGCAAGCCGAGCAGCACCGCGCCGACGACGCCGGACAGCAGCAACGCCGCCCGCAGCTGCTTCTCGACGAGGTCTCTGACCAGCCCCTCCAGCGCTCCGGTCTGCTCATCGACCTCGACGCGGACCCGGGGGACGTGCGGTCCGCGCCGGTCGGCGAGCACGACGCGCTTGCGCCTCGGCCGGGGCGAGTACTCGCTCAGCCGGGCGCGGACGTCGAAGCCCTCCGGGCTCATCCGTTCCCGCTCACTGCTGGCCCCAGTTGTCGCGCGGCGCCTTCACCAGGCGGTCCTTGAGCTCCCTGGTGTGCCGACGCGACACGGGCAGTTCCTTGGGCGGCCCGCCGCCGAGCACCACCGAGTAGCCGGACGAGGACATCCGCAGTTCGGTGACCAGCGCGAGCGAGACCAGGTACGACCGGTGGATGCGCAGGAATCCGGCTTCGCCCCAGCGCTCCTCCAACTGCGCCAGCGGAATCCGGACCAGGTGGGAGCCCTCGGTGGTGTGCAGCCGCGCGTAGTCGCCCTGCGCCTCGACCCAGCGGACCTCCTTGCGGGGGATCATCCGCGTGGTGCCCGCGAGTTCGACCGGGATGACCTCGTCGTCCTCGGGCGTCGCGGCTTCGAGCGGCTGGGGCGAACCGCTCTTGCCGGACTGCTGCTTGTTCTTCTCGATGCCGCGCAGCGCGCGGTCGACGCGGTCGGAGTTGGCGGGCTTCATGATGTAGTCCAGCGCGCCGACCTCGAACGCTTCCAGGGCGTTCTCCTCGTGCCCGGTGATGAACACCAGCGCGGGCGGGTTGCGGAACGCGGTGAGCACCCGAGCCAGCTCCATCCCCGACAGCCCCGGCATCGAGACGTCCGCGAACACGGCGTCCACAATGGACTCGTCCTCGTCGCGACGGCCGATCAGCTCCGGATCGTCGCTGCGCAGCAACCGCAGCGCCTCGGCGGCGTCGAACGCCGTCAGCACCCGCCCGACGCGAGGGTTGCTGCCGAGCAGGAATTTCATCTCGTCAAGCCCGGCCCGCTCGTCGTCGACGGCGAGGACGACGAGTCCGGCGGGGTTCTCTCGTGTACTCAATGCAACGCCATATCGTGCCGCGCCCTCGGCGCACTGTCCATGTCCCGATGTCCCATCCGGCCTCCCGCCGATCTCGCGAACGTGGCCGCAGAACCCTAGTTGTTAGCGCAGCACGGGGGTTCTCCACGAGGGGCCGGGGGCAAGAATCTGTCCTGCGAAGCCGATTTTCGCCCGAATGGATCAACGTGCGGGGCTGATCGAGCGAACGACCCCTAGCCGAACCGGACCAGTTTTGTCCGCAACACCACGCAAAACGGGTCCCCGCCGAGTCTTCCCCGGCAGGGACCCGAAGCACAAGCCTCTACAGGCCGAAACGATCCCACATGGCGCGGTGTTCGAGCGCGTCGAGCCCGGAAACCAGGTTCGCCACGGGATTTCTGGACACGCCCGAGGACATCCCGAGGCGCGCCAGCAGCGGTTTGCGGCCCTCCACGGTCTGCACCTGGGCGTCCGGGTACTTGCGCTCGATGATCTCGCGCAGCGTGCCGACGCCGTCGATCAGCCCGAGTTCAGCGGCCTTCGCGCCGGTCCAGACCTCACCGGAGAACAGCTCCTCCTCGCTGCCGTTCAGCTTGCCGTCGCGGCGCTCGCGCACCCAGTCCCGGAACTGCCCGTGCAGCTCGTCCTGCAGGCCGCGCAGCCACTGCACGTCCTCGGCCTTCTCCGGGCGGAACGGGTCGAGCCGCACCTTGTTCTCACCGGCGGTGTAGACCCGGCGCTCGACGCCCAGCTTGTCCAGCAGGCCGGTCATCCCGAAGCTGGCGCTGACCACGCCGACCGAGCCGACCAGCGAGGTCTGGTGCGCGTAGATCTCGTCGGCGGCGCAGGCCAGCCAGTAACCACCGGAGGCGGCGACGTCCTCGCAGTACGCCATCACCGGGACGTCCTTCTCCGCCGCCAGGCCGCGGATCCGGTCCGCGACCAGCGCGGACTGGGTGGGAGCACCGCCCGGCGAGTTGATCGACAGCACCACCGCGCTGAGGCGGTCGTGCGAGAACGCCCGGTTGAGCGCCGAATCCACGTTCTGCAGCGAGATCGAGGGCCGCCCCATCGGCGACGGCTGCGACGTGATGACGCCGTGCAGCTTGACCACCGCCACGACCGGGCCGCGCTCGTTCATGCCTGGCAGCTTTCCGCTGAACTTCTCGGTCAGCTCCTTGGGCAGCTTGGCCGTGACCGCGTCGACGAACTTCTGGGGTGCCTTCTCGTCCATACCCCGACGCTACCGGCCCGCGGCGGGTCCGGCGGCCAAACCCACGCCCGGCTCGTCCACGGGAGCCAGCGGCTCCGGCCGGACACCGGGGGCGAACTTGGGCACTCGCATGATGACCTTCATGCCTGCGCCCTTCTCGGTCTCCACGACGAGCCCGTAGTCGTTGCCGAAGGTGGCGCGCATCCGGTTGTTGATGTTGCCCAGCCCGACGTGCGCACCGGTGAGGTGGGCGTTGGCGAGCTCGGCGTCCAGCAGCTCCGGGTCCATCCCGATGCCGTCGTCGTCGACGCTGATCAGCGCTTCGGACCCGTTGTCCTCGGCGGTCACCGAGACCGTCCCGCCGCCGGGCTTGTTGGCCAGGCCGTGCCGGACGGCGTTCTCCACCAGCGGCTGCAGCGCCAGGAACGGCACCACCACCGGCAGCACCTCGGGAGCGATCTTGAGCTGCACGTTGAGCCGGTCCGGGCCGAACCGCGCGCTCTCCAGCGTCAGGTACCGGTCGATGTTGCGGATCTCGTCGGCCAGCGTCGTGTAGAGCCCGCTGTTGCGGAACGAGTAGCGGGTGAAGTCGGCGAACTCCTGCAGCAGGTCGCGCGCGTGCTCCGGGTCGGTGCGGATCAGCGAGGAGATCGTGTTCAGCGCGTTGTAGATGAAGTGCGGGGAGATCTGCGCCCGCAGCGCGCGCACCTCGGCCTGGGCCAGGCGCTCCTTGGACTCCTGCAGCTCGGCGAGTTCGAGCTGGGTGGACACGTGGTGGGCGACCTCGGCGGCGGCGCGCAGGAGCCGCTTGCGATCGCCGTCGGCGATGACCGTCAGCACGCCGCGGACGTGGCCCTCGACCTCCAGCGGCACCACGGCCGCGTGCCGCATCGGGCACGGCCGCTGCTCGCAGACCACGTCGCCGTGGTCGAGGAAGTCGCGCTTGCCGGTGCGCAGCACCTGCTCGATCTTGGTGCGCAGGTCGGCGTAGTGGTGATTGGCCTCGCCGTCCCAGGTCAGCAGGGTTCCGTCGCCGTCGACGATGCCGACCGCGACGCAGGCCAGCAGCTCCCGCAGATGCGGACCGGTCTTGTCCGCCGATTCCTGGTTCAGGCCCTCGCGCAGGTAGGGCGCCGCTCTGGTCACCCGGTGCAGAGCCGCCAGCGTGGCGTCCTCCACCGAAGTGCTCACCCGACGCGCCCGGCACAACAGCACGAACATGCCCAGCACGGCGAGCGCAGCGAGCGTGGTCAGGACCGTCCGCTCTGTCAACAACTCCGCCACAACATCAATCTGCACGAGCGGCACGCCGCGAATCAAGACGGCTACGGCCAGTGCGGGGTTTCCGTCGGTGAACGGTACAGATGCGTTCCATTCAGCGGAATCCGCTCGCCCGTTCGGCAGACAATCCCTGTGCACAACCCCAGCAGTTGTCCACAACCTGTGGACAACTCACTTGAGCAGCCGGGACATCCTGCGATCCGCCAGCTGCTTCCCACCGGTCTGGCACGTCGGGCAGTACTGCATCGACCGGTCCGCGAAGGAGACTTCCCGAACCGTGTCACCGCACACCGGGCACGGCAAACCGGTGCGGCCGTGCACCCGCATCCCCGACCGCTTCTCCGCCTTGAGCCGCGCGGCGTCCTGGTTCAGCGAACGCTCCACCGCGTCGCGGAGGATGTCCTGGACGCAGGTGTGCAGCCGGGTCACGGCCGCGGCGTCGAGCCTGCCGGCCGTGGCGAACGGGGAGAGCTTGGCGGCGTGCAGGACCTCGTCCGAGTAGGCGTTGCCGATTCCCGCGATCGTGGACTGCTCGGTGAGCACGGTCTTGATCCGCTCGGTCCGCCCGTCCAGCAGCGCGGCCAGCCCGTCGGCATCGAGCTCCAGCGCGTCCGGCCCCAGCTTCGCGATGCCCGGGACCACGGCCGGGTCGTCGACGATCCAGGCGGCGAGGCTCTTCTGGGTGCCGGCCTCGGTCAGGTCGAAGCCGACGCCGCCGAGGTTCACGCGCAGCGCGATCGGCCCGCGACCGGGCTTCGGCGGGGTCGTGGCGAGCTTGTCCGACCAGCGCAGCCAGCCGGCCCGCGCCAGGTGGCACACGAGGTGCAGGCCGCCGCAGTCCAGGTCGAGGTACTTGCCGTGCCTGACCGCACCGGTGACCTCGCGGCCGTGCAGCGCGGTCCACGGCGGATCGGCGGTTTTGAGCACGCTCATCGAGGCGACGTCGACGCGCGCCACCGTCCGCCCCACGGCGTGGTCGCGGAGGTGCTGGGCCAGCGCCTCCACCTCGGGAAGTTCGGGCACGACCCCAGTGTGCCGCAGGAACGTCGGCGGAGCGGCGGAATGTGCTCCCCACCCGAGCGACTGGCACCGCTGCGGGTCGGGTTCGGCTACCTGCGCCGCCCTCTCATTCCGTGGGCTGAAGCCTGCCGTTCATGTCCGGCTCCGCGTACAGCTCGATGTGGCGGGCCACCTGCGAGACCTCGGTGCGCACCTCGATGAACCCGCGCACGACGCCCACCCAGGTCTCGGGCGGGTTCTCGTCGGCGTCGCCCGGCGTGGACGCCGTGAGGGTCCACGGGCGGTGCAGCATCCAGCGGATCGGGAAGAACAGGATCGCGAGCACGATCACCGCGATCAGCCAGCTCGGGATGATGACCTCGGCGGGCGTCCAGGCGATGAACACCACCACCAGGGACGCGAGGGCCGCGCCCACCACGATCGCCGGCGTCGAACCGCCGTTGACGTCGTGCTCGAACTCGTCCACCACGATCGGGTTGGACCACTCCAGGTTCGCCCTGATCGTCCACTCCCGGCCGTCGGAGCCTCGAACCACCCGGTTCATCGTCGCCTCCCCGCCCACCCGGGCTGGTCACTCGAACGCCAACTCGCCACTCGAACCACGTCTGTCACCGAGCGTGGTGCCACGGTACCGCTCCTGTCATCGGCCCGGAGGGTGATGGCACGCACGGAACGGGCCGCCAACACCGCGCTCATTGTCGATCATGTCCGGCGTCCGAGCCAACCCTCCGGGCCGGAAACAACCCGGCTGAACCACTACGCTCCGAGCACATCTGATTCGGGAGGTGCCGGATGGACGTCGACGAGGCCCGCGAGCTGATCCGCGACCAGCACCGCGCGGTGCTGGGAACCCTGCGCACCGACGGAACACCGCTGATGACACCGGTCCTGGCGACGGTCGACGAGCAGGGCCGGGTGGTGATCAGCACCAAGTCCGGTTCGGGCAAGGTGCGCAACCTCCGCCGCGACCCGCGCGCCTGGCTGTGCGTGCTGCCCGACGCGTTCTTCGGGCGCTGGTTCCAGGTCGACGCCGACGTCGAGATCGTCGAACTGCCCGAGGCCCTGCCGCTCCTGGAGGGCTACTACCGCTCGATCTCCGGCGAGCACGAGAACTGGGAGTCCTACCGCGAGGCCATGCGCTCGGAGAACCGGGTCCTGCTCCGGCTCACCCCCACCCGCGCGGTCGGCTGACCGGACGCGGAAGGGGGGACCCCCGGTGAACGGCCTCCGAACCGTGGGCTAAAGTGTTCACCAACAGCCCACCGGGGGCGGAAGTCACCGGGAGGCGATGAATACGCGGATGTAGCGCAGCTGGTAGCGCATCACCTTGCCAAGGTGAGGGTCGCGGGTTCGAGTCCCGTCATCCGCTCGCAGCAGTGGGGCCGAGGTCATCA
>NZ_JBFAQJ010000061.1:0-30802 GCF_040677225.1 Saccharopolyspora sp. NPDC049357 | reverse complement strand
TCATGCGCCGCCTGCTGCGCGACGTCGCCGAGAACCGCGAAGTCGGCGACGTCTCCACCCTCGCCGACTCCTCGGTCATGGACCTCATCTCCAAGGGCCTCAAGTCCGGCGACGACTGATCGTCAACGCAGTTCGTGGGAGGGCGTCCGCATCGCGCGGGCGCCCTCCCATTTTTCTTGCACATCCGCTCTGAGCTGCGCGAACAGCATCGCGGAGATGCTTGAGCGGGCAAGTGATCGACCAGACGGATGTTAGGCTCGGCTGCAGGTGTGCCGGGAAGTCTGGTCGGCGACGAAATCGTGCTGTCCACGAACGGAGCCGCTTTGTCCGACGCCCGCAACCGCGCCCGCACCTTCGACTTCGGCGCTTACCTGCGCACCGAAACCGTCGGCGGCATGGTGCTGCTCGCCGCCGCGGCCATCGCGCTGCTGCTGGCCAACTCCCCCGCGAGCGCCTTCTACACCGCGATCCGCGACTTCGAGGTCGGGCCGCACCTGCTGCACCTCGACCTCAGCATCGGCGAGTGGGCCAAGGACGGTCTGCTCGCGATCTTCTTCTTCGTCGCCGGCCTGGAGCTCAAGCGCGAGCTGGTGATCGGCGAGCTGTCCAACATCCGCAGCGCGCTGCTGCCGGTGATCGCCGCGATCGGCGGGATGATCGTGCCCGCCGGACTGGCGTTCGCGGTCAGCATCGGCGCACCCGGTCACGAGACCGCGTGGGCGATCCCGGTGGCCACCGACATCGCCTTCGCGCTCGGCGTCCTCGCGCTGACCGGTTCCTGGATGCCGACCGCGGCCCGGGTGTTCCTGCTCAGCCTCGCGGTGGTCGACGACCTCGGCGGCATCATCGTGATCGCGGTCGTGTTCACCTCCGGCCTGAACCTGCTGGCGCTGCTGGCCGCCGTCGCGCTGTGCGCGCTGTACTGGTTCCTCCAGCACAAGCGCATCCGCTCGCCGTGGATCTACGTGCCGCTGGCCATCGCGACCTGGATCGCGGTGCACAGCTGCGGAATCCACGCCACGATCGCCGGCGTCGCGCTGGGCCTGCTCACCCGCGTCCGCACCGACCCCGAGGAAGGGGCTTCCCCGGCGATGCGGCTGGAGCACCGGTTGCAGCCGTGGTCGGCGGGCCTGGTGGTGCCGGTGTTCGCGTTCTTCGCGGCCGGGGTCCCCGTCAACGGCGAGGCCCTGACGTCGATGTTCGAGGACCGGGTCGCGATCGGCGTGATGGTCGGCCTGGTGGTCGGCAAGTTCGTCGGCATCTTCGTCACGTCGTTCATCGCGGTGAAGCTGCGCATCGGCGACAAACCGAGCTCGGTGTCCTGGATGGACATGGGCGCGCTGGCGATGCTCGGCGGCGTCGGGTTCACGGTCAGCCTGCTCATCACCGAACTCGCGCTGGAGGGCGCGGCCGCCGAGCGCGCCAAGGCCGCGGTGCTCATCGCCTCCGCGGTCGCCTCGCTGCTGGCCGCTGCGGCGCTGGTCCGCAGGGGACGCAAGTTCAACGGCGAAGCCGCTGATGAGCCCGGTGGGAATGTCACTCACGGGTAACGCATCGCGAGTCGCTGAGCAAGGGAGTGATCTACCGTGGCACGATGGTTCGCGTGAACAGCGCCCAGAAGAGCACCAACGGCAGCCGCGAAGGTGCGGAGTGGAGTTCGGTCAACTCCATCCCGTTGTCCGAGGAGGGCACAGCTCCCGACGGGCAGTCCATCGGCGCGTTGGTCAAAGACGCAACGACGCACCTGTCCACGCTGGTTCGCTCCGAGGTGGAGCTCGCCAAGTCCGAGATCGCCGGTGAGGTCAAGAAGGCCCTCAAGGGCAGCGTCTTCTTCATCCTGGCGCTGTGCGTGCTGGGTTTCAGCCTGTTCTTCCTGTTCTTCACCGCCGCGGAGGGCCTGAACGCGCTCGGCCTGTGGCGCTGGGCCTCGTTCGGCATCGTCTTCCTGGCGATGCTGCTGGTCGCCGGTCTCTTCGGGCTGCTCGGCTTCCTGAAGGTCCGCAAGCTCAGCGCGCCGAAGCGCACGATGGCGTCCCTCAAGGAGACCAAGAACATCACCAAGCGCCGCCAGTCCGAGGAGCCGGCCGGAGGCTGACGGATCGGGCGCTCACACCCACGTGGAAAACCGCGGCGGACCCAGGTCGGCCGCGGTTTTTCGCACCTCAGGCCCCTGCTCGGGAGTGCGGGGAACTCACCGGTGGGCGGTTGTGGTCCGAACTGTCCGGACGAAGAGGACATTGATCATGGGCGGTCTGGACAAAGACCGCCCGCGCCTCCGGGATCAGTTCGTGCAGTTGCCCGTGGGTACCGGGGTGTCCAGCCGCGGAGCCACCTCCACCTCGTCGGCGACCTCGTCGGCCGTGAGGGCGAAGCCCGTCTCCGGGTCGTCGACGGCCGCACCGAAGACGACACCGACCACGTCTCCCTGGGGGTTGATCAGCGGTCCGCCGGAGTTGCCGCTCTGCACCCGCCCGCGGACCGTGTAGACGTCGCGGACCACGGTCGCGTTGTCGTAGATGTCCGGCCCGCGCAACCGGATGCGCTCCCGGACGCGGCCTGCCGAAGCCGTGTAGGGCCCGTCGAGCGGGTAACCGAGCGCGATCGTGTCGTTGCCGGGGTGAGCCGACTGCGATGCGAACGTCATCGCCTCGGCGTCGAGGTCCGGCACCGCCAGGATCGCCAGGTCCACGTCCGGCTTGTACATCACGACCTCGGCCTCGAAGTCGCCGCGCCCGATCTCGATGGCCACCCGGTCGGTACCCGCCACGACGTGCGCGTTGGTCATCACCCGGTGCGGCGCGACGACGAAACCGGTGCCCTCCAGCGCGCGGGCGCACGAAGTCGCCCTGCCGCGGATCTTGACCACGCTGAGCTGCGCGTTGCGCACCACCTCGCTGCCGGCCAGCGCCGGGTCGGGTGGTGCGATCTCGGCGACCGGGGTCTCCGAGAAGGGTTCCAGTGCCTCCGGGAAGCCCGACATCCCGAGCATCTCGCGCAGGTCGTTGGGCAGCGCCCTGGCCTGCGGGGGCATCACCGAGTTGACCGCGCCGAGCACCTGCGAACGGCTCAGCGCCGCCGCCAGACCGGGCAGCGCGGTGGCCGAGGTGAACGGCAGCGCCACCAGCCAGGCCACCACCAGCACCGCGATGAACTGCAGCACCGATCCCAGCGCGTTGTCGACCCCTGCGATCCGGGGCGAGGTGATCCGGTCCCGCAGCTCGCGGCCCGCCCACATCCCGAAGGTCTCACCGAAGGCGACCAGCAGGACCACGATGCCGACGCCGAAGGCCAGCCGGGCGACCGGGCTGTCCAGGGTGTCCAGCAGCAGCGGCGCCACCTTCAGCCCCACCACGGCCCCGACGAACACGCCCACGAAGGACAGCAGTGCGGTGACCAGACCGCTCCGAGCCCCGGAGACCGCAGCGAGCAGTGCCAGCAGCACCACCAGCAGGTCGACCCAGTTCACCCACTCACCCCTCGCTCTGGACGATCAGCCGCACCACCGTCTCATGGTTCGACAACAGAACGGCCAAGCCGGGCTTCCAAGGAGGTCTTCGCCACCCCTCAGGAACGCCCCAGTCCGATGTCGTCGGCCTCTTCGGCCGCCCGCCAGGCTTCGTCCAGCTCGCGCACGTCGGCCCGGTTCCAGCTGCGCGACCAACCGGCCAGTTCCAGCAGTCCGGCCAGCAGCCCGCCGGTGAACCCCCAGACGAGCATCCCCGGGACCAGGAACGCCGGACCCGCCATTCCGCTGCTCAGCCGCACTCTCACCCGGTTCTCCGGGTCGGCGAGCCAGGAGATCGGCACCCGGGCCACGGCCGCGGTCTCACCCGGGTCGACCGCCGCGACCGGCGACGGCTCGACCCAGTGCGCGAGCACCGGGGTCACCCGGAAACCGCTGTGCGGAACGTGCAGTTCCGGCAGGGTCGCCACCGGCCGGACGCCCTCGACCCGCACCCCCACCTCCTCGACGGCCTCACGCAGCGCGGCGTCCACCGGCCCGGAATCGACATCGTCGAGCGCCCCTCCGGGGAAGGCAACCTGACCGGGGTGCGAGTTGAGCCCGTCGGCGCGGCGCAGGAGCAGCACCTCGGGGCCCTGCTCGCCTTCGCCGAGCAGGATCAGCACCGCGGCGGCGCGGGCGGAGGACGGCGGCGAGTCCCTCGGCCAGCCGAAGTGCCCGGGGTCGAGGTCGGCGGTGCGCTTGACCAGCGTCCGCATCCATTCGGGCAGGTCAGCGGGATCGACCAGCGGTCCGTTGTCGCTCACTGACCCCCCAGGGTTCGTTCGACGGCGGCCCGAACCTCGTGCGGGGATTCGAACGCGACCGGTGGATCGATGCGCCGCACCTCGCCGGAGGCGGTCACCACGTAGCTGACCGGCAGCACGTTGGGAGACCGCAGCGCTGCCCGCGCGCGGTTGTCGCCGTCATGCACGTTCGGGAAGTGAACGCCCAGCGCGCGCAGTAGGTCAAGACCCTCCGCCGCGCCGCTGTCGACCTGCACGCCCAGCACCCGGACGGCTCCGGGCTCGGTGCTGTAGGCCTGCAACGCGGGCAGCTCGGTGCGGCAGGGAACGCACCAGGTGGCCCAGAGGTTGATCAGCGCCGGTCCGCCCGAGGCCGTACCGGCCAGGTCGACGGGTCGGCCGTCGGCCAGGCACTGCAGCGTCGTGCCCGCCAGTTCGGCGGGTCCGCCGGTTCCGGCCGGGCACGGCTCCAGCGCGGCGGCGGCGCGCTGCTGCGGATCGATCCGCTCCGCCGGTGGCGGCGGAGCCGCGGAAGGGCCCTGCTGCTCGTGGTCGCGCGGCCAGAGCGCGATCGCCGCGAGGACGGCGAGCACGACGACCACGACGGTCCACTGGATCTCGGACCGGTAGGCACGGAGGTTCACGCCACCGGCTCCTTGGCCGCCTGGCTCTCGATGGTCTTGTCCGGGACCTCGTCGACGATGCCCGCCAGCTCCAGCAGCCGCGGCGTCTCCGGACCCCTGACCAGCTTGGCGGCCTCCACGTGATCGGTCGGCCCGTCCCCGTAGGAGGGGCAGTCCTTGGCCAGCAGGCACGCGCCGCAGGCCGGTTTGCGGGAGTGGCAGACCCGGCGGCCGTGGAAGATCACCCGGTGGGACAGCATCGTCCACTCCTTGCGGGGGATCAGCTCGCCGATCGCGTGCTCGACCTTGACCGCGTCTTCCAGATCGGTCCAGCCCCACCGGCGCACCAGGCGTCCGAAGTGGGTGTCCACGGTGATGCCCGGGACGTCGAAGGCGTTGCCGAGGATCACGTTGGCGGTCTTCCGCCCGATCCCGGGCAGCTTGACCAGCTGATCGAGCTTTCCGGGAACCTCGCCGCCGTACTTGTCGACGAGCGCGGCACCCAGCCCCATCAGCGACGCCGCCTTGTTCCGGTAGAAGCCGGTGGACCGGATCATCTCCTCCAGCTCGGTCCGCTCGGCGCCGGCGTAAGCCGCGGCCGTCGGGTACAGGCGGAACAGCGCGGGCGTGACCTCGTTGACCCGCTTGTCGGTGCACTGGGCGGACAGGATGGTCGCGACCGCCAGTTCCAGAGGCGTGTTGAAATCGAGCTCGCAATGCGCGTCCGGATAGGCTTCGTCGAGGGCGCGCAGCATGCGCCTCGCTCGCCGGACGAGCCCCAACTGGGTCTCCTCCTTCTTCCTGGACCGGGATACGACCTGGTCAGGAGATGTTCCAGCGGACTTGGCGCGGGTGTTTCGGGCAGGCTCCGGCACCCCACCAGACTACGGAGGAGCACGGACACGGAAAGTGGCGGTACTGTCACCGGCCCTGCGAATCGACCCCCGGTTGAACCGGCGTCGAAGGTATGAGCGAGGATTCACACCATGATGGCTGCCTGGTTCGTCATCGTCGTACCGCTCGTGATCATGTTCTTCACGCTCTTCATGGAGCGCGTGGAAGCCCGCCTGCGGCATGTGGCGGTGCAAGAGAACGAGGTGGAGGAGTTGCTGGAGAACGCCCGGCCTGATGAGGTGCGGGCGCTGTTCCGGCAAGGTATTGGACGTGCGCTGGAGCTTTTCCAGCTACGCAGGGTGGGACGCGCCGGTAGGCTGCGTACTCGCCGTTCGCGCGACCAGTCTTAGAATCACTGGTAGTGATCGGCGGCACATCGCCAGACACGCTGACGCGGGTCCGGCACCACAGACAGCCGCCGCGTCTCAACATGGAGGGACGAGGTGGACGAGACCCTGGCCCGAGCCGGCATCTTCCAAGGCGTGGAGCCGGCCGCGGCGGAGGCACTGGCACAGTCGCTGGAACCTATCGAGTTCCCGCGCGGACACGTGATTTTCGCCGAGGGCGAGCCGGGTGACCGGCTCTACATCATTCAGTCCGGCAAGGTGAAGCTCGGACGCAAATCCCCGGACGGCAGGGAGAACCTGCTGGCGATCATGGGGCCGTCGGACATGTTCGGCGAGCTGTCCATCTTCGACCCCGGGCCGCGGACTTCGACCGCGACCACGGTCACCGAGGTGCGCGCGTTGAGCATGGACCGCGGCGCTCTGCGGCAGTGGATCGCCACGCGTCCGGAGATCGCCGAGCAGCTGCTGCGCGTGGTGGCTCGCCGCCTGCGCCGCACGAACGGCATGCTCGCCGACCTGATCTTCACCGACGTTCCGGGGCGCGTTGCCAAGGCGCTGCTGCAGCTCGCGCAGCGCTTCGGCAGCCAGGAAGCGGGTCTGCTGCGGGTCACACACGACCTGACGCAGGAAGAGATCGCGCAGTACGTCGGCGCCTCGCGGGAGACCGTGAACAAGGCGCTCGCGGACTTCGCGCACCGCGGCTGGCTGCGCCTTGAGGGCAAGAGCGTGCTGATCCTGGATCCGGAGCGCTTGGCCCGCCGCGCTCGCTGAGCGGCGACGTCACTACATATCGCGAAGCTGACGCGCGTCGGCCGAAGAGTCCGGGGCTCCTTCCCGGGTTCTTCAGCCGACGCGCGTCATTCGCGTGCGCGCGGCCGGTCGGAGCGCGTCCGTGAATTTCACGTTGAGCCTCAGCCGCAACCCGCGTCACCCCCGCCACGTCCAACGGCAGGACGCAGAGGCGAAAGGGGTCTGTGGATGAATTCCGCAATGTTGATCGCGCTGGTGGCAGTCGTCCTGGCGATCGCGTTCCTGGTGACGGTGCGGACGGCGATGAGCAGGTCCAACCGGATCGACGGCCGTCGCCGCAAGCGGGCCGACGGATCGTTCTTGGGCTCCAGCGCGAGCAGCGGCAGCCACCACGGCGGCTTGGGCAGCTTCGACGGCGGTGGCTCCGGGGGCGACGGCGGGGGCGGGGGCGGCTTCGGAGGGGGCGACGGTGGAGGCGGCGGAGGCGGCTGCTGACCGGCTCCCCACGAACAAGCATGTGAAGGGGCTGGGCGCCACCCCCGACGTGGCGCTCCAGCCCCTTCACATTCGCGTGGTTCGTCCCCCGACGACTAACCACGCTTCCCCGGTCCTCCGATGCTTCGGCCCCGAATCCTCGGCACCGGAGGGGTCTGTGTGGAGTTGTCTCCCCTTCGAAGATGCTGGAAGCCCGTGCTGTCCAGCAACCCCCTTTCACCAACCAAGACGTGCGTCCCGAGGGGACGGTTGCACACATCACCCGTTCTGAGTAATGAACGTCACTCAACCAGCCCCCAGCAGGTGAAAAACAGGTTGGTACCGGCGTACCACAATCTGCATACTGGTACGCGTGTCCACATCCACGTCGCTGGCCGACTACCGCGCCGCCCTGACCACACCCGGAGCCCGCACCCCCGTCGTGACCTCACTGCTGGGCCGGCTGCCGATCGCGATGATCGGCATGGCCCTGCTGCTCTACATGCAGCGGGAGAGCTCGTCGTTCGCGATCGCGGGCGCGGTCTCGGCCGCCGAGCTGATCGGCGTGGCGATGGGCTCGGTCGTGCAGGGCAGGATCGTCGACCGGATCGGCCCGTCGAAGCCGCTGTACATCACCTCAGCGCTGTTCACGGCCTCCGTGGTGGCGACGCTGGCCGCGATCGAGCTGGACGCCTCGACACCGCTGGTG
The DNA here is from genome assembly GCF_040677225.1 of Saccharopolyspora sp. NPDC049357. Taxonomy (NCBI): domain Bacteria; kingdom Bacillati; phylum Actinomycetota; class Actinomycetes; order Pseudonocardiales; family Pseudonocardiaceae; genus Saccharopolyspora; species Saccharopolyspora sp. NPDC049357. The sequence continues at coordinate 22,757 of NZ_JBFAQJ010000061.1, read as the reverse complement.
GTGGCGGGCGCGTTCGCGATGGGCCTGCTGCAGCCCAACATCGGTTCGGCTTCGCGCGCACTGTGGGGACACCTGCTGCCCGCGGGCCGCGTCCGCGAGGCGGCGTTCTCCTACGAGGCGATCAGCCTCGAGGTCTTCTTCATCCTCGGGCCGGGCCTGGCGGGCCTGCTGGTGGCGATGCCGTGGGCGGGCACCGGCGTCGTGGTCGGCTCGGCCTGCATGGTGCTGGGCAGCGTCGGCTTCGCCTCGACGCGCGCGGCCCGCACGCAGCGGCCGGACCCGAGCGAGCACGCGGGCGCCATGCTGGGCGCGATCGCGGCTCCGGGGATGCGCACGGTCGCGCTGGCCGCGCTGGGCTTCGGCGTGGTGATCGGCTTCATCGAGGTCGCGGTACCGGCCGCCGCCGTCGAGGCGGGTCAGCCCACGATGGGCGGGCTGCTGATGAGCCTGGCCTCGGTCAGTTCGGTCGCGGTCGGCGTGGTCTACGGCGTGCACCCCTGGCCGCGTCCGATGCACCTGCGGCTGCCCGCGCTGCTGCTGGGCTTCGCGGGCCTGGTCGCGCTGCTCGCGCTCCCGACGACGCTGCTGGGCCTGGCGCTGATGCTGCTGGTCGCGGGCTGCCTGATCACCCCGCAGTCGACGGCCCACTCGGTCGCGGTCGAGTTCGCGGCCCCGCCCGGCACCGCAGCGGAGGCGTTCGGCTGGGTGGTCACGTCGGTGACGCTGGGCTCGGCCATCGGCCAGTCCATCAGCGGTCAGCTCGTCGAACTCGCCGGGCCCCCGACGGCGTTCCTGGTCGCCGGAGCAGCGGGAGCCGCCCTCGCCGCGGTCCTCTACCTCCGCCGCAACACCCTCCTCCCCACCCGCACCAACCTCACCCTCGCCAGCAGCTGAGGCGGGTTCGACAAGCAGCGCAGATACCCCCTCATGCCCGAGCAGGTGTGAGTCCAAATGGGTGGCCTCGTTCCGATTACACAATCAGCGGTGACGCGGATGAATACCGTCAGAAGACCATGAAACGGTGCTGCGGCGCCTGGCCGACGGCACGGTGTTGTCACATCCGAACGCCCTGGGGGAGGAGGACGGTCGTCCACGACCGACCGCCGGTGCTTGAAGCTGCACATTGGCCAGCGCACACTCTGCTGGGCTCGCTCGATCAACGTGGCCGCTCCCTGTTGAGCGAGCTCGGTGCACCAAGGAGGTACCAGCCGGGCGAGAAAATTCTGGCGCAAGGCGACTACCCGTCCCATGTCGTCCTGCTGCTCAGCGGAGTCGCCAAAGTGACCGTTCGGGACGCGGACGGCGACCTGACTCTGCTGGCGTTGCGGTTCGGCGGCGACCTTCTCGGTGAAATGGGCGTGCTCGAAGACCGGCTTCGGTATGCGGATGTCACGGCGTTCAACCATGTTCGCGCGAGATGGATCGAGGCCGGCCTCTTCGCCAACCTGCTGCGCGAGCACTCGTCAGTGACGTTGAAGCTGCTGCAGGTACTCGGGCACCGGCTCCGATGGGCCGACGAACGCCGCCTCGACTTCTCGAACCACGACGCGAAAACGCGCGTAGCTCGGGTCCTGGAGCAGATCGCGGAGTCCTACGGCGATCTCCGCGAACTCGACCGGTACGAGATACCGCTCGGGCAGGAAGAACTCGCACAACTCGCCGGAGCCGGGAAGCGAGTTACCCAGGACGCGCTCAAGGAGCTCGATCGGATCGGGGCGATCGACCAAGGCTACCGAAAGGTAACCATCACAAACCGCCCTGAGTTACAGAGAGTTGCAAAAAAGGAGAGCTGAAGCCGCACTAATGCGCCTTCTTCATCCCTATGTCGTAGCAACATCTCCTTTACGTAGCTGACTGTGTCGCCCGGCTACGTGAAAGGGGCTTTTGAGTGATGACGGAACTAGTTCGCCGCCGACTCTGCCTAGCCGTGGACGCCGAGAAGTACGGCAGCCAGGATGACCAACGGCAGCATGCCATCCAGAAGGGCCTGCATGCCGTTCTCGACTTCGCAGCGCAGCGCTGCGGACTTGACCGCAGCCGTTGGGATCGGCAGCCGCAGGGCGACGGAGAGTTCGCCGTCCTGCCCGATGACCAGCCCGAAACCGTAGTCGTCGACGACTTCGTCCGCGAATTGGCGCGTGCGCTCACTCGCCACAACAAGGACCTCAAACCCGAAGCTCGGCTTCGGCTGCGGTTGGCCATCCATGTGGGCGTTGCGATCCCGGACTGCAACGGCTACTCCGGCCAAGGCGCTGTGGTCGTGCACCGGATCCGCGACTGCGAGCCGCTGCGCCGAGCTCTGACCGACATCACCGACACCGATCTGGTCGTCGCCTTGTCCGACCGCATCTATCAGGACATCGTTCAGCACGGTCACACCGCGCTCGTGCCGGAGGACATGCAGCCGATCGTGCTGCAGGAGAAAGAGTTCAACGAGCACGCCTGGCTCTACGTGCCGATCACGCGTGCGATTCCCTCGACCACCGCCGCACCCACGTCTTGTCCCCAAACCTTCGTCGTCAACAGGTTTTGTGCCCCTGTCCACGCAAACTTCGCCAACTTCGGCGTACTGCGCTAGAGCCGAGGAGCCTGGATGTCATCTGGAGAGCCCCGGCCGCCCCAACGCGAATCCGAGACCGACACCCACGCGTATGCACCCACGAACCCGCAAGCCATCGCTGTGAACATCTTCTGCAACGCGGTTAACGCAGCGAGTTCGACCTTCGGCATCAAGGGGCGGCTGGACCGCCCAGACGAGCCCGGAACTCAGTGGCCCCTCGATGGACCACCAGGAAATTTCAATGACTGGCAGCGGGAATTCGCCCGCCTCACCCAACAGCTGGGTGAGGCTGTCAACGCTATAGCTCGCTTCCTCGCCAAATCCAACGATGACGACCAGAGCCCTCAAGACTGACATGGTGACCGAGGACGCCTGGAAGGCGTTGCAGCAGGTCAACGAGTGGATCAAGGTCGCCGACGCGAAGGCCGCCGCCACCACTACAGGGGCAGGGGTGTTAGGCGGGCTGTTGTTGCGCGGCTTTCCGCCGCCTGCGAACTGGCCCGAAGACCCGTGGCGAGCCGGGTTTGCGGTGACCAGTCTCGCGCTGGTCGGTACAAGCGCCCTGCTCGCGTTGCACGCCTTCCTTCCTCGCTTACGAGCTGCTCGGGGACATGGTCCCTCTATCTACTTCCGACACATTGCCGATCGATACCCCAGCCCACGAACGTTTCGCAAGGCAATTCAAGGAGCACTGAATCGGGAAGGTCGACTGCAGAGGCTGATCCTCGAACAGCTCTGGGAGAACAGCCGCATCGCCGAACGAAAGCTGCGGACGGTGCGCTGGGCGATACATCTCCTCAGCTGCGCATTGCCGAGTTCGGCGTTGACCGCCCTGCTCATCTGAACAATTGCGTGGTGTCGGTGTCTCCCGTCAGAGGTCGTCGTGGTCGTGGAGGTAGTTGAGTTGGGCTTGGACCGTGAGGTCTGCTGCCGGCCAGACCGCGGGGTCGACGTCGGCGTAGACGAGTTCGACCACCTGGCGCGGGGTGGCTCCCGGGCCGAGGTCGCCGAGGGCCTGGCGGACCTGGGCGAGGCGTTGCCTGCGGTGGTCGAGGTAGTGCTCGGCCACCGCGCGGGCGTCGTCGAGTTCCGGGCCGTGGCCCGGCAACGCGCGGACGCCCGGTGGCAGGGACGCGATCTTGCGCAGCGAATCGAGGTAGGAGCCCAGGTGACCGTCGGGGTGGGCGACGACCGTGGTGCCTCGGCCGAGGATGCTGTCGCCGGTGAACACCGCCGGTTCGTCGTGCTCGGCGACGAAGCAGACCGAGTCCGCCGTGTGGCCCGCCGTGGTCAGCACCCGCAGTTGCAGGCCTGCCGCGTCGATCGGTTCCCCGTCGGCGATCGGCTCGGCACCGTGGCACAGCTTCGGGTCGAGCGCGCGCACGGGAGCCCCGGTGCGCTGCACGAACTCCGCCACACCGGCGGTGTGGTCCTCGTGGTGGTGGGTGAGCAGCACCAGTGACACCGGCCCGTGGTCGGCGACCCGGCTCAGGTGCTCGGCGTCGTCCGGGCCCGGGTCGATGACCACGCACTCGCCCGAGTCCGGGTCGCGCAGCACCCACGTGTTCGTGCCGTCGAGCGTCATCGGGTTCGGGTTCTCTGCCAGCAGCACCGACGCGTACGAGGTGACCGGGCGGAGCTCGCCGTAGGCGGGGTGCTGCATCAGGCCTCCTCGAATCCGGGCTCGCCGGGCAGCACCGCGTGCCAGCGACCGTTCCGCTCGATCAGCTTCGGCATGATCTTGGTCAGCGTCCGCTCGGCGTTCAGCGCGGACGCGAGGTCGTCGGCCTCGGTGAGCTCGGTGAGCGTGACCTCGGTCGGCGGGAGCAGGTGGCAGCGGCCCTCGCGGAAGTCGGTCAGCGCCTGCTGCGGCGTCGCCCAGTACGCCTCGGCCGCCTCGGTGGTGATGGCGTCCGCGCGCTGGCCTGCCGGGATCGCGGCCAGGAAGAACCTGGTGTCGTAGCGGCGCGGCTCCTGCTCGGGCGTCAGCCAGTTGGCCCACGGGCGCAGCAGGTCGGCGCGCAGCACCAGACCTTCCGCGGCGAGGAAGGCGGCGAGCGAAACCTCCCTGGTCACCAGGGCTTGGCGCGCCGCGGAATAGCCACCGGTGTCCTCGACGACCGTCGACGCATCGGGCCCGGCCAGCAGCACGCCCGACTCCTCGAACGTCTCGCGAACCGCCGCGCACACCAGCGCGCGGGCCACCTCCGGCGTGCAGCCGAAGCGCTGCGCCCACCACTCGGGTTCCGGTCCGCTCCAGGCGACCGAGGTGTCCGCGTCGCGCTGGTCGACACCGCCGCCGGGGAACACCGTCATCCCGCCCGCGAAGGCCATGCCCTTCACCCTGCGCTGCAGGAACACCTCGGGCCCCGAGGGGCCGTCGCGCAGCAGCACCACGGTTGCCGCGTCCTTGGGGCGCACGGGCTTGTCCGGCCGGTCCTCGGGCGCGAATCCCGTTGGCAGCGAACGATCCATGCCCGCCACCCTATGTCGGCGACCGGCGGTCGAACACCGTCTGAAGGATCAGCGCTGCTGCTGCGAGGTGTACACCTGCTGGTTCGCCGAGATCGGCGGGAACCCACCGGTGCCGCCGGGCATGGTGGAGGTCCGGCCGTCCTCGGCCTTGGGCTGGCGCTTCGCCGGCCCGTCCTGCTCGCGGTGCGCGAGCTCCTCGTGCAGCTTGCGCAGCAGGTTGCGCTCCCGATCGGTCAACTTGGCGTCGACCGCGGCGGGGACGCGCATCATCACACCCGTCTGCTCGGCCGCTGTCTCGGGGTGTGCGTCCTCGGGTGGCTCACCGGGAAACTCGTGCTGCGGCTCGGCCACAGCGTGCGACACCCCCTCCGGCCGAGGTTCTTCCACCGGGGCCGGCTGCGCGGGCGGTGGAGCCGGGGGCTCTTCTGCTTGTCTGCGCTCGACGACCTGCTCCGGGCGTGGCACCACCGGGGGCGCCGCCCTTTCCGCGGGCGCTACCTCTAACCGCACCCGCCGGGCCGTCGACAGCGCGTCGCGGTGGTATTCGGGCAGGTCGGCGCCGGTGGCGAAGACGTCGACCGCGTAGCGCAGACCGGCCCGGCGCAGGGCCGAGACGAGCTGGAAGGCGACAGCGGGCCCGGAACCGTCGGGGCCGACCTCGGCCAGCAGCACGCCCTGCGGCACCGCGCCGTAGCTGGTGCCCGCGGGCGTGGTCCGGTTGGTGATCCACATGCCGCGCAGTCCCGCGAGACGTCCGCCGATCTGCTTGAGAGCCAGTTCGAGATCGGTGTCGTCGGTGTGGGGAGCGCTGAACTTGTGGTTCTCCGGCAGCAGCGACTCGACCACCTTGAGCCGGTCGGCGAGCTGGCGGTTGGACCGCGTCTCGTCGAGCACCCGGCGCAGGTGGTACTGCTCCGCGGCGGTCACCTCGATCTGCCCGGCGAGCAAGCACCCGGCGAGGTACTCCGCACCGGCATCGGGCAAGCCCATGCCGAGCAGCTCGCGAGCGCCGTCGACGCCGTCGTCATCGACGCGCCCGGTCATGGCCAGCAAGAGGCTGTGCAGCCGGTCGACCGGCCCGGCGGCCTCTGCAACGTCCACCACGAATGCCTCCTTTAGCTGCCGACCGCTCAGCCGCGGCGACCGGCGAATTCTTCAGCTCCCACGCACACCAGCGCCGATTCTTCGATCGCCATCCGGTGGTACGGGGTGGGTTCCAGGTCCTTGGGCACGACCTCGACGCAGGGCGTGGAGTCGCCGAGCGCCCGCAGCACCCGCTGGATCTCCCCGGCGAGCTCGACGCAGTCGTCCGAGGCGGACACCAGCACGACGAGCTTCGGGGCGTCCGAGTCGCGGCGCCGCCAGGTGCTGCGCACCTCGCGCACACCGGCGCGACCGCGCAGCGTCGCGCCGAGCACCAGCACCGCCGAGTCGCCGACGTTCTCGGTCGGACGTTCGGTGGTGAACGAGTAGTGCGGCGTGGTGTCCACGACCGCGGGCAGGATCGCGTTGACCATCGCCGGGTCGGCGCCCAGCGGCAGCAGCGCGTCCGAGAGCAGCCGGTGATCGTCGTCGTCGAGCGCGATGCGCTCGCGGACCAGCGTGCCCGGCAGAAGCCTCGCCACGACCTCGGCGGCTCCCCCGGCCAGCCAGTCGCGGTATCGCCACAGGTGCCGGTCGGGCAACCTGCCGGCCAACCGAAGCAACAGTTCGTGGCACAGCAGATCGGTTTCACGCACTGCCACGGCGCCCCTCCATGCCTAGTACTCCGGTTCCGGGTCCAGCCGCCGCTCCCCCGAACGCAGCTGCACCCTTCCAGGTGAACTTTGGTGCTACTGATCGGGTCGGACAATCACCTGAACGACCCAAACGCAACGCGTTGGAATCAACATCCCCCATCTGGGCTACACCGGATCTGGCGAACGAAGATCGAGGATGGTCGCAGCGTACTTGTCGTAGTCGCCCGCCGGAGCCCCGCCACCGAAAAAATCACGTCTCCGCTACCGGCGAACACGACGCGCTCACCGAACGAAAACGCGGCGTCACCCCGCGTAGGGCGACGCCGCGCATCAGGTCCGAAATGCCGACTTCACTCGACCTCGACGACCAACTCGACCTCAACCGGCACGCCGAGCGGCAGCTCCGCGACACCCACGGCCGAGCGAGCGTGCTGCCCCGCCTCGCCGAAGACCTCGCCCAGCAGCTCCGAAGCACCGTTGACCACACCCGGCTGCCCCGTGAAGCCCTCAGCGGACGCCACGAAACCGACGACCTTGACCACCCGGACGATCGAGTCCAGGCCGACCAGCGAATCGACCGCGGCCAGCGCGTTCAGCGCGCAGATCCGGGCGTACTGCTGCGCTTCCTCGGTGCTGACCTCAGCGCCCACCTTGCCCAGGCCCGCCGGCGAACCGGCCACCATCGGGACCTGGCCCGCGGTGAACACGAGCGAACCCGTCCGCACCGCAGGCACGTAAGCGGCCACGGGCTTGACCACCTCGGGCAGCGGAATGCCCAGCTCCGCCAGGCGATCCGTCCACCGACCCATGTCAGGCCTCCTTCGGCCGCTTCATGTAAGCCACCATCTGCTCACCGGTCGGACCCGGCAGCACGGCGACGAGCTCCCAGCCGTCCTCGCCCCACTGGTCGAGGATTTGCTTGGTCGCGTGACTCAACAACGGAACGGTGGCGTACTCCCACTTCTGCATGGGGTGGAGCCTAATTCCTGTGGTGGTGGTCGTCTTGGGTGGCAGTCGTGTCGGCCTGGTCGGTGGGTTGGGTCGTAGTGACAAGGCTCTGTGGTCGTCCTGCTCTGCGGTGCGGGAAGCGGAACCTGAGCGGCGCTGTGGACTCCGCGCGCCACGACTGATGTATGTCCAAGTACACGGCGTCGAGGCGTGCTCGCCACAGCACCGCTCAGAACCCGCGGCGGTGCCGGTTGCTCGGGTGGGGCACTGAGAAACCGGCTTCGCCGGTTGCCTGACGTGTGGGGGATGGACGACGGCAATCACAAGTGCGGAGACATTTCCGGAAACGGGGACTTACGCTGATCTCGTGACCTCATGGGACGGGGAGCTGAACCAGGCGCGGTTGCACGTGGTCAGCGGTAAAGGCGGGACCGGGAAGACCACGGTCGCCGCCGCGCTCGCGCTGGCGCTGGCCACCGGCGGCAAGAAGGTGCTGCTCATCGAGGTCGAGGGGCGGCAGGGCATCGCGCAGCTCTTCGACAGCGCGCCGTTGCCCTACTCCGAGGAGTGGATCGCCGCGGCTCCCGGTGGAGGCGAGCTGCGGGCGCTGGCCATCGACGCCGAGCCCGCGCTGCTGGAGTACCTGTCGATGTTCTACAACCTCGGGTTCGCCGGCCGGACGCTGCGCAGGATGGGCGCCATCGAGTTCGCCACCACGCTCGCGCCCGGCCTCCGGGACGTGCTGTTCACCGGCAAGATCAAGGAATGCGTCGGCCGCACCGACGAACGCGGCCGCTACGTCTACGACGCGGTCGTCGTGGACGCCCCGCCGACCGGCCGGGTGGTGAAGTTCCTCGACGTCACCCGCGCCATGGCCGACCTCGCCAAGGTCGGACCCATCCGCGACCACAGCGACGGCGTGGTGCGCCTGGTCCACTCCAGCAACACCGCGGTCCACGTCGTCACGCTGCTCGAAGAGCTCCCGGTGCGCGAAACCCTCGAAGCCGTCGAGGAGCTCGACGCCGCCGACCTGCGGCCCGGAGCGGTCGTGCTCAACCGGGTCCGCCCCGGCAGGCTGCCCGCGCGATCGGTGCCGGCCGCCGCCGACGGCCGCGTCGACGCCGACCGGGTGCGCGCCGGACTCGAATCCGCCGGGCTGAAGGTCGACGACGACACCCTCGACGGGCTCGTCCACGAGACCATCGAGCACGCCATCCGGCACCGGGCCGAGGACGCCGCGCGCGACCAGCTCGCCGCCACCGACCTGCCCACCGTCTCGCTGCCGGACCTCACCGCGGGGATCGACGTCGCCGAGCTCTACGAGCTCGCCGAGATATTCACCGAACACGGCATCCGGAGCCACCGATGAGCCAACCGCTGCGGCCGGCCCAGGTCGACGTCGACGCGCTGCTGGACGACCCGGACACCCACGTCGTCGTCTGCTGCGGCTCCGGCGGGGTCGGCAAGACCACCACGGCGGCGGCGCTGGCGTTGCGGGCAGCCGAGCGCGGGCGCAAGACGGTCGTGCTCACCATCGACCCCGCCCGGCGGCTCGCCCAAGCTCTGGGCCTGCGGGAACTCGGCAACACGCCCAAGCAGGTGTCGCTGGAGGGCTTCGAGCCCGCGGGCGACCTGAACGCGATGATGCTGGACATGCGCCGCACCTTCGACGACATGGTGCAGATGCACGCCGGGCCCGAACGGGCCGAGCAGATCCTGAACAACCCCTTCTACCAGACCATTTCGACCTCGTTCTCCGGAACGCAGGAGTACATGGCGATGGAGAAGCTCGGGCAGCTCGCCGCCTCAGGCGAATGGGACCTGATCGTCGTCGACACCCCGCCCAGCCGCTCCGCGCTGGACTTCCTGGACGCGCCGCAGCGGCTGTCGACCGTGCTGGACGGGCGGCTCATCAAGATGCTGTCCAGTCCCGCGCGCGCGGGCGGGCGCGGGTTGCGCAAGATCGTCGGAGCTTCGTTCGGCATGTTCGCCAAGGCCGTGTCGACGATCATCGGCGGGCAGCTGCTCAACGACGCCGCGAACTTCGTGCAGGCCTTCGACTCGACCTTCGGCGGGTTCCGGCAGCGCGCCGAGCAGACCTACCGGCTGCTGCGCTCGCCGGGAACGGCGTTCCTGGTGGTCGCCGCGCCGGAGCCGGACGCGCTGCGGGAGGCGTCCTACTTCGTGGAGCGGCTGGCCGGGGAGTCGATGCCGCTGGTCGGACTGGTCGCCAACCGGACGCACCCGGTGGTCGCCGAGCTGGCTGGCAACCGCGCCGCGGCGGTGGCCGACGAGATCGAGGCCGCCGGTTCGGCTCCGCTGGCGGCGGCGGTGCTGCGGGTCCACGCGGACCGGGTGGCGATCGCCGACCGGGAGAAGCGGATGCTCGCACGGTTCACCCGAGCGCACCCGGAGGTGTCACTCGTCGGTGTCCCGGCCTTGCCGTCCGATGTGCACGATCTGGCCGGTCTGCGGGAGATCGGCCGACGGCTCGCCGGGGAATAATCCAAAAATCAGGCCGGGCATTAACGTTTTCAACGTTCACGCCCGGCCTGATCATTTCTCGGGGATCAGCTCACCTGAAACTCGGCGATATCGGAGTAATCCTGACGCGCCGCCTCAAGCAATTCGCGCCAGTTACGAACATCCGGACGACGGCGCAGCAGCGCCCGGCGTTCGCGTTCGGTCATTCCACCCCACACACCGAATTCGATCTTGTTGTCTAGCGCCTCGCTGAGGCACTCCGTCCGCACTGGGCAGCCAAAACAAACCATTCGCGCTTTGCGCTGCTCAGCCCCGCGGACGAACAATTGATCCGGGTTCTGGTCTCGACATGCGGCGTTAACCCGCCAGTCCCCCTGCTCAAACATAGAGTTCCCCCAGCTCCTCACTGGATCGTCGGCGACTGTATTTCGTCCGGAGCCCCCCGGCACCGGATGCCGCGGTTCGGAAGTCGGGAGCCGAACCGCAACAGTGCTGTCGCTGGACGTAGACGGACTGTAGAGCCCAGCGGTTCCACAACCAACCGACGGTTGTCGTCCCGTTATCTTTCACACTCACTACATCGGTTGGAGTTGGGGCGTGACACTCCGTCACACCGCGTGTGCGATTTAGGCTGGCTGCGTGCGTGCCCGAGACGGCTTGTTGAAGCTTTTCGGTCTGTGTGTGCTGGCTGGCGTGTTGGTTGCGGGGTTGCTCTTCCCGGCTGCGGGGTCACTCGGAGTGGTCTCCAACCGTGCCGGAGACGCCGTAAACAGCATTTCCACGGACATGATGACCAAGGAACCGCCGCTTGTGACGACGATCACAGACAAGGATCGGAGGCCGATCGCCTACCTGTTCAACCAAGATCGGACACCGGCCGCTCCGGACCAGATCGCCGACACCATGAAGGCGGCGATCGTGGCCATCGAGGACCGGCGGTTCTTCGACCACCAGGGCGTGGACTGGGCCGGAACCATGCGCGCCGCCGTGACCAACCAGATGTCCGGCGACATCGCGCAGGGCGGTTCCACCCTCACCCAGCAGTACGTGAAGAACTACCTGGTGCACGTGGTCGCCGCCGACGACCCGGTCAAGCAGGCCAAGGCGATCGAGCAGACCCCGGGCCGCAAGCTGCGGGAGATCCGCATCGCGCTGCAGGTGGACAAGCAGGTCGGCAAGGAGCAGATCCTCGCCCGCTACCTCAACGTCGTCCCCTACGGCAATCAGGCCTACGGCATCTCCGCCGCCGCGCGCACCTACTTCGGCACCACGCCGGACAAGCTGACCATCGCTCAAGCGGCGCTGCTCGCGGGCATGGTCAACAGCCCCAGCAAGCTGAACCCGGAGAGCAACCCCGATGAGGCGCTCAACCGGCGCAACCTGGTGATCAAGGCGATGGAGGACCAGCGTCGGATCACCCCGGAAGCAGCCAACGAGGCCCGCAACGCACCGCTCGGCCTGGTCACACCGCTGCAGAACATCCCCAACGGCTGCGTCGGAGCCGGCCCGTCCGACGGGTTCTTCTGCCGCTACGTCATCGACTACCTGGAGCGCGCCGGGTTCACCGAGGAGCAGCTCAAGACCGGCGGGTACACGATCCACACGTCGATGGACAAGCGCGCCACCGACGCCGCCAAGGCCGCCGCCGAGCGCGGCGTGCCGAAGGAGACCAAGGGCATCGCGAACGTGATGAGCGTCGTCGAGCCCGGCAAGGAAAAGCACAAGGTGCGCGCGCTGGTCGCCAACCGCGACTTCGGCATCGACGCGTCGAAGGGCCAGACCTCCTACGCGCTGCCCAGCGGTGTGGCGAAGTTCGGAGCCGGGTCGATCTACAAGGTGTTCACCGCAGCGGCGGCGCTGGAGAAGGGGATGGGGATCTACAACACCATCCAGTCGCCCGGGTCCTACACCTCGCAGGTCTACAAGAACGGCACCCGGCCCTACACGGTCGGCAACGCCGAAGGCGTGGCGCCGGGACCGCGCACGCTGCAGATGGCGCTGGCGACCTCGCCGAACACCGCGTTCGTCGCGTTGCAGGAGCGGGTCGGGCTGGCTCCCACGGTGGACATGGCGACCCGGCTGGGCATGCGCCAGACGCTGCTGCACAACACCTCGGCGGGCAACCCGGTCACGCCCAACGGCTCCGGTGGCCCGTCCCAGGCCGAGGACGTCAAGCAGAAGAACATCGGCGCGTTCACGCTCGGGTTCGCCCCGGCGAGTCCGCTGGAGCTGAGCAACGTCGGCGCGACGATCATGAGCGGCGGCACCTGGTGCCCGCCGACGCCGATCGAGCAGATCCAGGACCGCAACGGCAACCCGGTGTCGATCACCGAGGACCCGTGCGAGCAGGCCGTCGACGAGAAGATGGCCAACGCGCTGGCCATCGGCATGAGCAAGGACGACACCGGCGGCGGCACGGCCGCCGCAGCGGCCAGCGGCGCGGGCTGGAGCCGTCCAGTGGCGTCCAAGACCGGTACCACCGAGGCCCACCAGTCGGCCGGGTTCCTCGGAGCGACACCGCAGTACGCCGGTTCGGTGCTGACCTTCAGCGACGGCACTTCGCCGCAGGGCATCTGCGACAGCGATCCGCCTCGGCTCTGCGGTGCCAACGGCGGCAACATCTACGGCGGCAAGGTTCCCGCGCGGACCTGGTTCGACGCGATGAATGTGGTGCACGAGGGACTGCCGGTGGCTCCGCTGCCGCCGACGACCGACCGCTACGAGAACGGCGGCGACGAGTTCCACGTGCCCAACGTGGTCGGCCTGACCAACGAGCGCGCCAAGGAGACCCTGGAGAAGGCCGGTTACAAGGTCTCGGAGCGCTCGGTGAACAGCCCGCGCAAGAAGGGCACGGTGACCAGTCAGACGCCGCGCGGCTTCGCGCTGCCGGGCGAGATGGTGACGCTGTCGGTGAGCACCGGTTACGTGCCGCCGCCGTCGACGGACCGGCCGGCGCCGCCGGAGGCCCCGCCGCCTCCGGCCGCAGGTCAGCCACCGGCACCACCGGCGCTCCCGCCGGACAGCCCACCGGGTTCACCGCCGGGCCGGTGACCGGGCGAATCGGGTTTTCGTAAACTCGCCTGCGTGACGAGAGCGCAGGCGAGCACCCGACGTGCCCGGTCCCGCTACCGCCTGGTGGAGGTGCGGTCGACCGAGCGGATCACGCCGCGCGTGGTGCGGCTGGTCCTCGGCGGGGACGAGCTGGCCGACTTCGTCAGCAACGGCAGCGACCAGCGGATCAAGCTCTGCCTGCCGCAACCGGGCAAGCCGATGCCGCTGGGCCGCACCCGCGAGGAGGTCTTCGCCCTCCCCCGCGACGAGCAGCCCCGGCAGCGCACCTACACGGTCCGCAGCTTCGACGCCGAGCGCCGGGAGCTGGCGATCGACTTCGTGGTCCACGACCACGACGGGCCGGGCAGCAAGTGGGCGTCGGAGGCCGAACCGGGCGACCAGATCGTCACGGTCGGCCCCAGCCCGGCCTACCAGCCGAATCCCGCCGCGGATCCGCTGGTGCTGATCGGCGACGAGACGGCGCTTCCGGCGATCGCCGCGATCCTCGAAGAGCTGCCTGCCGGGGCGCGAGCCCGTGTCTTCGCCGAGGTCGCCGACGAATCCGAGGAGCAGCGGATCGACTCGGCGGCCGAGGTCACCTGGCGCTGGCTCCACCGCGACGGCATCCCGGCGGGCCAGGGCGACCTGCTCCTCGACGCCGTCCGCGACACCGACCTGGGCCCGGACCCCTACGTGTGGGTCGGCGCGGAGGCCGAGGCGGTCCACCGGCTGCGCGACCACTGCCAGCACGAGCTCGGCCTGGACCGCCGCCACCTCTACGCCCTCGCCTACTGGCGCCAGAACACCTCCGACGACTGAACCGGAGGCTCAGCCCTGGAGCTGGGCCTTGACGATCCCGGCGACCTTGCCGCCCTCGGCGCGGCCCGCGGCCTTGGCGTTGGCGGCCTTCATGACCTGGCCCATCTGCTTCATGCCCGGACGCTCGCCCAACTCGGCCTCGACCTCGGCGATGGCCTCGGTGACCAATGAGGACAGCTCGTCGTCGGAGAGCTGCTGGGGCAGGTAGCGGCGCAGGATCTCGGCCTCGGAGGCTTCGGAGTCGGCCTGCTCGTCACGACCGGCCGAGCGGAAGGCCTCCGACGCCTCGTCGCGCTTCTTGGCCTCCTTGGACAGCACCTTGAGCACCTCGTCGTCGGAGAGCTCCCGCTGCTGCTTGCCGGACACCTCCTCCTTGCCCACGGCGGCCAGCGCCATGCGCAGGACTCCGGTGACGGCGGTGTCGCGTTGCTTCATCGCGGCGGACAGGTCCGCGCGCAGCTTTTCCTTGAGCTCTGCCATGCGCCGATTATCGCGCCAGGCACGCGGGCGGCGGGCCGCCGACCCCTGTCGAGACGTAGGCTTGGGAGGGTGAACAAGTTCGGGCGGATTCTGCTCAGCGCGGGCGCGGTCGGCGCCGCGACGCTCACCTACTCGGCGGCAATCGAACGGCGGCACTGGACGTTGCGCCAGGCCACGGTTCCGGTCCTTGCCGAGGGCACACCCCCGCTGCGGGTGCTGCACATCTCTGACCTGCACATGATGCCGAACCAGCGGTCGAAGCAGCGGTGGGTCGCCGAGCTCGCCGACCTCGACCCCGACTTCGTGGTCAACACCGGCGACAACCTGGCGCATCCGCAGGCGGTCCCGGCGGCGCTGCGCGCGATGGGGCCACTGCTGTCCAAGCCCGGGGTGTTCATCTTCGGCAGCAACGACTACTACGGCCCGAAGCCGAAGAACCCGGCCCGCTACCTGCTCCCGTCGGCGAAGACCAAGCGCATCCACGGCGAGCCGCTGCCGTGGCGGGACCTGCGCGCAGCGATGACCGAGCACGGCTGGCTCGACGCCACCCACCGCCGCCACGACATCGACGTCAACGGCACGAAGATCCACGTCGCCGGCCTGGACGACCCGCACCTGCACCTGGATCGCTACGAGGAGATCGCGGGCCGGCCCCCGGCGGACGCGGGACTCAAGCTCGGCATCACCCACTCGCCCGAGCCCCGGGTGCTGGACAGCTTCGCCGAGGACGGCTACGACCTGGTGATGGCCGGGCACACCCACGGCGGCCAGCTGCGCGTGCCGGGCTACGGCGCCCTGACGACCAACTGCGACATCGACCGCACCCGCGCCCGCGGCGCCTCCACCTGGGGCGAGCGGATGCACCTGCACGTCTCGGCCGGCCTGGGCACCTCGCCGTACGCCCCGGTCCGCTTCGCGTGCCCGCCGGAAGCGACGCTGCTGACCTTGCTGCCTCGAACCGAAAACCCGGCCATGACCAGGGAGAACGCCGAAAGCAGGACCCCTTACGGAGCGGGAGAGAGCATCCGCTAAGCTATATCCAGCGCTGAGGCGAGCACCCGAGATGCCTCAGAGCTGGATATCGGGGTGTGGCGCAGCTTGGGAGCGCGCTTCGTTCGGGTCGAAGAGGTCGTGGGTTCAAATCCCGCCACCCCGACGAGAAGGGCCTGGTCAGAGTTTCTGACCAGGCCCTTTTTCTACGCCCAGATCGGCCGCTGACAGGGCGAAGGTCTTGGAATCGCGCTTCTTCGCGCCACAACTTCACGTCAAGGCCTGTGCAGCCTTCGCTGCGCGGAATTGGGTTGGGCCGCTGCTTCCTGCCGGTATCGGGTGGGCGTGGTTCCGAACCGCTTGCGGAAGTGCCGATTCATGTGGCTTTGATCCGCGAACCCGCACACCCTGGCGATCTCCGCGAACGTCGTCCCGCTTCCCCGCATGAGCTCCTGCGCGCGTTCCAAGCGTTCCTGGAACACGAACCTGTGCGGTGTCGTGCCGGTGGCGTTGCGGAAGCGGCGGGCGAAGTGGAACTTGCTCAGCGCCAGCACTCCTGCCAGGTCCTGCAAGGAAAGGTCTTCGTTCAGGTGCTCGCGGATGTACTCGCGCACGAGGCGCAGCTGCTGGAAGGTGAGGCGGTCGCCCGCTCCGGCCTCCCGGAACTGGATGTGCGCGTAGCTGCGCAGGAGTTGCACCGCGAGCTGACACGACAGCGAGTCGATCATCAACTGGCTCCCGACCGCACCGGAAGCCGCCTCACGAGCCGCGAGCAGCGCCGTCCGGTGGATGCCCGGGTCGCTCGCCTGCAACACGTCCCGGACCTCGACGTCGTACAGGTCCCGGTCGTACATCTGCCGGCACGTCTCCACGACTTCCTGCTCGGTGAGGAACACGAGCAGGACGTCGAGGTCCTCCGACCACACCCACCTCGAATCGGCAGCTCGGGTCAGCAGTGAGACGTCCCCCGGCCCGACGTCGGCGCTGGACCAACGCCCCTCGACCCGGCGACGCATGTCGGTGTGCCCTTCGCGGTAGGCCACGATCACGAAGTCCCGCACTGCGGGGACTTCGACGTCGGAGCCGTTGTACCGGTAGCCGCGCACGGAAAGGCCCGACCACCCCTTCTCCGGGTTGCGGACCGTCAGCTGACCCGGGACCCAGTTCGGGACTTCATCCGGTGTGATCAGATTTGACATCGCATTACTCCATACGGACCAATACATCAGGCTAGTCCGCCGCAGGACTGCTTGTCAGCCTCGTTCTCCGCGGCTCAGCTGCGAAGAAGTTGACGTGGGAGCAATCGATCGCTGATCGGTCCTGGCGACCTCCCGGACGCTGCCAAACAGAGCAAGACCGTCCTAGACAAGGCGCACGTGCGTTCTATTCGCGACACGCGAGTCGAGGCATCGTCCAGTGCAGAACGACGGTTCGCACAGTTGAGCGCACTGATCGGTGCGTGGAGGAGGAGGGAGGTAATCGTGTCCGGTTCCAACGCCACCAAGGCGACGGGTCCGCGCTTCCATGCACTCCCCGGCGGACGAAGCCCGATCAACCCCTTCAGAGCAGGATCCGGTCCTCGGTCCTCGCCCGAGGGCCCCCACCACAGGGCGAGCGGCCGCGATCCGCTGACCGGTCTGCCGGACGGCATCGCGGCCCGCGACCTTCTCACGGACCTGTTGAAGGACGCGGGCTCCCGGATCGTCGCCGTCCTCTGCTGCGACATCAACCGCTTCTCCAGGGTCAACCACGCGCTGGGGCACGAAGCCGGGGACGAGCTGATCGTGACCTTGACCCGGCAGTTGCAGAGCAGTGCACCCGCGAGCTGCACCGTGGCTCGGCTCTCGGGCGACAAGTGCCTCGTCGTCTGCCCTGATGTGGCGGCGGTCGGGGACTTGGAGGCATTGACCACTCACGTGTCACACCTGCTGCGCAGCACTGTCCGCGTGCAGGGCGGGCTCGATGTCCGCATCACCGCCTCGATCGGGGCTGCGGCGAGCGACCGCTCGCCTCCTGGCTCCAACGGCGACGATCTCCTGCGTTTCGCGGACGCAGCGCTGTTCGAGGCCAAGCGAAGCGGTCCCGGGCAGATCTGCCTGGCCGATGAGTCCTTGATGAACGACGCCAACACGCACCTGCATCGCGAAGCCGAGCTGCGGGACGCCCTCCGCAACGACGAACTGTCGTTGCGCTACCAGCCCATCTTCGACAGCGCCGACACCGTCCAGTTCGCCGAAGCGCTCGTCCGCTGGCACCACCTGGGTCGCGAACTGGCCCCGGGCGAGTTCCTCCCCACCGCGAAGAAGGGGGATCTGCTGCACGACCTGGACCGCTGGGTTATCCGCACCGCCGTGCGCGAGGCGGCGACCTGGCCCGAGTCGGTCTCGGTCACGGTCAACCTCGCGGCTCTGCGCCCAGATCAACCGGATTTCGCGGACGAGGTCACCGAGATCATCGAGGACAGCGGGATCCGGCCGGATCGACTCGTGCTCGAACTCGTCGAGACCACGTGCACCGATCTGTCGCCGCGCACCCAACGCGCGATGCGCGAGCTGACAGAGCGGGGCGTCCGGTTCGCCATGGACGACTTCGGCGTTGGCTATTCCTCGTTGATCGGCTTCAAGACCCTGCCGGTCAGCCTGATCAAAATCGACCGGAGGTTCGTGTCCGGCATCAACACCGATCCCTCGGACCACGCGATCGCACGCGCCGTCCTGGACATGAGCCACTCCACAGGACGCCTCTGCATCGCGGAGGGCGTTGAGACCCCGGCTCAGTTCCGCGCATTGCACGACCTCGGTGTGGACGCGTACCAAGGCTGGCTCTTCGCACCAGCGCTCACCCCACCAGACCTGCGAACGCTCCTGCGGCACAACTCCCTCCCCCGTCTCTAACCGGAGCCCCTGGTGCGGACAGTCGCCGAGATGCCGCAGAGCTGGAGGTCGGGGTGTCGCCGTGCTTGATCCGGGTGGTGTTGCGGCCGGTCGCGATCACGCGGGAGCAGCACCTCGCCGTCACCGAGCGGCGACCGGTCGTGCGCGAGGCGGGTTGGTGGTTGCGGGGTGACAATCGCTGGATGCGGTGGCGTGCGTTGGTCGGGAGTGGGGTTGCGGTCGCGGCGACTGCGGTCGTCGGGGCGAGTGCGGTGGACGCTGATGGGGTGTGGTTCCGCGAGTTGCGCAAGCCCCGGTGGCAGCCGCCTCCGCAGGTGTTCGGGCCGGTGTGGACCGCGCTGTACGCCGACATCGCCGTGTCCTCGGCGGTCGCGCTGTCCAAGCTCCCCCGGCGTTCTGGTTTCGCGCCTGCCCTGACCGCGAACCTGCTGCTCAACGCCGGGTGGACCTGGGTTTTCTGGGGCGCGCGGCGTCCCTCGTGGGCGGCGGTGGAGGCCGCCGCGCTCACCGCGAGCTCGGTCGACCTGCTCGCGCGGGCGGCGCGGGCCGATGCGCGAGCCGGGGCCGCCCTGGCGCCTTACGTGGCGTGGTGCGCCTTCGCCACCGCGCTGTCGACGGCGATCGCCCGCCGCAACCCCTGAGCCGTTGCGATGGCCGATTCCCGCCGGATCCGGGTGCCTCCGGCGACGACGATCGGGGCATGGACCTTCGAGTGCTGCCGATCGCAGAGGGAGTTCTGGCGGAGCTGCGAACCGTCGACGACGCGGGACGCGGGATCGAGCCGTTCGTCGATGAGATCGGAGGGGCACCGCTGCGGTGCTGCCTGCGGCGGGTGGCGAGGTGCGGCGGTGATCAGGCCACGTCCCGGTCTCCGAGGCGGACGAGGACGACTCCGGTGATGATCAGCAGGCCGCCGACGATCACCGCCGGGCCCGGCTGCTGGTCGAGGAGCAGCCAGGCGAACAGGGCGCTGGCGACGACCTCGATGAGGGCGACGAAGGAGGCCAGGCGGGACCCGAGACGCCGCGTGGCCGCCGTGCCCGTCGTGTAGGCGATGGCGGCGGCGATCACGCCGAGCGCCACGAGCGGTGCCCACCAGGGGGTCTCGCCGATCGCGTAGACGGCCGAGTCGAAATTCGCGTGCATGGGGAGGATTCCGATCGCACCCAGCACCCCGAGGATGACCGCCGAGAGGACCAGGCCCGCGCCTGCGAGGGTGATCGGCGGGAGGACGCCGTCGGTCTCGCCCGAGATCAGGAAGTACGCGGCGTTGCCGATCATCGCCGCGAACGCCCACGCCGCGCCCGTCCACGCGATGTCCGCGCCCGAGGCCAGGTCCAGCGCGAACACGAGTCCGGCGATGGCCGAGCACGCCCCCAGGACCGTCAGCGGTCGCGGCCGCTGCCCTCGTCGCAGCCACAACCAGCCCACGATCGCCACCGGTGCCGTGAACTCGATGAGCAGCGCGGGAGCCACGTCCATCGTGCTCACCGCGGAGAAGTAGCAGAACTGCGTGCCCGCCATGCCGAGCGCGCCGTAGATCAGCACCGGGCGGAGCTGCGCGCGCAGCAGCCACCACCTGCCGCGCAGCGCGATCAGCGCGAACGGGGCCAGCGCCAGCGCGCCGACGCTCAGCCGCACCAGCACCACCGCGCCCGGGCTCCACCCGGCTTCGAGCAGACCGCGCGCCAACGCACCCGCCATGCCGAACGAGGCCGCCGAGAGCAGTGCGAGCAGCAGCCCGCTGCCGAGCCTCGAAGTAGCGCGCACACCAGCGATGTCATCTGCTAACCGTGTCATGACAAATGACGCTATGGACGAGGGTGTAATATGTCAACATGATTTTTGGCCATGACACGGAAGCGGCGCTGCAGGCTGCGGTCGCACTGGTCAACAGCGCGGAGGACCCCGACTCGCTGACCACCGTGCAGGCCGTCGACGCCTGGTTCGCCGAGCACCGCTACACCGGGCGCCACGACCGCGACGAGACCGAGCTCAACGAGCTCCGCGCGCTGCGACCCGTCCTGCGCGACCTGCTCACCACCGACCGCGACCGGGCGGCGGAGCTGGTCAACGCCATGCTCGCCGAAGCCGGGGCACTCCCCCAGCTCGTGCGGCACGGCGGCGAGGACTGGCACCTGCACGCGATCGACACCGACGCCCCGCTGGCCCGCCGGGTGATCGTGGAGGTCGCGATGGCGATGGTCGACGTCGTGCGGCTCGACGAGATGTCCCGGCTGTCGCTGTGCGCCGACGAGAACTGCCAGGGCGTGGTCATCGACCTCACCCGCAACCGCTCCCGCCGCTTCTGCACCACCGCCTGCGCCAACCGCAACGCCGTCGCCGCCTACCGGGCCCGCAGCAAGAAGCGCTGAGACCGGGTGCGCGCACCCGGCGAGCCGATCGGGCAGTATCGGGGACGTGAGCACCTATCCCGAGGCGAAGATCCCCAGCGCGCTGTTCGACGATCCGGAACGCGAGACCCGGTGGCGGACGCGGTTCACCGCCCCGCGCGTGTCCCTGCCCGACTGGGCCCGGGACGCGCCGCAGCGCAGCCTGTACGTGTCGAACTTCAGCGGCACCTGGGAGATCTACGCCTGGGACCGCGACTCCGACGATCACCGGCAGGTCACCGATCGTCCACAAGGGACTTTCCACGGGACGCTGTCGGTCGACGGCCGCGAGATCTGGTGGTTCGACGACACCGACGGCGACGAGTTCGGCAGCTGGAAGGTCCAGCCGTTCAAGGCCGGTGACCCCGAGCCCGCCGTTCCCGGAACCCACCCCGGCTACCCGGCCGGGCTGGAGCTGGGCAGCTCGGTGACCGGGCTCGGCATGTCCACCGACGACGGCGTCACCGTGTGGGTGGTGCGCGACGGCGGTGCGCCCGAGGTGCTCTACGAGCACGAGCAGGACGGCGGGCTGTCGGCGATGTCCTGGGACGAGACCATGCTCGTCATCTCGCACTCCGAGCACGGCGACTCCCGGCACCCCGCGCTGCGGGTGCTGCGCACCGACGGATCCGAGGTCGCCGAGAAGTGGGACGGACCCGGCAAGTCGCTGGACGCGCTGGAGTTCGCGCCGGTCACCGGCGACCCGAGGCTGCTGGTGCTGCACGAGCGCCGCGGCAAGGAAGAGCTGCTGATCTGGGACGTCGTCACCGACACCGAGACCGAGATCGAACTGGGCCTGCCCGGCGAGGTCTCCGCCGACTGGTACCCCGACGGCGAAGCGCTGCTGATCGCGCACACCCAGCACGCGCGCACCACCATGCACCGCTACGACCTGGACTCCGGTGAGCTCACCGAGCTCGCCACTCCCCCCGGCACCGTCGCGGGCGCTTCGGTGCGGCCGGACCACGCCGTGGAGTACGTGTGGTCGTCGGCGGCGACCCCGTCGCTGGTGCGCACGGTGTCGGCCACCGGCGACGACCGGGTGCTGCTGACCCCGCCCGGCGAACGGCCGCCGGGCACGGCACCCGTGACCGACGTGTTCGTCGAGGTCCCCCACGGCCCGAACGACGCGGTGCACGCGCTGGTCGCACGGCCCGAGGGCGCCGAGGCCGGCCGCATCCCGACGGTGTTCAGCCTGCACGGCGGCCCGCACGCGGCCGACGAGGACCGGTTCTCCGCCTACCGCGCGGCCTGGCTGGACGCCGGGTTCGCCGTCGTGGAGATCAACTACCGGGGTTCCACCGGCTACGGCTCGGCCTGGCGGGACGCCATCGAGGGCAGGCCGGGCACGACCGAGCTCGAAGACGTGGCGCTGGTGCACGACTGGGCGATCAAGTCCGGGCTGACCACCCCGGCCCTGAGCGTCGTCGCGGGCGCGTCGTGGGGCGGCTACCTGACGCTGCTCGCCCTGGGCACGCAGCCGGAGCGCTGGGCGGGCGGTGTCGCCGGAGTGCCGGTGGCCGACTACGTCTCGGCGTTCGCCGACGAGATGGAGCCGCTGCGCGCCTACGACCGCGCCCTGTTCGGCGGTTCCCCGGAGGAGATCCCGGAGGTCTACGAGACGGCCTCGCCGATCACCTACATCGACCAGGTGCGCGCGCCGGTCCTGGTCCTGGCCGGGGACAACGACCCGCGCTGCCCGATCCAGCAGATCCTCAACTACCTGGACCGGCTGGGCGAGCGGGAGATCCCGTTCGAGTTCTACCGCTACGACGCCGGCCACGGCTCGCTGGTCGTCGCCGAGACGTTGCGCCAGGTCGCGACCGAGATCCACTTCGCCCAGCGGGCGGTCGGCCTCGCCTGAGGGCCGAGACCGTTCGAATTTCGCGCGAAATTCGAGTGCCCGAGTTCGGACTCGAATTTC
>NZ_JBFAQJ010000060.1:0-31057 GCF_040677225.1 Saccharopolyspora sp. NPDC049357 | reverse complement strand
GTGCGGCATCGTGTTCACCGTTCCCGGGGTCGGCGCGCTGGCCCTCGCCGGACTGCTGCACGTACCGCTGGGCACCTACCTGCTCTACGGGCATACTTCCGCCGGTGCGCAGGACGTTCTCGATCGTGGCCGTGTCGGCCGCGCTGCTGGCCGCGATCCTCCTCGTGGGTCCGTCGATCACGCTGCACGAACAGGTGCTGCACCACGAGACCTCCGGGGACGCGGGCGTGACCTACGAGCACTCGGGTGCGCGGTGGTCCAGCGACCTCCACCTGGTCGAGCTCCGCACGGTCACCGACACCCGCTACGAACTCCGCCTGGGCCCCGACGCCGCGTCCTACTACTACCCCGTCGAGCTCGCCTTCGGCTCCGAACCTCCGGCCGTCGGCCAGGTCACCTGGCTGCCCGACGCCGTCGAGATCACCTTCACGACGGGAGAAGCGCTCCACGTCCCAGCCGACAACTTCCGCAGCACCCGGTGACTCACCCGTCCCACCCGAGGGTTCCGAAGGGACGCGATTCGAGGTAGCCGCGCAGGCCGGCGGCCGGGTAGCCGATGATGTCGCCGGGCAGCGCGTCGAGCGCGAACCAACTCAGCTCGTAACACTTCTCGGGCTCGCGGTTCTCCGGTTCGCCGTGCCAGGCCAGGGCTTCGAAGAACACCCCGAGGCGCGGCTCGACACCGGTCGCGGTCGCGTGCAGCGTGTGCACGTGCCGGAGATCGTTCCCGTCGATGCGGACCCCGACCTCCTCCCGCGCCTCCCGAACCGCGGCCTGGACCAGCGATTCCCCCGCATCGACCTTCCCCGAGGGAAGGTGCCACAACCCGTCCCCGAAGCTCCCGCGCCTGCGGCTGAGCAGCACTCGCCCACCCCGCACCATGATCACGTGAGCATCAACCACCGTCCGATGAACCACCACCCGATCATCCCCCAACGCACGCGCCCCGAGACGCGGGAACGTCCCGACTTCCACTGAAATCCGGATCCAGCCGAGCACCTCGGACATGTCGGGCATCGCCGGTACGGTCCCGGCATGGTGATGGCGGATCCGGGAAGCAACGAGTTCTGCGTCGGGCACGGGCGGGGGCGCTCATGAGGACCGGTGACGACGGCACTCGACTGGTGGTCCTTCGCGGGCCTTCCGGTTCTGGGAAGTCCTCTGCGGCGCGGGAATTGCGTCGGCGGGTCGGGCGCGGCGTGGCCCTGGTGGAGCAGGACTACCTGCGCCGGATCCTGCTGCGTGAGCACGATCGGCCTGGTGGGGCGAACATCGAGTTGATCTCGAACACCGCGCGGTTCGCGCTGGATCGCGGATTTCACGTGATCCTCGAAGGGATCATGCCGGCGGCCCGCTACGGCGCGATGCTGCGGTCCCTCCACGACGACCACGCGGGCCGGAGCTTCTTCTACTACTTCGACATCAGCTGGTCCGAGACCTTGCGGCGGCACGCGACGCGACCGAAATCGGCCGAGTTCGGGGCCACCGAGATGAGCGAGTGGTTCGGCCAGGCGGGTCGGCTGGAACTGATCGAGGAACGAACGGTGTCCGAGAGTCTCAGCCTGGACGAGATCGTTCGGCGGCTTCAGCGAGAGGTGTTCTAGCGGTTGCGGGTTCGCGCGGTCATTCGCGGAATCGGACGACTCCTGCCGTCAGCCGCTTCACGCGGTCGGCGTCGCGGATGCCGTCGATCTCCACGATGCGGCCGTCCACCACGGTGAACGCCATGATCGACACCGGACGGCCGGACCGGGCGGCGACCACGCCGGGCAGGCCGTTGACGAGCACCGGGTGGAGCTCCGCACCGCGACTCGCGCGGGACTGCCGGGCGATCTTCTCAGCCCCTCGGTACACCGCGGGCGGCCGCTCGCCGCCGTAGTCGGTGCGGAAGACGACGTCGGGGTCGAGCAACCGCACCAGCGCGTCGAAGTCCCCGGCGTTCGCGGCGGTGAAGAACGCGTCCACCACCTCGCGCTGCCTGCCGATGTCCTGGTCGGGGGTGGGCGGCTCGGCGCCTCGGACGCGTCGCCGCGCGCGGCTCGCGAGCTGCCGGGCCGCCACCGGGGTTCGGTCCACCAGCCGCGCGACCTCGTCGAAGGGCAGGTCGAACATGTCGTGAAGCACGAAGGCCAACCGCTCGGCCGGGCTGAGCGACTCCAGCACCACGAGCAGCGCGAGGCTGACCGAGTCGGCGAGCAGCGCCTGCTGCTCCGGCCCCTCCCCTTCCGGGGCGGAGACCACGGGGTCCGGCAACGGGGTGGCGGTGGTGTCGACGAGCTCCTCGCGGCGACGCCGACGCGACCGAAGCAGGTGCAGCGCTTCGCGGGCGACGACGGTGGTCAGCCAGCCTCCGAGGTTGGCTATCTCGTCGGGCTCGGCTCGGCTGAGGCGCAGCCAGGCGTTCTGCACCGCGTCCTCGGCGTCGGTCACGGACCCGAGCATCCGGTAGGCCACCGCGCGCAGCTGCCCTCGGTGCTCCTCGAACCGCTGAGCGAGCCGATCGTCCTCCGCCACCTGTCACACCGTCCCTCCGGCCGGGCTCATCACTGTGAACCCACCGATCCGCGGGATGTGACGACGAGGGAGGACGCCATGCCCGACAACGCCGGTGATTTCGTCAGCATCAGGTACATGGTCGATGACGTCGACAAGGCCGTCGAGTTCTACGCGCGCCATCTGGGATTCACCGTCCGAACCGACTTCGCGCCGGCGTTCGCCGACGTCATCAGGGGTGACCTCCGGCTTCTGCTGAGCGGTCCGGCCAGCTCAGCGGGCCGGGCGATGCCGGACGGCGCGATCCCCGGGCCCGGCGGGTGGAACCGGATCCACCTCATGGTCGACGATCTCGCCGCCGAGGTGGATCGGCTGCGCGCCGAAGGTGTTGATTTCCGCAATGACGTCATCAGCGGTCCGGGCGGTCAGCAGGTCCTGCTGCGAGACCCCTCGGGCAACGTGGTGGAGCTGTTCCAGGCCCGATGACGCGTCGGCGTCGTTTCCCCCGTACTCAACGTATAGCGCACCAGGGGGCTTGCGGCAAGCCCCCTGGCATGCCGCAGAATCTCCGATCTGAAGCCGTGAGCTGCGAAGATGCCGACTTCGCCGCACGGTGTGACCGGGGGTTGAGAGATGATCGACGTTGTTGTCGCCGGTGCCGGTCCGACCGGTCTGATGCTGGCGGCGGAGCTGCGGCTGCACGGGGTGGGCGTGGTCGTGCTGGACAAGGCCGCGGCGCCGACGGACTTCGTGCGGGCGTTGGGGCTGCACGTGCGCAGCATCGAGGTCCTGGACCAGCGGGGCCTGCTGGAGCGGTTCCTGGCCGAGGGGACGAAGTACCCGCTCGGCGGTTTCTTCGCCGCCATCTCCAAGCCCGCGCCCGAGCGCTTGGACACCGCGCACGGCTACGTGCTGGGCATCCCGCAGACCACGACCGAACGGCTGCTGGCCGAGCGGGCCGCCGAGCTCGACGTCGAGGTCCGGCGGGGCTGTGACCTGGTCGGACTCGATCAGGACGAGGACGGGGTGACCGCCGAGCTCGCGGATGGCACGCGGTTGCGGGCGCGCTACCTCGTCGGCTGCGACGGCGGTCGCAGCACCGTGCGCAAGCTGTGCGGCATCGGGTTCCCCGGCGAGCCGTCCAGGGTGGACACGCTGCTCGGCGAGATGAAGATGACCGCGTCGCGGGAGACCATGGCCGCCGTGACGAACGAGGTTCGCAAGACCCAGAAGCGCTTCGGCGTCGGTCCTCTCGACGGCGAGTGGTGCCGGGTCGTCGTGCCGGCCGCCGGTGTGGCCGAGGACCGTTCGGCGCCGCCGACGCTCGGGGAGCTCACCGGCCGGCTCGAAGCGATCGCGGGCACCGACTTCGGCGCGCACTCCCCTCGCCGCCTCGCCCGCATCGGCGACGCGACCCGGCAGGCCGAGCGCTACCGCGCGGGCCGCGTGCTGCTCGCAGGCGATGCCGCGCACATCCACCCTCCGGTCGGGGGCCAGGGGCTGAACCTCGGTCTCCAGGACGCGTTCAACCTCGGTTGGAAGCTCGCCGCGGAGGTCGCCGGGTGGGCACCGGCGGACCTGCTCGACAGCTACCAGGACGAACGGCATCCGGTGGCCGCCGCCGTCCTGGACAACACGCGCGCGCAGATGCAGCTGATGTCCACCGAGCCGGGCGCGCGGGCGGTGCGGCGGCTGGTGTCGGAGCTGATGGACTTCGACGAGGTCAACCGGCACCTGACCGAGAAGATCATCGCGCTCGACGTGCGCTACGACTTCGGCGGGGACCACGACCTGATCGGCAGGCGCATGCGCGATGTCAACCTGGAGCGAGGCCGCCTCTACGAGCTGACGCGAACGGGACGCGGACTGCTGCTCGACCGGACCGGGGAGCTCTCGGTCGAGGGCTGGGACGACCGGGTCGATCACGTCGTCGACGTCGGCGCGGATCTCGACGCGCCCGCCGTTCTGCTGCGCCCGGACGGTCACGTGGCCTGGGTCGGGGACGATCAGGGAGACCTCCTCCCCCACCTGTCGAGGTGGTTCGGGAAGTGACTCATTTCTCCCTCCGACACGCCCATGTTGGTGTTGGTGGAAGAGTCAGACCCAAGATGTAGAGTGTCGCTCGCTGGTGGTTCACCGGGCCCGCGCGGGTCCGGTGTGGCAACAGGGAACCCGGTGCGAATCCGGGACTGCCCCGCAGCGGTGAACGGGAACGACCGCCGTCATCACGCACTGGACGCCACGCGTCCGGGAAGCGACGGCCAGTAGGACCGGTCTTGCGAATCCCCGAGACCGGACGCCCGTGAGTCCGAAGACCTGCCATCGGCGCGCGCACGCCCGTGCGCGCCGTCCGGGACCTCGCGGGAGGGTCCACGCGGACATGCGATGGTCTTCGCTTCCGTCGCGTCCTCGCGTGCTGTCGCCACCGGTTCCGGGCATGCCTTCCGAGCTCGCGAGGAGAGAGTCCCGGTGACCGACACCGCACTGTCCGAACCCATTCCGCTCACCGGCGGCCGCGTGTCCACTGTGGTCGAGCAGTCCTGCGCGGGACTCGCCGACGTGGACCCGTCGGCGGTGCTCACCGAGGTCGAGCGCAACGTCTACCCCGGCATCGGCGACGCCGAACTCGGCGAGGCGCTGATCATGTCGGCGCGCACGCTGGTGGAGTCCGAGCCGAACTACTCCCTGGTCACCGCTCGACTGCTGCTGGACAAGCTGCGCGGCGAAGCGCTGAGCCACCTGGCTGGTACACCGCAGCAGACCGACCAGGAGCAGATGCGCGACCGCTACGCGTCCTACTTCACCGACTACGTGCGGCGGGGCATCGAGCTGGGCCGGCTCGACCCGGAGCTGGCCCGCTTCGACCTGTCCCGGCTGGGCGCGGCGCTGGACGCCGAGCGCGATCTCGCCTTCGACTTCCTGGGGCTGCAAACGCTCTACGACCGGTACTTCCTGCACCACGACGGCATCCGGTTCGAGCTGCCGCAGGCGTTCTTCATGCGGGTGGCGATGGGCCTGGCGCTGCGCGAGGACGACCGCGATGCGCGTGCCATCGAGTTCTACCGGCTGCTGTCGTCGTTCGACTTCATGTGCTCCACACCGACGCTGTTCAACTCCGGCACCACCCGCCCGCAGCTGTCGTCGTGCTTCCTGACCACTGTGGACGACGACCTCCAGTCGATCTTCAGCTCGTACCGGAACAACGCGCTGCTGGCCAAGTACTCCGGCGGGCTGGGCAACGACTGGACCCCGGTGCGCGGCATCGGCGCTCACATCCACGGCACCAACGGCGAGTCCCAGGGCGTGGTCCCGTTCCTGAAGATCGCCAACGACACGGCGGTCGCGGTCAACCAGGGCGGCAAGCGCAAGGGCGCGGTGTGCGCGTACCTGGAGACCTGGCACATCGATGTCGAGGAGTTCCTGGACCTGCGCAAGAACACCGGTGACGACCGCAGGCGCACCCACGACATGAACACCGCGAACTGGGTGCCCGACGAGTTCCTGCGCCGCGTCGAGGCCGACGAGTCCTGGACGCTGTTCTCCCCGGACGAGACGCCCGACCTGCACGACCTCTACGGTTCGGCGTTCGCCGAGCGCTACCGGGCCTACGAGGCCGCGGCCGATCGCGGCGAGATCCGCGTGTTCCGGCGGGTCCGGGCGGTGGAGCTGTGGCGGCGGATGCTGACCATGCTGTTCGAGACCGGGCACCCGTGGATCACCTTCAAGGACCCGTGCAACCTGCGCTCGCCGCAGCAGCACACCGGTGTGGTGCACTCGTCGAACCTCTGCACCGAGATCACCCTGAACACCGCCGCCGACGAGGTCGCGGTGTGCAACCTGGGGTCGGTGAACCTGGCCCGGCACGTCACCGCCGACGGCCTGGACCGCGACCGGCTCGCCGCGACCGTGCGCACGGCCGTGCGGATGCTGGACAACGTCATCGACATCAACTTCTACACGATCCCCGAGGCCGAGCGCTCCAACAGCCGGCACCGGCCGGTGGGGCTGGGGCTGATGGGCTTCTCCGACGCCCTGCTGAAGCTGCGGATCCCGATGTCCTCCGATGACGCGGTGGAGTTCGCCGACCGCAGCATGGAGGAGATCAGCTACCACGCCATCGACGCGTCCAGCCGACTCGCCGAGGAGCGCGGGCGCTACGCCTCGTTCGAGGGCTCGCTGTGGAGCCGGGGAATCCTGCCCATCGATTCCCAGGAGTTCGTTCAGGAAGCGCGCGGGAGTGCGGATCTGAACCGGAGCTCGACGCTGGACTGGTCCTCGCTGCGGGAGCGGGTTCGCGGCAACGGGATGCGCAACTCCAACGTGATGGCCATCGCGCCGACCGCGACCATCGCCAACATCTGCGGTGTCGGCCAGTCCATCGAGCCGCTGTACCGCAACCTGTTCGTCAAGTCGAACATGTCCGGCGACTTCACCGTCGTCAACCCGCACCTGGTGGCCGACCTCAAGCGGGCCGGGCTGTGGGACGAGGCGATGGTGGCGGACCTGAAGTTCTACGACGGGTCGCTCGGGCCGATCGACCGCGTCCCGGACGAGCTCAAAGCCCGCTACGCCACCGCGTTCGAGATCGAGCCGCACTGGCTGGTCGAGGCCGCGGCCCGCAGGCAGAAGTGGATCGACCAGGCGCAGTCGCTGAACCTGTACCTGGCCACGCCCAGCGGGCGCAAGCTCGACGAGCTCTACCGGCTGGCCTGGCGCAAGGGCCTCAAGACGACCTACTACCTGCGCTCGTCCAGCGCGACCCACGTGGAGAAGTCCACGCTGCGCGGTACCGACGGCAAGCTCAACGCGGTCCCCGCCGCCGCCTGTTCGGTCGAGGACCCCGATTGCGAGGCCTGCCAGTGATCCCCCAGGAGAAGGAGCTCATGAGCACCACCACCGGACTCGGCACCATCGACCGCGACGGCGGGCGGGTCGACGTCTCCGAGAAGGCGATGATCAACTCCCGGGCGGACGTCAATCAGCTGCTGCCGCTGAAGTACGGCTGGGCCTGGGACAAGTACCTCGCGGGTTGCAACAACCACTGGATGCCCACCGAGGTGTCGATGCAGGCCGACATCGCGCTGTGGAAGTCCCGCGACGGGCTCACCGAGGACGAGCGCACCATGCTCAAGCGCAACCTCGGGTTCTTCGCGACCGCGGAGTCGTTGGTGGCCAACAACATCGTGCTCGCGGTCTACCGGCACCTCACCAACCCGGAGTGCCGGCAGTACCTGCTGCGGCAGGCGTTCGAGGAGGCCGTGCACACCCACACGTTCCAGTACATCTGCGAGAGCCTCGGCCTCGACGAGGGCGAGTTGTTCAACGCCTACCGGGAGATCCCGTCGATCGCCGACAAGGACGCGTGGGCGCTGCGCTACACCCAGAACCTGGAGAACCCGGAGTTCGCGACCGGCACCCCGGAAGCCGATCAGGCGTTCCTGCGTGACCTCATCGCGTTCTACGTGATCTTCGAGGGCATGTGGTTCTACACCGGGTTCGCGCAGATCCTGTCGCTGGGCAGGCGGAACAAGATGGTCGGGATCGCCGAGCAGTACCAGTACATCCTGCGCGACGAGTCGATCCACCTGAACTTCGGCATCGACTGCATCAACCAGATCAAGCTGGAGAACCCGCACCTGTGGACCCCGGAGTTCCAGCAGGAGGCGCGCACGATGCTCCGCGAGGCGTGCGAGCTGGAGAACGCCTACGGCCGGGACACCATGCCCCGCGGGATGCTCGGCCTGAACTCCGAGGTGTGCGAGCAGTACATGCGGTTCATCACCAACCGCCGCTGCGCACAGCTCGGACTGGAACCGGTCTTCCCGGAAACCGACAACCCGTTCCCCTGGATGTCGGAGACCATGGATCTGAAGAAGGAGAAGAACTTCTTCGAGACCAGGGTCACGGAGTACCAGTCGGGCGCGGCGCTCACCTGGGACTGAAGCGCCGAGGGGCGGTTTTGGTCCGAACTGACCGGACGAAGCGGACTTCGATCGTGGAAGGTTCGGACCAAAACCGCCCGGTGCCGGCACCACCGTCACAACGGCGACCGCCGGCGACGGAGACCCGGCTGGATCAGGGGCGGGTGCGGTGGGCCGCCTCGGTCATGTTGCGCAACGCCGGTTCCACCTGCGGGTAGTCGCGGGTCTTGAGACCGCAGTCCGGGTTGACCCACAGCCGGTCGGCCGGAACTGCCTTGAGAGCGGCCCGCAGCAGCTCCCCCATCTCCTCCCCGTCGGGCACCCGGGGTGAGTGGATGTCGTAGACACCTGGCCCCACGCCCCGGTCGAAGCCGACCTCGTTGAGGTCGGCGAGGACCTCCATGCGGGAGCGGGCCGCCTCGATGCTGGTCACGTCGGCGTCGAGGGCCACGATCGCGTCGATGACGTCGCCGAACTCCGAATAGCACAGGTGGGTGTGGATCTGGGTCGCCTCGGCGATCCCGGAGGTGGCCAGGCGGAACGATTCCACCGCCCACTCCAGGTAGGCCGGCCGCTGCTCGGCGCGCAGCGGCAGCAGTTCGCGCAGCGCGGGCTCGTCGACCTGCACCACGCGGATCCCGGCCGCCTCCAGGTCGCGGACCTCGTCGCGGATGGCGAGCGCGACCTGCCGGGCGGTGTCGGCCTGCGGCTGGTCGTCGCGGACGAACGACCACGCCAGCATGGTGACCGGACCCGTCAGCATTCCCTTGACCGGCTTCTCGGTGAGCCGCTGCGCGTGCGCGGCCCACTCGACCGTCATCGGTTCCGGACGCCGCACGTCGCCGAACAGGATCGGTGGCCGCACGCACCGGGAGCCGTAGGACTGCACCCACCCGTTGTCGGTGGCGGCGAAACCGTCGAGCTGCTCGGCGAAGTACTGCACCATGTCGTTGCGCTCGGGCTCGCCGTGCACCAGCACGTCCAGGCCGATGTCCTCCTGCAGCGCGATGACGCGTTCGACCTCGTCGCGCATCCGCTGCCGGTAGGTGGCCGCGTCGATGCGCCCGGCGCGCAGCGCGGCCCGCGCCTTGCGGACGTCGGTCGTCTGCGGGAACGATCCGATCGTGGTGGTCGGCAGCGGCGGCAGGCGAAGCGACTTCTGCTGCGCTTCTGCCCGTTTCGCGTAATCGGTGCGCCGGGAGTCCTGCGGGCGCAGCGCGTCGAGTCGCGCGCGAACGCGGTTGTCGCGCACCCGCTCCGCCCGGGCCCGGTCGGCCACCGCCGCTCGCGCCTCGACGAGCTCGCTCTCGACGACGTCGCGGCCTTCGCGCAGCGCCCGCCCGAGGGTGACGACCTCGCGGACCTTCTGCGCCGCGAAGGACAGCCACGGCTTGACCTGCGGATCGAGCGTGGTCTCCGCGTCGACGTCGTAGGGCACGTGCAGCAGCGAGCAGGACGTGCCGATGCCCACCTCGCCGGCCGAGCCGAGCAGCGTCGCCGCCGCGGTCATGCACCGGTCGAGGTCGGCGCGCCAGATGTTGCGGCCGTCGATCACCCCCGCGACCAGAGTCTTGTCGCGCAACCCGGGCGTGGCGGCAACTCGGTCCTGAGCGGACGGATCGGTGACCAGGTCCAGCGCGATGCCCTCGATCGGCGCGGCGGCGAGCACGCCGAGCGCGTCACCGGGATCGCCGAAGTAGCAGGCGGTGAGGATCGCGGGGCGTTCGGCGAGGTCGCCTAGGCGCCGGTAGGTGTTGCGCAACGCGTCGAGCTCCTGCGGCGTGCGGTCGGCGGCCAGCGCGGGCTCGTCGAGCTGCACCCACTGCGCACCGGCCCGGTGGAGTTCGCCGAGCAGCTGCTCGTAGGCGTCGGTGAGTTCGGCGAGCTTGTCCAGCGGGTCGAAGTCCTCTTCGGACGGTTTGGACAGCAGCAGGAACGTCAGCGGCCCCACCAGCACCGGCCGGGTCTCCACCCCGAGCTTGCGCGCCTCCCGGAACTGCTCGACAGCGGTGCGGTCGGTGAGCGAGAAGCTCGTGTCCGGGCCGATTTCGGGGACCAGGTAGTGGTAGTTGGTGTCGAACCACTTCGTCATCTCCAGCGGGGGCACGGCCTCGGTGCCGCGCGCCATCGCGAAGTAGGTGTCCAACGCGCCGAGGCCCAGCTCGGCGTAGCGGCGCGGGACGGCGCCGAAGGCGACGGCGGTGTCCAGGACGTGGTCGTAGTAGGAGAACGTGTTGCCCGGCACCGAGTCGAGGCCTGCTTCGGCCAGACCTCGCCAGGTGTCCTCCCGCAGCCGACGCGCGACCTCCCGCAGGTCCGCCTCGCCGCTGCGGCCCGCCCAGTAGGACTCCAGGGCGCGCTTGAGCTCCCGGTTCGGGCCGATCCGGGGATGTCCGAGTACGGTGGATCCGATCTTGCTGGTCAACGCTCTCTCCTCGCGAGCTCGACGTGGTCGGTCGAGGACTTCGCGGCAGGCACGCGCCGACCAGCGGACGCACGTCGCCCGCTGATCGTCCGCCAGGTCCTCCCGCGAGACCTCGGACCAGCGCGCACCGTCGGTGCGCGCGCCGGTGGCAGGTCTTCGGACTCGCGGGCAGCCGGCCTCGGGGAGGTCCCGGTGGAACCTCGCGCATCAAGACCGGACCTACTGGCCGTCGCTTCCCGGACGCGTGACGCCCAGTGCTCATGACGGCGGTCGTTCCCGCTCACCGCTGCGGGGCAGTCCCGGATTCGCACCGGGTTCCCTCTTGCCTCGTCCGATCGCGCTCACCGCTCGACCGGACGAACCACCAGCACCCTCAGGCTAACCATCCACGGGCACGAGACAACCCCGCGCGGCGTCCGGCCGGGTCCCCATCACGGCTCTGAGCTCGTGTTCGACACCCGGAGGAGATCCCGATCACGGAGCGGTCAGCCGGCCTTGGCGGAACCGATGGTGAAGGGCGTGCCGAACGGGTCCTTGACCTCGGCGATGCGGCCGTAGGCCATGTCGTAGGGGGGCTGGACAACGCCGCCCGCGTCGGTGGCTCGTCGTGCGGTGGCGTCGGTGTCCTCGACCATGAACAGCGTGCCCCAGGACGAAGCGGTGGCGGACGGGTCGCCGAGGATGCCGCCGATCTCGTGGCCGTCGGGTCGGCGCAGGAACGTGAAGTCACCTTCGCCGAGGTGCCCCTCGCTGTCCAGGCTGAAGCCGAAGACCTTCGGGTAGAACTCCCGCGCCGGACCCGGGTCCGGGGTGACGAGATCGTTGCGCAGCAAGGTGTTCGGCTCGTTGACGAGGCGGGATCCGATGTGCTTGTTGCCGTGCCAGAGCCCGAACTGCCCGCCTACCGGGTCCTTGAGGATCGCCATCCGCCCCTTGTCCATCACGTCCATGGGCGGGGTGATCACCTGGCCGTCGGCGGCCTCCGCCTTGGACACGGTGCCGGCGACGTCATCGGTGGCGAAGTAGACGTTCCACCAGAACTCGGTCGCCTCGAGGTCGTGGTTGGGCATGAGCGCGGCGACTTCCCTGCCCCGGACCAGGCACATCGTGTAGCGGCCCATCTCCTCGGGCCCCACGTCGAACTCCCACCCGAAAACGGCGCCGTAGAAGTCCATCGCACGATTGAGATCGGGGATCCCCAGATCGATCCACGCGGGCGTCCCGTTGGGCTGCACCGCATCCACTTCCGCCATGACTCCTCCTCAGCTGCCGGGGAACTGCCACGACGGTAACCAGCGGCCCTGACAAATCGCCCACCGAAGCACGGGAGAGTGTCACCCCGGTGCACAGAGGAATTCTCAGGTTTTGATGGGGGACCAGGCTCGCAGCCACGTGTCGGGGTTGCTGAGGTCCGGGGTGGCGGTCGCGTTGCGCACGACCGGAACGCGCATCAGCATCCCGAAGTTGTCCGGATCGGCGATCCGGTGCTCGAGGCGCTCGTGGTTGCGCTCGCGCAGCTCGGGGTCGGTGAGGCAGCGGACCGCGCCGAACCCGCCCCGGGTGAACACACCGCTGCACAAGGTCAGGCTGCGCCGCACGTTGTAGGGGTTGGGGAAGCGCGCCAGCATGCCCACGTCCTCGATCAGCCGGTCGTCGTGCAACGTCGGCCGGTACTGCCGGGATTCCTCGGCGACCTCGAAGACCTCCCCGTGCCCGAGGTCGTCGACCTCGACCTGGCGCACCGGCAGCCCGAAGCGCACCTGACGCCGCATCGGGTTCATCGCCGGACTTCCCAGCAGCACCAGGTGCGCCTGCAGGTCGTGCGGGTCGATGCGGCGGGCGATGTCGAACCGCACGT
Organism: Saccharopolyspora sp. NPDC049357; assembly: GCF_040677225.1. Classification (NCBI taxonomy): domain Bacteria; kingdom Bacillati; phylum Actinomycetota; class Actinomycetes; order Pseudonocardiales; family Pseudonocardiaceae; genus Saccharopolyspora; species Saccharopolyspora sp. NPDC049357. Next base: position 18,360 of record NZ_JBFAQJ010000060.1, on the reverse strand, counting down.
CCGACGCGGGGTTCAGCGCGCGGACGTGCCCGTAGAGCTCGATCAACGAGTCACCGTCGGCGTAGGAGGACATCCCGATGTAGTTGCGCCGCTCGGGCGAAGCCAGCGGCGAGAGGTTCCGGGCGGGAACGCGCCCGGTGAGGATGCGCACCGGGCCGCCGTCGGGGAACCGCCAGAAGTCCGAGAACCCCTGCGCCGACGTGGACTCCTCCGCGTGGGACCGCAGCGCGTCCAGCTCCTCCTTGAGCTTCGCGCGGAGCCGGCGCTCCTGTTCGGTGAGCGAGGCCGGTGAGGGGAGTTTCCCGTTCCTCGCCGGGTTCTCGGCCGCGAAGAAGGTCGCGTAGTCGCCGAGCCGGGGCGGCGGCGGCACCTTCACCCCGCCTTCCCACTGCGAGACGCTGGAGACCGCCACGCCGAGGACCCGCGCCAACTTCCCCTGGGTCAGGCCGTGCCCCTGGCGCAGTTGCCGCAGCCGTGCGCCGAGACCGGACCGCTGCGCACTCACCATCGCCGCCTCCTCGTGATCAGGTCTTCGGTCGCCACTCGTAGAGCCGGTTCGCCGGGTTCTGCAGGTCGGGTGTGCCGGTCACGTGCCGCATCACCGGAACCCGCATCAGCACCCCGAAGCGGTCGAGGTCCTCGACCTCGTCGTGGAGGTAGGCGAGGTTGCGGTCCTTGGCCTGCGGATCGGTCAGGCAGCGCACCGCGCCGAACCCTCCCCTGGTGAACACGCCGCTGCAGAAGGTCAGCGTGCGGCGAATGTTGTTCGGGTTCGGGATCCGGGCGAGCATTCCGACGTCCTCGACGAGCTGATCGCCTCGGAAGCCGGGTTTGAGCCTGTGCTCGCCGTCGATTTCGAACACCGAACCGTCGGGGACGTCCTCGTCGGGGACCTGCCGGACCGGCCACTCGGCGGTCAGCCACTCCACCCACGGGTTGGCCGCGCCGCTGCCCAGGAACACCAGGTGGGCGCGCAGGTCGTCGTCGCCGAGGTTCTCGAGCCGGATCTCCACCTCGGAACGCGGGTTGGCCGCGCGCACCGTCCCGAACAGCTCCACCGCGGCGTCGAGGTCCGCGCAGCGGGCCAGCGACAGGAAGTTCGGCTCGCTGGGAGTGCCCAGCGGCGACCAGTGCTTCTCGCTGAGCCCGCCGGTGACGATGAGGACCGGCCCCCCGTCGGGGAAGTGCCAGAAGTCCTGGCCCGCTTCGGCTTCCGCGGGACCGCGCACCTCGTCCAGCGTCGTCCGCAGCCGGTCGAGCTCCTGCTTGAGCCGCAGGCGCTCTTCGCGCTGCTCGCCGGTGAGCTGGTTCTCCGGCGGGACCCCGCCGGTGGTGGCATCGGCGGCGAAGAACGTCGCGTAATCGGCCAATCGGGTGAGCGGAGGTAGTTTCGCGCCGCTCTCCCAGGAGGAAATGCTCGACACCGCGACGCCGAGGGACCGCCCCAGCCGAAGTTGCGTCATACCGCGGGATTCGCGCAGCTCGCGCAGCCGCGAGCCGAGCCGTCCGGTTCCGCCCTGGTTCCCGGGACGGGCCATCGCGCCGTCTCCTTCACTCCGTTCGGATAATTTCACCAAACTTCACTGAACCACTGAAGACCAGCAGATACTGACACCTCGGGTGCATAACGGCAAGTCGTTGCCCAGCAAAGACATTGACGGTCTGTTGAGGTGATCGCATACTGAAGGCGGAGCGTTTCACCTGGCGGCGAAGAACTTCAACGGAGAAGTGAAATTTCACCGCGGCAGAGGCGCTGGGCGTCTCGGATCACCATCAGAGGCGCGGCCGGCGGATCGTCGGCCGGACATGCGAACGCCCCCGGAAATCGTTTGGCCACGACCGGGGGCGCTGCGCGCACTCACGATCACCCTCACAACGGGAAACACCCGTGAAGGGAGCTCGCATGTTCACGATACTCCCGGAGGTGCTGGCGGCAAACGACCCACAGGTCGTCACCCCTGACACCGTTTCGTCCGTCCTGCAAGGAATGCTGTTCGGCATCCTGGTCGCGTTGTTCGCGGCGGCGGTGGTGCTGGCCCGGGCGATGTCCGGACTGGCGACCATCGCCCGGTCGGTGCTCGGCCCGCCCGCGGCCGTGTTCACCGTGCTGTCGGTTCTCGCCCTCGTCCTCCTCGCCGGGAACGCGGGGGCCAGTCCATGATCCACCGACCCGATCCGCACCTGGCGGGCCCGCCGAACCCGGGTCCGCCTCCGGTGCGGTCGGAGACCACCCGGGAGGCACCGACCTGCGAGTTCGCCCCGCAAGGCAACTCGTCGGTAACAGATCGGAACGACCTCTCCCGATTTGTCCGATCCTCATTGCGCGGGTGCGTGACCTCGATTACGTTCCCGCCCATGCCTGCCGCGATCTCCTCAGAATTCCGCTCGGTTCCCGACATGCTGCGCGACCGCGTCCAGCGGTCGGGCGACAACGAGGCGTTCCGCTACCCGGAAGACGAGCAGTGGCGCTCGCTGACCTGGTCGCAGACCTGGGAAAGGGCGCGAGCGATCGCGCTGGGGCTGCACGCGATCGGCCTGGGGTCGCAGCAGCGGTGCGGGATCCTGGCCGGCACGCGGATCGACTGGATCCTCGCCGACATGGGCGTGATGTGCGCCGGTGGCGCCACCACGACGATCTACCCCACGACCACGGCCGAGGGCTGCGCCTACATCATCTCCGATTCCGGTTCGACGATCGTCTTCGCCGAGGACGACGAGCAGATCGCCAAGCTGCGCGAGCAGCGGGAGAACCTGCCCGAGCTGACCCGCGTCATCACCTTCGACGGCACCGCCGACGGCGACTGGGTGCTGAGCCTGGCCGACCTGGAGGCCCAGGGCCGCGCCGAGCACGAGGCCGAGCCGGAGCTGTTCGACCAGCTCGTCGAGGCGGTCGGCATCGACGACCTGGCGACGCTCATCTACACCTCCGGCACCACCGGCAACCCCAAGGGCGTGCGGCTCGCCCAGTCGAACTGGGTCTACGTCGCCGAGGCGATGCACGCCACCGGCGAGATGACCGCCGAGGACGTGCAGTACCTGTGGCTGCCGCTGTCGCACGTGTTCGGCAAGGTCCTGCAGGTCGGCCAGATCCGCACCGGATACCTGACCGCGGTGGACGGCCGGATCGACAAGATCGTGGACAACCTCGGCGAGGTGCGTCCGACGTTCGTGGCCGGTGCGCCGCGGATCTTCGAGAAGATCTACAACAAGGTCGTCGTGCAGGCCAAGGAGGGCGGCGAGCTCAAGTACAAGATCTTCCGCTGGGCCTGCGCCGTGGGCCTGGAGATCTCCCGGCTCCAGCAGAGCGGGCAGCAGCCCGGCCTGGGGCTGAAGGTCCAGTACGCGGTCGCCGACAAGCTCGTGTTCTCCAAGCTGCGCGAGAAGTTCGGCGGCAGGCTGCGGTTCTTCATCTCGGGCAGCGCCGCGCTGGCACCGGACATCGCGCGCTTCTTCCACGCCGCGGGCGTGCTGATCGCCGAGGGCTACGGGCTGACCGAGACCACCGCGGCCAGTTTCGTCAACCGCACCAACGACTTCCGCATCGGCACGGTGGGCCAGCCGCTGCCCGGCACCGAGGTCCGCATCGCCGAGGACGGCGAGGTGCTGCTGCGCGGTGGCGGTGTGATGCTCGGTTACCACAACATGCCGGAGGCGACCGCCGAGGTGCTCACGGGCGAGGGCTGGTTCCACACCGGTGACATCGGCGAGCTCGACGAGCAGGGCCGGCTGCGCATCACCGACCGCAAGAAGGACCTGATCAAGACCTCCGGCGGCAAGTACGTGGCGCCGCAGTCGGTGGAGGGCAAGTTCAAGGCGCTGTGCCCCTACGTCAGCAACGTGGTGGTCTTCGGCGACAAGCGGCCCTACTGCGCCGCGCTGGTGACCCTCGACGAAGAGTCGATCGTCGAGTGGGCGCAGGCCAACGACCTCGGCGAGCTGTCCTACGAGGAGCTGGCCGCGCATCCCAAGGCTCACGAGATGGTGGCCGCCGCGGTCGAGGACCTCAACGCGACGCTGAACCGGCACGAGACGATCAAGAAGTTCGCGATCCTGCCGCGCGAGCTGACCATCGAGCACAACGAGGTCACCCCGAGCCTGAAGATCAAGCGGAAGGCCGTGGCCGACAACCACGTCGAGGCCATCGAGGAGCTGTACCCGAACACGGTCGAGACGCTGTAGCGAATCGCTCGAACGGGCCACGCCGATGAGGCCAGATCCTCCGGCGTGGCCCTTTCGCATGTCGGTGGGCGGTCGCACCATCTGCAGATGTGTCGAGGCTTGGCCGCCTGTGGAAGGGCGCGGTGCACACCTGGGAGGTGTGCCGCGAGGCCGAGGAGCGCAGGCAGTTGATGTGCCGCCCGTGGGAGGAGCAGATCCTGCACTGGTCGCGGCAGGAGGACGGCTGGGTGCTGCACGGCGAGCACCTGCCGCCCGACACGCGCTGGCGCTACGGCTCCACCAAGGGGGGCTGGTGCCCCCGATCCGACGGCTGATCCCGAACTCGCGCAACGGGCTTCCCGAAACGGGACCACTACTCCGTCAGCGTGGCATATGTTGTGCCTACCGGGCAGTAGCCTTACTGTACAGGAATGAACAGGACTGGACAGGTTCCCTTCGGGAAACGTGACCGGTTGATCGCCGAGCTCACCGAGCAGATCCGCTCAGGGCGGCTCGCGCGCGGCGAGCAGTTGCCGGGCGAGAACCAGATCGCGGAGAAGTACCAGGTCAGCCGCGGTACCGTGCGCAGCGCCCTGTCCGAGTTGCAACGCCAGGAGCTCATCGCCACCCGCAGCGGCGTCGGCTCCTTCGTCACCTTCGACGGAGTCACGCTCGACCAGACGGTCGGGTGGGCCACCGCGCTCGCCGACTCCGGGTTCGACATCAGCACCGAACTGCTGGGCATCGAGCTCACCACCGACGCCGAGCTCACCGAGCGCTTCGGAGTCGACGAGTTCATCGCCATACGCCGCCTGCGCCGGGACCGGGCCGTCGGGCCGGTGTCGGTGGAGACGTCCCTGATCCCGGCGGTCGGAGAACTGCGCGAGCTGCCCGAGAAGGGGCTGCTCGAAGGCTCCATAACAACCACCCTGCTCTCGGCCGGGCTGGTCGCCGGTGCCGGCGACCAGCGCATCGGCACCCACGCGCTGTCCGCCCGGATGGCCGCGCTGCTCGAACGCCCCGAGGGCGAGCTGTTCCTGCAGGCGGTGCGCACCAACGTCACCGCCGACGGCCAGCTCGTCGAGCAGGTCACCAGCCTGCTCGACCCGAACCGATTCCAGTTCCACCTGACGTTTGGCCGCCCATGAGCACACGCGACCGCGCGCTCGGCGCTTTCTACGGACTGGCGATCGGCGATGCCCTGGGCATGCCGACGCAATCGATGTCCCGCGAGGACATCGTCACCCACTACGGCTTCATCCGATCGCTGCGCGACGCCGTCGCCGAGCAGCCGATCTCACCGAACCTGCCCGCGGGCACCATCACCGACGACACCGAGCAGGCCGTGCTGGTCGCCGACCTGCTCATCGGCGGCTCCGGCACGATCGACCCGATGGTCTTCGGAAAGGCGCTGCTGGACTGGGAAGCCGGGATGGTCGCGCGAGGACTGGCCGACCTGCTCGGGCCGTCCACCAAGCGCGCGCTGAAGCTGCTCGAATCCGGCACCGACCCGGAGGAGGCCGGTCGCGGCGGCACCACCAACGGCGCGGCCATGCGCATCACCCCGGTCGCCATCGCCACTCCCCCTGAGCTCGGCGGGCTGGTGGAGGCGGTCGCGGCGGCCAGCAAGCTCACGCACAACACCAACGTCGGCATCGCAGGCGCTTCCGCCGTGGCCGCCGCCGTGTCGGCGGGCATCGACGGCGCAGACCTGTCCACCGCGCTCGATCAGGGCGAACACGCCGCCGCGCTCGGTGCCCGCAAGGGCTGGTGGTGCGCGGGTGGCGACATCGCCTGCCGAATCCGGTGGGCTCGTCGCTGGGTTCGGGGCATGGACCGAACCACTCTGTCCTACGCCGTTTCCAAGGTCATCGGAACGTCCGTCGCCGTCCAGGAGTCGATGGTCGCCGCCTTCGCCCTCGCCGAGGCGCTGGGCGACACACCGGTCGAGGCGCTGACCACGGCCGCGGGCCTCGGCGGTGACACCGACACGATCGCCGCCGTGCTCGGCGCGATCCTCGGTGCGCAGCACGGGCTTTCCGGTTTCCCCGTGGATCTGCTCACCAAGGTGCGCGAGGTCAACGCCCTCGACCTGGAACCGGCCGTGGACGGTCTGCTCGAACTGAGGAGTCAGTTCAGCGTGCGGCGGTAGCCGCTGTTCTCAGATGTGGGACCGAACCGCGTTCTCAGCGGTTCTCCGGTGAGGACAGCCGCAACGCCGTGCGGGTTCCGCCACCCGCACCGCTGAGCAAACCGAACTCGCACAATCACAAGAACTCCGGTAGCCGAAGGAGATCGCATGGTCCGCGAGGCCACGACCGAGAACTCGGAAAGCGCCCTGGAGACGCGCGGGATCGAGCCGGTACCGGAGGAGGAGCGCACCGGCCATCCGATGCAGCTGTTCTGGGTCTGGTTCGCCGCCAACATCTCGATCCTGGGCTTACCCCTGGGCGCGACGCTCGTCGCCGAAGGCCTGGCCTTCTGGCAGGCGGCGATCGTCGCGGTGATCGGTTCGGTCGGCTCGTTCGCGATCGTCGGCGTGGTCTCGATCGCCGGACGCCGCGGCGGCGCACCGGGTTTGACGCTCTCCCGCGCTGTCTTCGGCGTGCACGGCAACGCCGGTCCGACCGTGGTGTCGCTGATCTCCCGCCTGGGTTGGGAAACCGTCAACACCACCACGGCCGCGTTCGCGCTGCTGTCGCTGTGCGCGATCCTGTTCGGCACCGCCGGCGATGCCAAGGCGACGCCGGTGCTGACGATCATCTGCATCGCGGTCTTCGAGCTGCTGACGATGGTGGTCTCCGGCCTCGGCCACAAGGTCCTGGTGGCCGTGCAGCGTTGGGCCACCTGGGTTTTCGGCGCGCTGAACATCGTGGTGGCGATCAGCCTGATCGCCACCATCGACTGGCACGCGGTCGGCGCGGCCTCCCCCGCCCCGATCGGCGTGGTCATCGCGGGCATCGGCACGATCGCCGCCGGTACCGGCATCGGCTGGGCGAACGCCTCGGCGGACATGTCGCGGTATCAGTCCCCCGCCGTCAGGGCCGGTTCGCTGGTCGCCTCGGCCGCCGTGGGCGCCGGTATCCCGCTGATCCTGCTGATCTCGCTGGGTTCCCTGCTCTCGGCGGGTGATCCGGCGCTGGCCGAGGCCGGCGACCCGGTGGCGGCGATCCGCGCGATGCTGCCCGCCTGGATGGCCGTTCCCTACCTGATCGCCGCGGTCGGCGGACTGCTGCTGTCCAACCACCTGTCGGTGTACTCGGCGGGGTTGTCGACGCTGACCATGGGCATCAACATCAAGCGGGTCTATGCGGTCGCCGTGGACGTGGTCGTGACCTTCCTCGGCTCGATCTACTTCATGCTCGTGGCCGACAGCTTCTACGACCCGTTCGTCACCTTCATCAGCCTGCTGGCCATCCCGATCACCGCGTGGCTGGGCGTGTTCCTGACCGACATGCTGCACCGCAAGACCTACGACCCGGCCGGGCTGATGGACATGCGCAGCACCAGCTCCTACTGGTACCGGGGCGGGGTCGAGCCGCGCGCGTTCTTCGCGTGGGCGCTGGCCATCGTGGTCGGATACCTGTTCAGCAGCAACGACTTCTTCACCGGTCTGCTCGCCGAGACCTGGCTGGGCGAGAACGGGCTGGGCTGGGTGATCACTTTCGTGATCTCCGCCGGTGCCTACGCGCTGCTGGGCGGCGCCCGAAAAGCATCAGTGCAGTAGGGAGGTCGTCCTCATGTCCGGTCGTCTCGTGCACACCGGCCAGGTCGTGCTGGACCTGGTCATGCGGGTGCCGTCGCTGCCGCCGACGGGCGGTGACGTGCTCGCCGAGAGCACCGAACTGCTGCCGGGCGGCGGGTTCAACGTGATGGCCGCCGCCGCTCGATCGGGCGCCGAGGTGGTCTACGCGGGCGCGCACGGCACCGGGCGCTTCGCCGATCAGGCGCGAGAAGCGCTGCGCGCCGAGAGAATCGAGGCCGCCCAACCGCAGCAGCCGGACTCCGACAACGGGATCTGCGTGGCGCTGGTGGAACCCGGCGGTGAGCGCACGTTCGTCACCGGCGTCGGCGCGGAGGGCCGGCTGCTGCCGGAGCAGCTGGCGCAGGTGCGCACCGAAGCGGCCGACATCGTCTACCTCAGCGGCTACAGCCTGCTGCACCCCTCCAACCGGGAAGCGCTGCTGGCCTGGCTGCCGGGGATCCGTTCGCGGGTGCTGCTCGATCCGTGCCCGCTGGTCGCCGACATCCCCGCCGAGGTGCTCGACGCGGTCCTGCCGAGCGTGGACGTGCTCAGCTGCAACGCCGATGAGGCCCGCGTCCTCGCTGGCGTGACCGAGGCCGAAGGCGCGGCCGGGAAGTTGGCCGGTCGGCTGAGCGGTTCGGCCGCGGTGGTCGTGCGCGACGGCCCGTCGGGCTGCCTGCTCACCGTCGGCGGCGCGACGCAACGCATCCCGGGCTTCCCTGTCACGGCGGTGGACACCAACGGAGCCGGGGACACCCACTGCGGTGTCCTCGCCGCGATGCTCCTCGAAGGCGCGGACCTGCCCACGGCCGCGCTGCGCGCCAACGCGGCGGCCGCCCTGTCGGTCCAGCACCGAGGCCCGGCCACCGCACCGCAGCGCGGAGAGCTGGACGAGTTCCTCACCGGGCGCGCCTGATCCCGAGCAGGGCCGCCACCACGAGGCACCCCGCGCCGACACCGACCAGCGAGCCGGATTCGGTGAGCACGGCACGGCACACGACGTCGGCCCTGATTTCCGCGGAAATCAGGTAGCCCGGGTGCGGGAGCTGCGAAGCTGGTGCGGGAGGTGTTGTGATGATCCGGTTGGCCAGGGAGGACGACCTTCCGATCCTGCGGGAGGTGGAGCGGGACGCGGGCGGACCGTTCGCCGACCTCGGGATGGACCTGGTGGCCTACGACGAACCTCCGTCGCCGGCGGTGCTGCGGGAGTTCCAGGAGGCCGGGCGGGCGTGGGTCGCGGTCGTCGAGGACGTTCCGGTGGCGTACCTGATCGCCGCGGTCGTCGACGGGTGCGCGCACGTCGAGCAGGTCTCCGTGCGTCCGGATCACGCCGGTCGGCGGATCGGTTCCAGGCTCATCGAGACCCTCGCCGCGTGGGCGCGGGATCGAGGTCTGCCCGCGCTGACGCTGACCACCTTCATCGAGGTCCCCTGGAACGGGCCCTACTACCTGCGCTGCGGGTTCCGGTACCTGACCGACGACGAGCTCACCCCGGGTCTGCGGGAGATCCGGGCCGCCGAGGCGGTGGCCGGACTGGACGCGTGGCCGAGGGCCTGCATGCGACGCGACCTGTAGGCGGATCTTGCGGGTGCCGGTCCGGGCTTGCAGACTTCATCGTCATGTCGAATTCCATACGTCTTGCCCTGTTGTCGGCGTTGATCGCCGTGGTGACAGCGCTCGGGCTCGTCGCTCCTGCGGGCGCGGCGCGCGAGATCGACCCGCGGCCGAGCACCGAAGAGCTGGCCCGGCAGCTGCTCGACCTGCAGGTCCGCAGCCACGGCGAGGTCCGGGTGACACCGATCGGCGCCAGCAACCAGCAGCGGCCGGTGTGGAGCGCGCGGGTCGGGCACGGTCCGCAACGCATCCTCTACGTCACGCAGCAGCACGGCGACGAACCGCTGGGAACGCCTGCGGCCCTGGAATTCCTGCGCGAGGTCGGCGTCGGCAACGATCAGCACCAGCGCTGGTTGCGCGAGCAGGTGACCGTGGACGTGGTGGTGCGCGCCAATCCCGACGGCCACGAGCACAACTGGCGCTACAACTACGACCCGGACGCCGACCCGGAGTTCGGCGAAGCGGGCAAGGGATACGACATCAACCGCTACCACGACCCCGCGGTGGCACCGGAGGACAACCCGGCGACCGAGGCGGGTCTGATTCAACGGCACCACGACGACTTCAAGCCGCACATCACGGTCGACTACCACATGCAGGGCCGCTACGTCGGCGGCGACGGACGTGAGATCACCGCGTCGTTGATGTGGCCGACGACTCCGGGCGTCGCCGAAGAACCGCTGACCCTGGCCAAGCAGGTCTCGGTGATCGCGCGGTCGGCGATGGACGCCGGTGGTGCCAACGTCTCCCAGTACCCGGGCGGCGATTACCAGGGGATCGCCCGCAACGCCTACGGCCTGCTGGGCAGCGGCAGCGTGCTCATCGAGCTCAGCGACATGGGTCCGGAGCACGAGCAGTTCCAGATCACCTCGGCGCTGGCCTCCATGCACGCCATCGCCGAGGCCACGGCGGACGGCTCGGTCACCGCGGTCGATCCCGCCGAGGCCGACGCCATCCCGCCCCGCGGCGAGCCCATCTCCGCGGCCACCGCCCGAGCGGGCGACTGAACGGAGGGCCGTTCGAATTTCGCGCGAAATTCGACATCCGAAGTTCCAGGTCGAATTTCGCGCGAAGTTCGAATCCTTCGCCCGGCAGCGTGACGACGCACGAGGGCCAGCACGCTCCGCAGCGCCCATCCTGACGCGGGTTCCTCGAATTTCGCGCGAAATTCGAATCCCCTCGCCCGGCGAGCGGGGCGGTCAGCTAGAAGACGACCGTCGTGGCGCCGTCTTGGAGGACTCGGTCGTCGCAGTGCCAGGCGACCGCGCGGGAGAGGACTTGGCGTTCGACGTCGGCGCCCTTGCGGCGGAGGTCCTGCGCCGAGTCGCGGTGGGAGACCCTGATGACGTCCTGCTCGATGATCGGTCCTTCGTCGAGCTGCTCGGTGACGTAGTGGGCGGTGGCGCCGATGAGCTTCACCCCTCTCTCCTTGGCCCGCTGGTGCGGATTGGCGCCGGTGAACGCCGGCAGGAACGAGTGGTGGATGTTGATCACCGGCGTCCCCAGCTCGGCCAGGAAGTCCCCCGAGAGGACCTGCATGTAGCGGGCCAGCACGAGCAGGTCCACGTTGCCCTCGAGCAGGTTCAGCTGCTCCTTCTCCGCCGCCGCCTTGGCCTCGCGCGGGACCGGCACGTGGAAGAACGGGATGCCGAACCGCCGAACGTCATCACCCAGGTCGGGGTGGTTGGACAGCACCATCGGGACGGTCATGTCGATCTCGCCGCGACGCTGCCGCCACAGCAGGTCGAGCAGGCAGTGGTCGGCTCGGGACACGAAGAGCCCGACGCGCTTGCGCCGCCGCACCTGCACCAGCCGGAAGTCCAGGCCCAGCTCCTCGCCGAGCCGGGTCTCCAGCGACGCGTTGAGCTCGTCGATCCGCGACGCCAGCTCGGGCAGCTGGAACACGGTGCGCTGGAAGAACCTCCCGCCTTCGGGATCGCTGGAGGACTGGTCGAGGGCGAGGATGTTGGCGCCGTGCTCGGTGAGCGCGCCGGAGACGCTGGCCACGATGCCCGGACGGTCGGCACCGCGCACGATCAGCCTGCCGTAGTCGAAACCGCCGTCCATCAGCGCGCTTCCCCCTCCGCGAGCGAGTCGAGCAGGCGTCGCCGCCACCGCTCGGTTCCGGCCAGCTCGTTGAAGGTGAAGATGTGCAGCCCGCGCAGTTTCGTCCCGGGCGCCACCGCGCCCAGCCGCCTGGCCAGGCGGGTCGGGTCGTAGCGGCCGGGCAGCAGGAGCCGCCACAGCAGCCCCTGCTGCTTCTGCAGGAAGCGCGCCGACCGACCGAGTCCGATCCCCGCCGAGATGCGCACCAGCTTCTGCCTGCTCACCGGCCCCGGCATGCCCACCGCGACCGGCAGGTCGACCTCGCTCGCCCAGTCGCGGGTGGTGGCGGCGTCGAAGCAGATCTGGGTGATGACCCGGGTGGCCAGCGGCGTCTTCCGCCGCAGCGCTTCGTCGATCACCGGTCGCGGGATGCTGCCGTGCCCTTCCGGGTAGCCGCCGATGCCGACCTCGGAGAACGGGTGGCCGATCTCAGCCATGACCTCCAACAACGAGTGCGCGTCGGGGAACTTCCCCGCCGGTCGCGGCGCGTCGCCGCCGATGACGAAGGCGGAGTCGGCGCCGGCCGCGGTCAACCGGTCCAGCACGTCGGAGACGTGCCCGCGGTCGACGAACTGCCGCGCGGGCAGGTGCGGGGCGACTCGGTAGCCGCGCGCCAGCAGTCGTTCGGCGAGGCCGAGGGTGGCGTCGATGCCCTTGGCCTCGGTCGCGGTGACGGTCAGCGGCACCGAGCTCGGCACGGATTCCACGACGGCCTGCTCGGTGCTCTTGAACGGCATCACCTCGTAGCTGATGTTGCGCACCAGTGCGGCGAGACCGGACCGGGGGCCGGCGATCTCCTGCTGAGTGGTCATGGCGGGCTCCCTGTGAAGGCACGTGGGGTGCGGGCGTTCTCGCGACGCGCGAGCACCCAGTACAGCCGAACCCGAGGCGTCGATCGCCGGGCGCGGATGCCGTTTCGGGCGCGACAAATGTCCGCCCCGGCACCTGAGATCCCGCCCGGGACAACGGCGAGTACGTCATCCGACGCACCCGGGGTGCCCGGTTCAGCCCGGTTCGCAGCCGCAATTGCGCTGTGTCGCAACGCGTTTGCCGCTGCGTAGCGTGAGCCGGACCAGGATCACGCGAGGGACGGGTGGACGATGAGCGCGAAGAACCTGCAGGAAGTGCTGGACCAGGCCGGTAACGCGGTCGATCTGCTCCGGAACTCACAGCTCGGGGCCTACATCTACCCGGTGGTCCCGGCGGAGTTCAGCAACTGGCGGCGCGAGGTCATCGCCTGGCGCCAGACGGCGGTGCTGTTCGACCAGACGCACCACATGGTGAACCTGTGGGTGTCGGGTCCGGATGCGCTGAAGTTGTTCTCCGACAACGGGATCAACTCCACCGCGAACTTCCCGGTCGATTCCGCCAAGCAGTACGTCCCGGTCTCCCCGCAGGGCGGGGTCATCGGCGACGGCATCCTGTTCCGGCTGGCCGAGGAGGCGTTCGTCTTCGTGGGCCGCGCCCCGGTCGCCAACTACCTGATCTACCGGGGTCGCTCGGGTTATGCCGTCGACGTCCGGCTGGACCAGCGCTCACCGTCGCGGCCCTACGGCAACCCCGTGCGGCGGGACGTGTGGCGCTACCAGATCCAGGGCCCGAACGCGTGGAAGATCATCGAGAAGGTCAACGGCGGGCCCGTCGAGCAGCTGCGGTTCTTCCGCATGGGGACGATGAACGTCGCCGGCGAGCAGGTCCGCACGTTGCGCCACGGCATGGCGGGTGCGCCGGGCCTGGAGCTCTGGGGACCCTACGAGAGCCGGGACCGGGTGCGCGACGCGATCCTGGAAGCCGGTCGGGAGTTCGGCATCGAGCAGACCGGGTCCCGCGCGTACGCGTGCAACACCCTGGAGTCGGGCTGGATCCCCTCACCGCTGCCCGCGATCTACACCGGTGAGGAGCTGCGCGACTACCGCGAATGGCTCGGCGCCGACAGCTACGAGGCCACCAACGCGCTGGCGGGCAGCTTCGTCTCCGACGACATCGAGGACTACTACCTCAACCCGTGGGAGCTGGGATACGGCTCGTTCGTGAAGTTCGACCACGACTTCGTGGGCCGGGACGCGTTGGAACGCATCGATCCGGCCACCCAGCGGCGCAAGGTGACGCTGGCCTGGAACGCCCAGGACCTGGGCGAGCTGCTGGCGAACCCGGCGCAGCCCGACGGGCCGCGGTACCAGTTCTTCGACCTGCCCAACGCCAACTACGGTTCGTCCAACTTCGACGCGGTCCTGGACGCCGACGGCAACGCGGTGGGCCTGTCGCTGTTCACCGGGCTCAGCGCCAACGAACGCACGGGGCTGTCCCTGGCCACGGTCGCACCGGACGTTCCGCTGGGCGCGGAGGTGCGGGTGGTGTGGGGCGAGCCGGACGGCGGCACGCGCAAGGCCACCGTGCAACCCCACGAGCAGTTCTCGGTCCGCGCCGTCGTCAGCCCGGCGCCCTACTCGAAGGTCGTCCGGGAGAGCTACCGCCCTGGCTGGCGTTCGGCCGCGGTATGAGCCCGTGGGCGGTTGTGGTCCGAACCGTCCATGATCGATGTCCGATGTGTCCGGTCAGTTCGGACCAGAACTGCCCGTCCCGGCTCAGCCGTTGACGATGCGCCGCAGCCACGCGGTCCGGGCCTCGGCGGCGGACTTGCTCAGCTGCGCACCGGGGAACATCCGGAATCCGTGGAAACCACCTGGCCAGACGTGCAATTCGGCCACCCCGCCGGCCTGCCAGATGCGGGTGGCGAAGGCGACGTCCTCATCGCGGAAGGTCTCCGCGGATCCGACGTCGATGAACACCGGCGGCAGCCCGGACAGGTCCTCGGCGCGTGCGGGAGCCGCGTAGGGCGAGACGTCGTCCCCGCCGCGGGAATCGCCGAGCAGCGCGGTCCAGCCCACCTCGTTGGCCTGCTGGTCCCAGATGCCCAGCCCGCGCATCTGGTGCGCCGACGGGGTGTCGTTGCGGTCGTCGAGCATCGGGGCCTGCAGCAGCAGTCCGATGCTCTTCGGCCCGTCGAGGTCCCGGCTCATCAGCGCCACTCCGGCGGCCAGTCCGCCGCCCGCGCTACCGCCGGTCATGACGATCCGCTCGGTGTCGAAGCCGTGCTCCGCGCCGTGCTCGGCGATCCAGCTCAGCCCGGCGTAGCAGTCCTGCACCGGCGCGGGGTGCGGGTTCTCCGGCGCCACCCGGTAGTCCACCGACACGATCGCGCAGCCCAGCTCGCGGCCCCACTCGGTGGCCATGACGTCGAGGGCCTGCCGGTGATCTCCCATGATCATGCCGCCGCCGTGGATCGAGTAGACGACCGGCAGCGGACCGGTCGCCTCCGCCGGGCGCACGATCACCAACGGCACCTCGGGAGCACCCTGCGGCCCGGGAACGGCGCGGTGCTCGACGGTGAACCCGTCGGCCTGGAGCTGCTCATCGGTGGTGAACTGCCGCGACATCTCCCGCAGCTTCGGAACGTCCTCCAACTTGAAGCCCATCCCGGTGTCCGGCATGGCCTTCAGGAAGACCTCCAGCTCCGGATCGAAGGGGACCGGCGGCGCAGCCTCGCTCATCACGCATTCCTCACAACTCTCGACGCGGCCGGACGCACCGCGTTCCCCGAAGGATTCAACCACCGCCCGCAACCGAATTCAGCGCGCCGCACGCGCGGTGACCAGAACGGCCTCGACGGGCCGGTCCTTGCCGGGCAGGAACGCCGCGATGCTCAGCGCCGCCAGGGCGGCGAGGCAGCCGATGCCCATGATCACCTGGAAGCCCGCCTGCGACGGCACGGTGATCGGCCCGAAGTCGGTGGTCATCTGCGCCAGAACGGCTCCGGCCACCGCACTGGACACCGAGGTCCCGATGGAGCGCATCAGCGTGTTGAGGCTGTTGGCGGCTGCGGTCTCCGACACCGGCACGGCACCCATGATCAGCGCGGGCATCGCTCCGTAGGCCAGGCCGATCCCGGCGCCGATGATGCTGGAGACGACGATCAGCTGCCACAGCTGCGACAGGAACACCACGCCCAGCCCGTATCCGGCGGCGACGACCACGGCACCGATCATCAGCGTCACCTTCGGCCCGCGGGCCTTCGAGGTGCGCGCCGAGACCGGCGACATCGCCATCATCACCAGGCCGGAGGGCGCCATCACGATGCCGACGGCGAGCATGGTCTGCCCCAGGCCGTAGCCGGTGCCGGTGGGCAGTTGCAGGACCTGCGGGAGCACCAGCGACATCGCGAACATGGCGAAGCCGAAGACCGCCGAGGCGATGTTGGTCAGCAGCACCTGGCGGCGGGTGATGGTGCGCAGGTCCACCAGCGGTGCGGCGACTCGCAGCTCCCACCAGCCCCACACGCCGAACACCACGACGCCCGCCGAGGCGAGCCCGAGCGTGGTCGCGCTCCCCCAGCCCCAGCTCGCGCCCTTGGACACGACCAGCAGCAGGCAGATCAGCCCGGCCGAGAGCCCGAGCGCGCCGAGCGGGTCGAAGCGCCCGCCCGAGCGCACCGGCGACTCGGGCACGAATGTCACCACGAGCACCGTTGCCAGCGCGCCGAGCGCGGCCGAGGTCCAGAACAGCACGCGCCAATCGGTGCGCTCGGCGAGGAACGCGGCCGCCGGCAGGCCCAGCGCACCGCCGACGCCCAGCGAGGCGCTCATCAGCGAGGTCGCCGAGCCGAGCCGGTCGGCGGGCAGCTCGTCGCGCATGATGCTGATGCCCAGCGCGATCACGCCGGCGGACAGGCCTTGCATGACGCGGCCGATCACGATCATCGGCAGCGAACCGCTCATCCCGCAGATGACCGAACCGATGATGAGCATCGTCAGGCTGATCAGCAGCATCCGCCGCTTGCCGTGCATGTCGCCGAGACGTCCGACGACCGGGGTGGCCACGGCACCGGCGAGCAGGGTCGCGGTGACCGCCCATGCGGTGTCGGACGCGGAGGCGTGCAGCAGGCCGGGCAGCATCGGCACCAGCGGGATCACCGTGGTCTGGGTCATCGCGACCGAGATGCCGGCGAAGGCCAGCACCAGGACCACGAGGTTCGATCGATCTTCCCCTGGAGCAGCGGATTTCTCCGCTTTGCCGGGAATCGCTCGCATGCTCGGGGAACCTCTCGTTCGAACTGTCCGGTGTTGTCCGGGATAGCCTAATTCAGTCAGTTGACTTAATCCAGTTCGCCCCCTAGTTTCGGGTCAGCACGACCACGATCACGAGGAAGGTCGGCATGACCAACACGCTGCACCCGGCCGACGAGGCGGAGATCCCCGAATATCCGATGACCCGCGCGTCGGGTTGCCCCTTCGACCCGCCGCCGCGGCTCAAGGCCCTGCAGGAGGAGACCCCGATCCACCGGGTGCGGCTCGCCGACGGCACCACACCGTGGCTGGTGACCCGGTACGCCGACCAGCGCGCGGTGCTCGCCGACCCGCGCATCAGCTCCGACGCCGACCGGCCCGGCTACCCGCGCGGCATGCCCGCTCAGCCCGGCGGTTCGAAGATCAGCTTCATCCTGATGGACGACCCGGAGCACGCGCGGCAGCGCCGGATGGTGACCGCGCCGTTCACGGTCAAGCGCATCGAAGCGATGCGTCCCGCGGTGCAGAAGATCGTCGACGACCAGATCGACGCGCTGCTCGCCGGACCGAAACCGGTGGACCTCGTCGAGGCGTTCGCGCTTCCGGTGCCATCGCTGGTGATCTGCGAACTGCTCGGCGTCCCCTACTCCGACCACGACTTCTTCCAGGACAACAGCAAGGTCGTCATCCGCCGGGACGCCACGCCCGAGCAGCGCGCCGCGGCGATGAGCAGCCTCACCGGCTACCTGGACGACCTCGTCGGCCGCAAGCTCGAAAACCCCGGCGACGACCTGCTTTCCGGGCTGTGCGAACGGGTCGAGGCCGGGGAGCTGGAGCGCTCGGACGTCGCGCAGATGGGCGTGCTGCTGCTCATCGCCGGGCACGAGACGACCGCCAACATGATCGCCCTGGGCACCCTCGCGCTGCTGGAGCACCCGGAGCAGCTGGCGCTGCTGCGCGAGACCGAGGCCCCCGAGGTCGTGGCCGGTGCGGTCGACGAGATGCTGCGCTACCTGCACATCACGCACAACGGGCGGCGCCGGGTCGCGCTGGAGGACATCGAGGTCGGCGGGCAGCTGATCCGCGCGGGCGAGGGCGTCATCATGCCCAACGACATCGGCAACCGGGACCCGGAGGTCTTCGACGACCCCGACCGCCTCGACCTCAGCCGCGACGCCCGCAAGCACGTCGCCTTCGGCTTCGGCGTCCACCAGTGCCTGGGCCAGCCGCTGGCCAGGATGGAGCTGCAGGTCGTCTACAGCACCCTGTACAAGCGGATCCCGACGCTGCGGGCCGTTCCCGGGCTCGACGAGATCCCGTTCAAGCACAACGGCGCCGTCTACGGCGTCTACGAGCTGCCCGTCACCTGGTAAACCCGAAAACCCCACCACGAAACGGAAAACCCGCTCATGAAGGTCACCATCGACCAGGACAGGTGCGTCGCCTCCGGCCAGTGCGTCATGGCCGCCGAGGACGTCTTCGACCAGCGCGACGAGGACGGCATCGCGGTTCTGCTCACCGACTCCCCCGGCCCCGAGCTCGCCGACGACGTCCACCACGCCGCCGCGGTCTGCCCGGCCCTGGCCATCACCGTCGAGGACTGAGACCGGCGACGTCGACGTCGAGGGCACCTTCGTGGCGGACCGCCCAGAGGACCTCGGCCGCGGTGAGGTG
>NZ_JBFAQJ010000059.1:0-33762 GCF_040677225.1 Saccharopolyspora sp. NPDC049357 | reverse complement strand
GCGGGGGGGGCGCACGTGTCATTCCGATCTCTGAGGCGCGTTTTGTTTTGCGCCGCGTGGCCTCCCGTCCGGGGCCGCCCGGGGGGGGGGCGGGGGGCCCCCCCCCCGCGGCCGCGGTCATCCCGCTGCGAAAGCCCGCATCGAGACCAGGACTGCCGAACCAGGTCCACCGTGGAGCCCCACCTCCGGCGGCGAGCCGGGTTCCGCACGCGCGACGGCGGCAGGTTTCCGCCGCGCTACAGCCTGATCAGCGCGGGACCTTCACATCTTTCTGCTCCAGGACCACTTTTCGCCCTTCCAGCGGAGCGCTGAGGCTCACCGCCACCGGCGGGTACCTCAGGTCCATCGTGCAGATGCCCGGTGGCTCCGGAGTCTCCTCCACCAGGATGATCTTCACGTGGTCCGCGGTCTGCTCCGCCACTTCGGCGTGCACCTTGCTGCAGCCGCCCTCCTGACCGGAGGCGACTACTGCGGTACCGTTGTCCTGGGTCCAGACCTTCTTCGGATATCCTTTTGGCAGCAGCGAAAGATCGATGGCCTCTGCGGCCACCGGCTTCCGTTCCGGTTCAGGTTTCGGCTGAACCGGCCCGGGAGGCACCGGCGGTTGACCACCGAACCCCACGTCGTTGGCCGGCTGTTGGGCGCAGGCTGCCAGAACGATAAGCAGACTCCCCGCGCCCACTGCAGTGTGTAGGCGTCTCATACCTCTAAGACGGACGCTCGGGAGTCAGCGGTTGCGTCCCGGCCGAGGTGGATCACTCCACACCTTTCACACAATTCACCCGGCCGGGTGCGCCAACCGCGGTCAGCGTCCGAGGACGCCGTTCATCCAGTTCTCGATCCAGGCCGCCATCTCGGCGGAGCTCCGCGTCCACTTGAAGTGGTCCACCGGCCCGCCCGCGTCGTCGGCCGTGTAGTGCCGGGCGGTGCGGTCGGCGCGGATGGAGTGCTTGACCAGGTCGTCCATGGACGAGGTCGGCGCCAGCTCGTCGTTGTCCACGGTCACGGTGAGCAGCGGGGTCGTCACCTCGGCCAGGGCGGCGTCGTAGTCGAGATCGGACCCGGTCAGCCGCCAGCGCCCGGTCCGCGCCTGGCGCGCCCAGTCGCGCATCAGTCCCGTCGCCTGCCTGCCGCCGAAGACGTAGCCGGGCCAGTACCCGAGCAACGTCGAGGCCAGCGCGATCGTCTGGGTTCCCAGCAGTGAGTAGTAGTACTTGGCCAGGCCCGGATAGCCCCGGTACCAGACCGAACCGGTGGCGATCAGCGCCGCGCCCCGGATCCGGCCGGGATTGGCGGCGGTGTGCAGCAACGCGATCTGACCGCCGAGGCTGTGACCGAGGACGAACCGGGGCGCCCTGGGGAAGACCGATTCGACCAGGTCGAGCACGGCGTCGAGGTCGTCGACGAAGTCCTGGTAGCCGAAGTGGACTCCGCGCTGGGGCCGGGGCTTGTTCTCGCCCTGACCGCGCACGTCGTACGACACCACGGTCATGCCGAGCTGGTGCAGCTCGGCGACGAACCGCCGGTAGTAGCCGGCGGGTACGCCCATGGCCGGCGCCAGCACGGCGACCGGCGCGCTCGGGTCGTCCTGCTGCAACGCGCGCACCTTGATCCGGTACTGGCCCGCGGGGACCACGCCGAGCACGGGAGCGGGCGCGTCGATCTTCCGGGTCGTGACCTCATCCACGCGCACAGATTAACGGAACTAGCACGTTCCGTCTGTGTCCCCTATCGCAGTCGCCGCGGCCCGGTGTCCGGAACCGCCGCGGACTCGCCCAGCGACACCCTGGCCCCGGTGACCGCAGCACCGTTCGGCGAGGCCAGAACCGGCTGCAACACCAGCTGCCGCACCTCGGGCAAGTCCTCGGCCAAGGTCGCCACCCGCAGCACCAGGTCCTCCAGCGCCGACAGGTCGGCCGGCTCCACGCCCCGGTACCCGACCAGCAGCGGCGCCGCCCGAGGCGCGCGCACCAGCGTGGCGACGTCGACGTCGGTCAACGGCAGCGCGCGGTACGCCTTGTCCCCCAGCAGCTCGCTGGCCACGCCGGAGAGCCCGAACGAGACCAGCGTGCCGAACGAGGGGTCGTCGATGAGGTCGATGACGCACGAGGTACCGCGCCCGGCCATCCGCTGCACGTAGACCTCGTCGATCCCCGAGACCCGACGCACGTCGGCGTACGCCGTGCGCACCGCCTCCGGACTGCCCAGGTCCAGCCGGACCCCGACCAGGTCGTTGCGGTGCCGCAGCTTGGCGCTGGTGGACTTCAGCACCACCGGGTAGCCCAGCTCCTCGGCCGCGGCGATCGCGCCGTCGACGTCGGAGACCTTGCGGAAGGGCACCACCTCGATGCCGTAGCAACCCAGCAGGCGCACGGTGCGCTCGTCACCGAGCTCCACCACGCCCTCGGCCAACCACTGCTCGACCAGCGAACGCGCCTGCTCCCCCTCCACCTCCGGGCGCACGAAGTGCCCCTTCGGCGCCGCGCGCCACTTCGCGTAGCGGGTGACGCGGGCCAGCGCGAGCACCGAGCGCTCCGGGCTCGGGTACGACGGCACCGAGCCCTTGCCCGTGGTCCCGTCCGGTCCGGGCACCACCAGTTCGTCCGGCACGCCCTCCGCCGCCAGGAAGGTGGTCACCACCGGCTTCGAACGCGCGGCGTCGGCCTCCTGCAGCGCGTTCCGCAGCGCCCGCGCGTAGGCGGTTCCGGGCACCGCCACCGGCGGCGCGAACACCGTGATCAGCGCGTCGACGTCGTCGCGCAGGGCGGCATCGCGCACCGCGGCGGCGAACTCCTCCGGCCCGGCAACAGCCCCGACGTCGACCGGCTCGTGCGCCAGCTGCAGGCCCTGCGCCTGGGCCACGTCGGCGGCGATCATGCCCAGCGCCGACGAATTGCCCACGATCGAGACGCGATCGCCCTGCGGCAGCGGCTGGTGGGCGAGCAGCAGCGCGGTGTCGAACATCTGCGCCACCGACTCGACCCGGATCACGCCGGACTGCTCGAACAGCGCCTGCACGCTCGTCTCGTCGATCTCCACCGTGGTCGCGGCCAAGCCCGCGCGCACCGAGTTGCGACCCGACTTGACCACCACGACCGGCTTGCTCCGGGCCAACCGCCGGGCGAGCCGCCCGAACTTGCGCGGATTGCCGAACGATTCCAGGTACAGCAGCACGACATCCGTGGCCGGGTCCGTCTGCCAGTACTGCAGCAGGTCGTTGCCGGACAGGTCGGCGCGGTTGCCCGCGGAGACGAACGTCGACAGCCCGAGCCCGCGCTCGGTCGCGGTCTCCAGGATCGCCACGCCCAGCGCACCGGACTGGCTGAAGAACCCGGTGCGGCCACGTCCGGGCAGCTGCGGCGCGAGGCTCGCGTTGAGCCGGAACTCCGGGTCGGGGTTGACCACGCCGAGCGCGTTGGGGCCCACCACCCGCATGCCGTGCACGCGAGCGGCCCGCACCATCTCGCGCTCGACCTCACGTCCCTCCGGCCCGGACTCGCTGAACCCGGAGGAGACGATGACCAGCGTCTTCACGCCCTTGGCCAGGCAGTCGTCGAGGACCTCGTTGACGCTGGCAGCGGGAATCGCCACCACGGCCAGGTCGACCTCGTCGGGGATGTCGAGCACCGAGGGGTAGGCCCGCACGCCGCGCACCGAGCGGTGCTCGGGGTTGACCGGGTAGACCGGGCCGCTGAAGTCCGCGGTGAGCAGGTTGGTCAGCACCGCGTGACCGATCTTGCGGGGATCCGTGGAGGCGCCGATCACCGCCACCGACCGGGGACGCAGCAGGTTGTGCACGCTGCGCGCCTCAGCGGCCTGTTCCCGGGCGCGGGCCACCGCGACCGATTCCTCGGTCGGGTCGATGTCGAACTCCAGGTGCACGACGCCTTCCTCCATGGCCCTGCTGACCTGGTAGCCGGCGTCGCGGAAGACCCGAACCATCGTCGAGTTCTCCGCGAGGACCTCGGCCACGAAGCGCCGCAGACCGCGTTCCTGCGCCGCGGCCGCGAGGTGCTCCAGCAGGATCGAGCCCAGCCCGCGCCCCTGGTGACCGTCCTCGACGACGAACGCGACCTCGGCGGACTTCTGCTCACCGAGCCGGTCGAAGCGGCCGACCGCGACGATGTCGTCACCGAGCAGCGCGACCAGCGCGATCCGGTTGGCGTAGTCGACCTGCGTGAACCGCCGCACGTCGCGCTCCGGCATCCGCGGGTACGGGCCGAAGTACCGGTAGTACCTGGTCCTGTCGCTGAGCCGTCCGTGGAAGGCGAGCAGCTTGTCCTTGTCGGCCGGGACGATCGGCCGCAGGTGCACGGTGCCGCCGTCGGACAGCACCACGTCGGCTTCCCACTGCCGGGGGTAGTCCTGCTGCGGCCCGGCCTCCTCTCCCCGCACTTCGTCCACTTCGGATGCTCCTCAGTCGCGGCTGTCTGCCGGGTCCAGCCCGAGCAACGGGAAAACCGCGTGCCGGGCGTCGCGGATCGCGGTGTCCACCGACGAAGCGGTCACCCCGGTCCAGGGTTCGAAGGACGGGTCCGCCCCGTCCGACATCGACGTCGGCATCGGTACGTTCTGCGCACGCCGGACGGCGTACGCGATCCAATCCTCGGGGATGGTCGTCTCCGGCGCTACGTCCCGGTTCAGCAGCGTCGCCAGCAGGTGGGTCCACGCCCTGGGCACCACGCGGAACAGCGAATACCCCCCACCGCCGAGCGCCAGCCACTTGCCGCCGGCGTAGTTCTCGGCGAGTTCGCGCAGGTTCTGATAGGTCGCGCGCTGCCCGTCGACGGTCATCGACAGGTCGGCGAGCGGGTCCTCGCGGTGCGCGTCGGCGCCGCACTGGGTGACCAGCACCTGCGGGCGGAACTGGTCCAGCACCGAAGGCACCACCGCGTGGAAGGCGCGGCGCCAGTCCGCATCGCCGGTGCCCGGTGGCAGCGGGATGTTGACCGCCGTGCCGTCGGCGTTGCCCTTGCCGACCTCGGTGGCGAAGCCGGTGCCCGGCCACAGCGTCACCGGGTGCTGGTGCAGCGAAATCGTCATCACGCGCGGGTCGTCGTAGAAGGCCGCCTGCACACCGTCACCGTGGTGCACGTCGACGTCGAGGTAGGCGATGCGTTCGACGCCCTGCTCCAGCATCCAGGCGATGGCCACCGAGCAGTCGTTGTAGACGCAGAACCCGGCCGCGTGATCGGCCATCGCGTGGTGCAGTCCCCCGGCGATGTTGACGGCGCGGTCGGCCTGGCCGGACACGATCTGCTCAGCGGCCTTGATGGACGCACCCGCGATCAGGGCCGACGCCTCGTGCATCCGGTCGAAGATCGGGTTGTCGTCGGTGCCCAGCCCGTGCCCGACCTCCCAGCCGCTCAGCGGCGCTGAGCGAACCGCGGCCATGTACTCGGCGGTGTGCACCCGCAGCAGGTCCCGTTCGGTGGCCGGCTCGGGTTTGAGCGTCTCGACGCCGTCGAGCAGACCGAGCGAGTCCGCCAACCGCATGGTCAGGTCCAGGCGGATCGGATGCAGCGGATGGTGCCCGCCGAGGTCGTACTCGAGCAGCGACTCGTCCCAGACCACGGCCAACTGAGAACCCATGGGCGGGACGCTACCCGCAGGAAGCCACCCGCCACAGGGTCTCGGCCGCGTGACCCGCCGAACCGGATCGATCTTGCGAGCGCCTCAGCCCGCGTCCGCACCGGTGGCCGCCGGCCGCGCGGGGTCCGCCGCCCAGTTCGACCACGAGCCCGCGTACAGCGCCGCCGGGTTGCGGGCGTCGGTGATGCCGGCGTGCTCCAGCGCGAGCAGCACCGAGCAGGCGGTCACGCCCGAACCGCAGTAGGCGCCGACCGCGCTGTCGCCGGTGACGCCCAGCGCGGCGAAGCGCTCGGCCAGCTCCTCCGGCGAACGCCAGCGCCCCGACTCACCGGTGTGCTCGCTGAACGGCGCGTTGCGCGCACCGGGGACGTGCCCGGCACGCGGGTCCATCGGCTCGACCTCACCCCGGTAGCGCTCCGGGGCCCGCGCGTCGAGCAGCACGCCGTCGCGAGCCAGCCCGGCCGCCTGATCCGCGTCGATCACCGGCATCGCACCTGGCCGAACCCGGAATCCCCCGTCGCCGGGTCCCGGCGTCTCGGTGGTGGTCGGCTTGCCCTCGGCGGTCCACGCCGCGTAGCCGCCGTCGAGGACGGCGACCGAGCGGTGCCCGGCCCAGCGCAGCAGCCACCACGCCCGGGACGCTGCCGAACCGTTGTCCGCGTCGTAGACCACCACCGGCCGGTCGGCGTCCACTCCGGCGCGGCGGAGCACCTCCTGCAGGGCCGCCGGATCGGGTAGCGGATGCCGGCCCGCCGGGCCCGGCTCGGCCGCCAGCTCGGCGTCCAAGTCCACGAAAACCGCTCCGGGCAAGTGCCCGTGGGCGTAGTCCTCCCGTCCCGGTGGTCCGAGCAGTGACCACCGCACGTCGAGCAGCGTTGGGTGCGGGTCCGCACTCAGCGCGGACATGAGATCATCGGTACTGATCAAGGGATGCATGACGGCCTTTCGAAACCCGCCGACGAGGTCGGTCATCAATCTTGGCTGTCAACTCCCCGGCCACTGACCGTTGTCGCTGGCAGCGACTAGCATCGTGGTTGGGACTTGAATGGGGAGCCGACGTGAACGATCTCATCGATACCACTGAGATGTACCTTCGCACCATTTACGACCTCGAGGAAGAGGGCGTGGTGCCACTCCGGGCCCGGATCGCCGAGCGCCTGGAGCAGAGCGGACCCACCGTCAGCCAGACGGTGGCCCGCATGGAGCGCGACGGCCTGTTGATGGTCGCCGAGGACCGCCACCTGGAGCTGACCAAGGCCGGTCGCGCCCGGGCGATCAGCGTCATGCGCAAGCACCGCCTCGCCGAACGGCTCCTCGTCGACGTGATCGGCCTCGAGTGGGAGCACGTGCACAACGAGGCGTGCCGCTGGGAGCACGTGATGAGCGAGGCCGTTGAGCGCAAGCTCGTCAAGCTCCTCGGTGGTCCCACCACGTCCCCCTACGGCAACCCCATCCCCGGACTCGACGACCTCGGTGTCGATCACGTCGAGAGCGCGGTCGACGGCGAGCTCCAGCGAGTCGACGAGATCGCTCGCAACGGCGGTGGCCGGGCGGTCATCCGCCGCATCGCCGAGCACGTGCAGCTGGACCCCGACCTGATGACCGACCTCAAGGAGGTCGGCATCGTGCCGGGCAACGAGGTCGAGATCCTGTCGGTGGTCGGGGCGAACAAGCCGATCGAGGTGCGCGGCCAGAGCGGTACCGCCGAGCTGACTCCGAGCATCGCCCACGCGGTCATGGTGACCGCCAAGTGACCGTCTCCGAACGCGCGGCGGAGCTGTTCGCCGCTGAGCACGGTCGTGCCGCCAGCGCGGTGTGGTCTGCCCCCGGCCGGGTCAACCTGATCGGTGAGCACACCGACTACAACGACGGTTTCGTGCTCCCGATGGCGATTCCGCACCGGGCGGCGGTGGCCGTCGGACCGCGCGAGGACCGCAAGCTCGTGAGCGCGACGCTGGGCGACGACGGCGAGCTTCACCGAAGCGAAGAGGTCGTCGTCGACGAACTCCGGCCCGGCTCCCCCAGCGGCTGGTCCGCCTTCCCGGCCGGCGTCGCGTGGGCGCTGCGCGAAGCCGGTCATCCCGTACCCGGGCTGAACCTGATGATCGTCGGTGATGTGCCCACCGGTGCGGGCCTGTCGTCCTCCCACGCGCTGCAGTGCGCTGTTGCGCTGGCGTTGCTTGACCACTTGGGCCTGGCGCCGGGCGAGCCGGACGCGCCGAGTCTGGCGGAGATCGCACGGCTCGTGCAGCGCTCGGAGAACGACTACGTCGGCGCTCCCACCGGACTGCTCGACCAGACCGCGTCGCTGCGCTGCGTCGAGTCCAACGTGCTGTTCTTCGACGTCCGCTCCGGCGAGGCCGAGCAGGTCCCGTTCGACCCGCGCAGCGCCGGCCTCGAACTGCTCGTCATCGACACCCGCGCGAAGCACTCGCACAGCGAATCCGGTTACGGAGTACGCCGGAAGGGCTGCGAGCGGGCGGCGGAGCTGCTGGAGGTCAAGGCACTTCGGGACGTTTCGGCGGCGCAACTGCCTGCGGCGTTGGAGCAGCTTCCGGATGAGCTCCAGCCGCTGGTCAAGCACGTGGTCTCCGAGAACGAGCGAGTGCTGTCCACCGTGGAGCTGCTGCGCTCCGGCGGTTACGCCGAGATCGGCCCGCTGCTCAACGCCTCCCACGCCAGCCTCCGCGACGACTACCGCGTCTCCTGCCTGGAACTCGACGTCGCAGCGGACGCAGCGGTGCAGGCCGGTGCACTGGGTGCGCGGATGATCGGCGGCGGTTTCGGCGGGTCGGCGATCGCGCTGATCTCCAGCGCCGACCGGCAGCGGATCGAGTCCGCCGTCCGGTCCGCGTTCGCCGAGCGGAGCCTCACCGAGCCGCGCGTGTTCATCGCGATACCCTCCGCCGGTGGGGGGCGGGACCTGTGACGAGCTCGTCGACCTCCGCTTCCCGCTCAATCGACTAGTTTTCCCACGGAAGGCAGTGCGCAGTTGAAGCTCCTGGTCACAGGCGGTGCCGGTTACGTCGGAAGCGTGTGCGCAGCACGCCTGGTGGAGGCAGGTCACGAGGTCGTCGTGGTCGACGACCTGTCCACCGGGCACGCCGACGCGATCCCGGACGGCTGCAAGTTCGTCGAGGCCGACATCGCCTCCGCGGCGAGCGAGCTGCTCGCGGAGCGGTTCGACGGTGTGCTGCACTTCGCGGCCAAGTCGCTGGTCGGCGAGTCCATGGAGGACCCGCAGAAGTACTGGCAGGGCAACGTCGTCACGTCGCTGCGCCTGCTGGATGCGATGCGCGAGCACGGCACGCCGCGACTGGTGTTCTCCTCGACGGCGGCGACCTACGGCGAGCCCGAGGTCTCCCCGATCACCGAGGACCTCCCGACGCGGCCGACGAACACCTACGGCGCCACCAAGCTCGCGATCGACCACGCGATCACCTCCTACGCGTCCGCGCACGGCATCGGCGCGGTCAGCCTGCGGTACTTCAACGTCGCCGGGGCGCACGGCGCCTTCGGCGAGCGGCACACCGTGGAGACCCACCTGATCCCGATCGTGCTGCAGGTCGCGCTGGGCCAGCGCGAGCAGGTGCAGATCTTCGGTGAGGACTGGCCCACCGCCGACGGCACCTGCGTCCGCGACTACATCCACGTCACCGACCTCGCCGACGCCCACCTGCTGGCGCTGCAGAACGCCGAGGGCGGCCAGCACCGCATCTACAACCTGGGCAACGGCACGGGCTTCTCGGTCAAGCAGGTCATCGACACCTGCCGCGAGGTCACCGGGCACCCGATCCCCGCGAAGGTCGCACCCCGCCGAGCGGGCGACCCCGCGACCCTGGTGGCTTCCAGCCAGCGGGCGCGCGAGGACCTGGGGTGGCAGCCCCAGCGCGCCGACATCGGCGTGATCGTGCGTGACGCGTGGGAGTTCACCCGCGCGCGTCACGCGTCCTGATCGCTTCTTCCGCTTCTTCGCGCACATCAGCAGCCTCCCTCCTCGCCGAGCAGGAGCTGGACGTCGTCGACCGAGTGCTGGGCGACGACGGCCAGCTCCGCGGGCGGAATTCCGGCGTCCATGGCCTGTCGGAGCAGGATGCCGAGGGTGTGCTCGGGCCTGACCCTCTCGATGCGTTCCAGCGCGACGCCCGCCAACGCTCCCTCACCGCGCACGTATGCCGAGAACGCCAGCAGTGCGGCGACCTCGACGAGTTCGGGATCCGGTGCCTTGCGCACCAGCGTCAGCCAGAGCTCTTCGGCCGGACGCGCCAGTTCGCTCAGCGCGGTGCCCATCACGATGTCCCGCACCCGGACGTCGGCGACGGCCTGCAGCACGCCCAGCAGGTCGTCCTCGGTGAGCGCGGAGCCTGCGGCGATGCGCTGGATGGCGCCGAAGACCTTGCGCAGGTCTTCGGTGACGCGTGACGGGTCGTAGGAGTCGATGGCCTCCTCGGTCAGCGCGTCGAGCTTCGCCGACCAGCGGCTGATCACCTCTTGCGATTCGGGCGCGACGAGTTCGCGCAGTTCTTCCCTGCTTCCGAAGGTCACCGACCCCTCGGCGGCCATCACGGCTCCCATCGCGGATTCCTTCGGATCCGCGACGACTCCGCGGCAGCCCTCGTCGAAGTAGCACCGCCACTTCTCGCCGGCCGCGATCTCCGGCACGTGCAGCGCGTGGGCGGTCACGATCCCGGCCTGGAGCAGCGTTTTCCGGACCACCTCGATCAGGCCGAGCATCGGCGGCTCGGAGTCGGGACCGGACTCGTCGGATTCGTGGCACCTGCCGCCGCAACTCTCCGGGCAGCCCGAGTAGTTGGGTTTGTCCCCGACCACGACCATGATCACGCCTTCGACGTTCTTCCTG
Source organism: Saccharopolyspora sp. NPDC049357 (assembly GCF_040677225.1). NCBI lineage: Bacteria > Bacillati > Actinomycetota > Actinomycetes > Pseudonocardiales > Pseudonocardiaceae > Saccharopolyspora > Saccharopolyspora sp. NPDC049357. The sequence goes on along the minus strand of NZ_JBFAQJ010000059.1, from coordinate 23,309 downwards.
CTCAGCGGGCCTGTCAGCAGGAACTCGCCGAACGTGCAGGCGTTCGCGGGGCACGGCAGGTCCACGCGCAGGGTCATGCCGAACTTCGGGGTTCCGGTCAGGTCGTGCAGCGTCAGCACCACGAAGGAGTTGACCGGGTTGAACCCGATCATGTGCGGTAGCGCGGCGAGCACGTCACCGGGATCGCTCAGCGATATCTGGGTGTTCAGTCGCGTTGTCATGCCACAACGATGGAGCCGAAAACCCAGCTGGCGAAACCGATTTCGCGAATCTCTGGACAACTTCGTCCGCTGTGGACAGATCAGGGGCGAAACGCTCAAAACCACACCGATCAGCGACGATCGATCAGGCTAACTTCGCCACCCCATCGATCGTTGCTCTCCGCTACCGCAACGGATTTCATGAAATTCGGTCATGAAATCCTTCCGACGGCAGGAATCGAGATGCTGGTGCGCGCCAGGTCCAGCCCCAGCCCGGCCCCCGGCTTGGGGCGCAGCGTGAAGTCGTGATCGCTGGAGAGCACCACCACGCCCAGCCGGTGCCCAGGAGCGAACACGTAGTCGTCGGGCTGCATGGTCACGGTGATCGCGTAGTTCCGCCCCGGCTCGATCGGCGTGGTGCGGTCCAGCGCCTCCCGGTTCTGCGGATCGGTCCACCCGCGGGTGACCACCGAGACCGAACCGTCCGGCGCCTGGTCGACCAGCAGAGCGGTCACGTTTGCCGCCGGCCGGTCGAAGGTCAGCGCCAGGTCAGCCCGCACCTCACCGCTGACCCGCGCCCGCTCGGCGAGCGGCTCGGTGAAGTAGGCCAGCCGGTTCGGAGAACTCGGTGCCGCCGCGAGGTCCTCGGCCAACAGCCCGGCGTCGTCCGTGAGGCCTTCGACCACCTCGACAGCGGGGCTCGCAGCGCTGAGACCACCTCGCTGCGGTCCACCCGCGCTCGGACGCAACACCGTCTCGGCCGCATCCGGAGCGGGCCATTCGGGCTCCTCGGTCCAGCTGCCGTCCTCGCGCTGCACCGTCGCGCGCGGCTCGTCCTCCACGCCGTTGGGCACGTCGTAGAGGTAGCGGGTGAACCAGCGGTTCAGCGTCCGCAGCCACTCCTGCTCGCGCAGCTTGATCGGGTCGGTGTGGCCGGACTGGTGCCACCAGATCTTGTGCGGGACGTCGTGCTCCCGCAGCGCCTGGTACCACTGCGCGGCCTGGCGCGTCTTGACGTTCCAGTCGTTGAGGCCGTGCACCGACAGCACGGCCGCGTGCATCTCGTCCACGTCGTCGAGGTAGTTGCGCTCATCCCAGAACCGGCTGTAGTCGCCGGTGATCCGGTCCTGCTCAGCGGTGAGACCGTCGATCACCGGACGGCAGGGCTCCCTGTCGGCGCGGGTGTGGACGTACTCGGCCAGCACATCGGCGTCCTCGCCCTGGTACCCGCCGGGCGCGACCACGGCACCGTCGGTTCGGTAGTAGTCGTACCAGTTCGAGATCGCCCCGATCGGGACGATCGCCTCGAGCCCCTCGACCCCCGTGGTGGCCACGGCGTTGGGCAGGGTGCCGTTGTAGGAGACGCCCATCATGCCGACCTTGCCGGTCGACCAGTGAGCTCGAACGGGCGCACCGCCGGCGTCGTGGCCGGGTGAGCGGCCGTTGAGCCAGTCCACCACTGACTTGGCGCCGATCGTCTCGTTCTCGGCACCGGTGGTCGGGCACCCAGTGGACTCCCCGGTGCCGAGCGACTCGGCGTAGACCACGGCATAGCCCCTGGCCAACAGGTACTGCTCGTAGGCCCAGTCGATCTCGGCGGAGACGGCGACCCGTTCGTCGCCCGTCGTGCGGCGCGTCGTGCGCGGTCCGGCCTGCTCCGGCACGTGCAGCTCGGTGTCGACGTTGTGGTTGGGCACGTCGTTGCCGCCGGAGAAGTACGGGCTCGCCTGGTAGACCACCGGAACCCGCAGACCGTGCTCGGACTCCTTCGGCCGCACCACCTGGACGTGCACCCGGTCCTGCCGACCGTCGTGGTCGCTGTCGACCGGCGCGGTGACGAACAGGTCCTGGCGCACCGCTTGTGCCGGGTCGAACACCGGCTGCGCTTCACCGTCGGAGAACACCGGTCCCTGCGGCGGTTGGGCAGCCGCCGTGGACCCGACCAGGGGCAGGGCGAAGATCGCCGCGAGACAACCGGTCACAACGCGCCGCATGCAGGGCTCCCGAAGCTGGAAGAAGGACGACAGCAGCACTTTTCTTAGCGCGAAATGGGAAGTCAATCACCGATGCGGCGGGTTCCCGCCAGAACCACCCGGGCGGCAGTAAGGTCGAAGCGTCGGGACCGGAACCAACGAGGAGTTCGCATGTCGATTCCGTCCAGCCTGCTGACCTCGGCCGGTTTGATCGGTGGCTTCGCGGTGGCTCGCGCCTCCCAGCACCGGCACTGGGGCGGAGTCGTCGCGGCAGGCGCCGGCTTGGGCGCGATGGAGGTCTGCCGCCGCCGCTCCGGTGTCGTCCCGGCGCTGGCCCTGGGGGCGACCTACGGAACAGCTCTGGCGGGCTCGCACCCGCTGGCGAAGAAGATCGGCGCCTGGCCCTCGGTGTTCGCCGTGACCGCTGCGACCGCGACCGCGGCCCACCTGCTCACCCGCCGCTGAGGAAGTCCTCGAACGTCGCCCGTCCGACGGCACGGTCCGGGACGAGGTTCTCACCGGCGCGCAACGCCCTGAACACCGCGCCCGGCGGCCGCAGCCGGAGCACCCGCCTGCGAAGCCCGTGGGCCTCGCAGTACGCGCGGGGCAGGTCCGCGTGGCTGCGCACCTGCGGTCCGCCCATGTCCGGCACCCGACCAGCAGGCGCCCCGTCGACCAGTTCGGCCAGCCGGTGGGCGACCTCGTCCACCGCAATGGGCTGAAATCGCACGTCCGACAGCGCCGCGACCACCGGAGAGCGGCGTTGCACCGACACGATCTTGGCGATGAGGTCGTGGAACTGCGTGGTGCGCAGAACCGTCCACGGCAGGCCGGAGCCCCTCACCAGGCGTTCGGCTTCGAGCTTGGCCCGGTAGTAGAACAGCGGCACCCGGTCGACGCCGACGATGGAGATGTAGACCAGGTGCGGCCGACCCGACCGACGAGCCTCCTCGACGAGGTGCCGGGTGGCCACCACGTCCTTGCCACCGTTGGTGGTGGCGCAGTGCACGATCGTCTCGGCATCGGAGACCGCGGCACCGATGCCCGCGCCGGTGCGCAGGTCACCGACCACCCGCTGCGGCCCCGCCCGACGACTGAGCACGCGGACGTCGTGCCCGGCCCCGCGCAGCAACCCCACCACGGCACTGCCGAGCGTGCCGGTGCCACCGGTGACCAGGATCGATCCGCCCATGCTTCCGTCCTCTCGTCGACTCGCTACGGGTACCAGGGACGCGGTCTCGGGATCCAGGCCGGAACCTCGCGCCGGTAGCGCTCGTAGTCCTCGCCGAAGCGGCGGACCAGCGCCGGTTCCTCGCGCCAGCGCACGTACGCAGCGGCGAAGCACCCCAGCAACAGCGGGTACAGCAGCGCCCGCAGACCTCCGAGCAGCAGCGGCTCGCCGACGAGCACCGCGAACAACGCCACGTACATCGGATTGCGCACGTGCCGGTACAGCCCGCCCACCACCACCTGGTCGGGAGCTGCGATCGGGACCGGAGTCCCTCGGCCCTCATGGACGAACCGGATGAACGCGTGCACGAGGACCGCCGCGCCCGCGAAGATCAGCGCACCGCCCAGCACCCGCGCGGGCCACCAGTGCGGGACGGGCTCGTGCCATCGGCAGCCCGTGAGCAGCCACGACACGAGAACGGTGACCGTTCCCGGCCCGGCGAAGAACAACACGGCACTGCCGACGGTGGCCGATGACCTGCGCACGAGTCACACGATGCCGTTCGTCGAGGGTCGGCACCAGCACCCACGTGGTCACATCGGGCTCGCAGCGCGTGACCGGTCCGCGTGCCGTCTCACACCGGTTCGCAGGTGAGAGCTAGGCTGTTTGCCGACCCGTTACTCGACACGGCGAAGGAAACAACCGGTGTCTGATCCAGCTTCATCCATTGAAGAGCTGACCGCCCAGCGCGACCGCGCCCACCAGGAGTTCGCAGATCTCGTGGCGCGTGGCCTGAAACTGGACATCACCCGAGGAAAGCCCTCGCCGAAGCAGCTGGACCTGTCCAACGAGCTGCTCGAACTCGCCAGCGGAACCGACGCCGATGGCGCTGACCTGCGCAATTACGGTGGGCTCAACGGCCTGGCCGAGCTGCGTGCGATCTTCAGCGACGACCTGCAGGTGCCGGTCGACCAGCTGCTGGCGGCGGGCAACTCGAGCCTGGAGCTCATGCACGATGCGCTGGTCTTCGCGCTGCTCAACGGCGTGCCCGGCGGCACGCAGCGCTGGGTCGCCGAGCAGGAGATCGCCTTCCTGTGCCCGGTGCCCGGCTACGACCGCCACTTCGCCCTGTCGGAGCGGCTCGGCATCAAGATGATCACCGTCCCGATGACGCCCGACGGTCCGGACATGGACGTCGTCGAGCGGCTCGTCGCCGAGGACTCCCGCATCAAGGGCATCTGGTGCGTGCCGAAGTACAGCAACCCGGACGGTGCCGTCTACTCCGACGAGACCGTGCGGCGGCTCGCCGCGATGAGCACCGCGGCTCCGGACTTCCGGATCTTCTGGGACAACGCCTACGCGGTGCACCACCTCACCGATGACGAGGCCGAGATCGCCGACGTGCTGGCGCTGTGCGCCGAGCACGGCAACCCCGACCGCGCGCTCGTGTTCGGCTCCACCTCGAAGATCACCTTCGCGGGTGCGGGCGTGGCGTTCTTCGGCTCATCGCCTGCGAACGTCGAGTGGTGGCTGGCCTCGACGTCCAAGCGCAGCATCGGCCCGAACAAGGTCAACCAGCGGGCGCACGCCCGGCTGCTGCGCGACGCCGCCGGCCTGCGCGAGCACATGCGCAAGCACGCCGCGCTGATCCGCCCGAAGTTCGAAGCGGTGGACAAGATCCTCAGCGCCGAGCTGGGCGGCACCGGGCTGGCCAAGTGGAGCAACCCGGCCGGTGGCTACTTCATCAGCCTGGAGGTCCCCGCGGGCTGCGCCAAGGCCGTCGTCGCCAAGGCCAAGGAAGCGGGAATCGCCCTCACTCCTGCCGGTGCGACCCACCCCTACGGGGACGACCCGGAGGACTCGGTGATCCGCATCGCGCCGACCTTCCCGGAGCTCGCCGACGTCGAGGCTGCCACCGCGGGCCTGGCCGTCTGCGTTCGCCTCGTCGCCACGGAGAAGATCCTGGCCGAGAAGCAGTCCTGATCTGAGAACGATGAAGGCCGGTGCGGTTCCTCGGGAACCGCACCGGCCTTCGTCGTGGAAGGGCTGTTTCAGCTGGAGCTCTCGTCGTGGAGGACCAGCGGCCAGGCGTCCTCGTAGTGGACTCCTGGTTCCGGCGGGACGGGCTCACCGGTGTCGGGGTCGACGCATCCGATGTCGAAAGCCTCACCAGCGCGCACCGGCCTGACCGTTCCGTCCTCGATGAACCAGCCGTAGACGTGCTTGATCAGCACGTCGCTGCCCTGGGAGTCGGTGAACGCGACCTCGTCGGTGAGCGAGTGCAGGACCAGCGACACCATCGTCCCCTCGCGCAGCAGCTCGTCGAGGAAGCGCTCGACTTCGGGATCGTCCAGGACCAGCTCATCGCGGTAGTCCAACGCCGCCAGGGTGTTCACGGACCGATCCGGAAACCCCGTCACGGTCAGGACGTGCACACCAGGTGCGGCGAAAAGAACCGCGTTCTTCAGCAAGCTTCGTGCCCGCATCTCCACCTCCGCGTGTCTCGGTGCGGATGAGGGTGCCGAACTCGGGCTCGCCGTTCGTCGTCTCAAGACGCCCACCCCGCGGGTATCCCCCGAACGTGAGCACGCCTGCTGGGCAGACGCGAAAGGTCTTGACACCAAAGAAGTCCGGGATGGGCGTGTTGGTCACGCCCACCCCGGACTTCGGTCATTCAGCGCTCAGGCTCAGCTGCAGCCCGAGGTGGAGCCGCAGCCCTCGCAGAGGTAGCAGGAGCCGGACGGGCGCATCTTCGTGCCGCAGGTCATGCACAGCGGCGCGTCGGCGGCCTTGCCGAGCTGGAGCTCGAGCAGCTCGGTGGAGCTGCCCGCGCGCCCCTCCTGCTTGGTCTCGGACTTCTCCTCGGCCTTCGCGTAGTCCACCGTGGACCGCATGGTGTCCAGGTCGACGTTGTCCGAAGACTGAGCCGGTTCCGTGTTGTTGACCTGGGCTTCCCGCTCGTCCACGGTGAAGATGCCCAGCTGGGCGCGCTTCTCGTAGGGCAGGTAGTCCAGCGCCAGGCGGCGGAACAGGTAGTCCAGGACGCTGCTGGCCATCCGGATGTCCGGGTCGTCGGTCATGCCGGCCGGCTCGAAGCGCAGGTTCTGGAACTTCGAGACGTAGAACTCCAGCGGGATGCCGTACTGCAGGCCGACCGAGATCGACATGGAGAAGGCGTCCATCACACCGGCCAGGGTCGAACCCTGCTTGCCGAGCTTGACGAAGATCTCGCCCAGCCCGTCGTCGGGGTACGAGCCGGCGTGCAGGTAGCCCTCGGCTCCGCCGACGGTGAACGACACCGTCTGGCTCGGGCGCTTCTTCGGCAGGCGCTTGCGGACCGGGCGGTACTCGATCTGCTTCTCGACGACCTTCTCCGACTCGCCCTGGTCGCCCTTGCCGGCGGACAGCGGCTGGCCGACCTTGCAGTTGTCGCGGTAGATCGCCAGCGCCTTCAGGCCCAGCCGCCAGCCCTCGAAGTAGAGCTCCTCGACCTCTTCGACGGTCGCCGACTCGGGCATGTTCACCGTCTTGGAGATCGCACCCGAGATGAACGGCTGCACCGCGGCCATCATCCGCACGTGGCCCATCGGCGCGATCGAGCGCTCGCCCATCGCGCAGTCGAAGACCTCGTAGTGCTCCTGGCGCAGACCCGGCGCGTCGACGACGTGACCGTGCTCGGCGATGTACTCGACGATCGCCTCGATCTGCTCTTCCTGGTAGCCCAGGGCCTGCAGGGCGCGCGGGACCGTCTGGTTGACGATCTGCATCGAGCCGCCGCCGACCAGCTTCTTGAACTTCACCAGCGCCAGGTCGGGCTCGACACCGGTGGTGTCGCAGTCCATCATCAGGCCGATGGTGCCGGTGGGAGCCAGCACCGACGCCTGGGCGTTGCGCCAGCCGTTGCGGTTGCCGATCTCCAGACCCTGCTGCCACACCTGGGTGGCCAGCTTGTGCACGGTCTTGTCGTTGTGGTGGTAGGTGCGCACCAGGTCGTTGGCAGCGGCGTGCTTGCGCATGACCCGCTGGTGGCCCTCGGCGTTGCGGGCGTAGCCCTCGTAGGGACCGACGACACCGGCGAGCTCGGCCGAACGCTTGTAGGCGGTGCCGGTCATCAACGAGGTGATCGCCGCCGCCAGCGCACGACCACCGTCGGAGTCGTAGGCGTGACCGGTGGCCATCAGCAGCGCGCCGAGGTTGGCGTACCCGATGCCGAGCTGGCGGAACTTGCGGGTGGTGACGCCGATCGACTCCGTCGGGAAGTCCGCGAAGCAGATCGAGATGTCCATCGCGGTGATGACGAACTCGACGGCCTTCTCGAACAGCTCGGCGTCGAAGGTCAGGTCATCGCGCAGGAACTTCATCAGGTTCAACGAGGCCAGGTTGCAGCTGGAGTTGTCCAGGTGCATGTACTCCGAGCACGGGTTGGACGCGGTGATCCGGCCGGTCTCCGGCGAGGTGTGCCAGTCGTTGATCGTGTCGTCGTACTGGATGCCCGGGTCGGCGCATTCCCACGCGGCCTTGGCCAGCTTGCGGAACAGGTCGCGGCCCTTGACGGTGTCGATCACGTCGCCGTCGGTGCGGGAGCGCAGACCGAAGTCGTTGTCGCTCTCGACCGAGCGCATGAACTCGTCGGAGACGCGCACCGAGTTGTTGGCGTTCTGGTACTGCACCGAGTTGGAGTCCGCGCCACCGAGGTCCATGTCGAAACCGGCGTCGCGCAGCGCGCGGATCTTGTGCTCCTCGCGCGCCTTGGTCTCGATGAACTCCTCGACGTCCGGGTGGTCGACGTCGAGGACGACCATCTTGGCCGCCCGGCGGGTCGCGCCACCGGACTTGATGGTGCCCGCCGAAGCGTCCGCGCCGCGCATGAACGAGACCGGGCCGGAAGCGGTGCCACCGGAGGACAGCAGCTCCTTGGAGGAGCGGATGCGGGACAGGTTCAGCCCGGCCCCGGAACCGCCCTTGAAGATCAGGCCCTCTTCCTTGTACCAGTCGAGGATCGACTCCATCGTGTCGTCGACCGACAGGATGAAGCAGGCCGAGACCTGCTGGCGCGAGCTGGTTCCCACGTTGAACCAGACCGGCGAGTTGAAGCTGAAGACCTGGTGCAACAGCATGTAGGTCAGCTCGTGCTCGAAGACCTCCGCGTCCGCGTCGGTCGCGAAGTAGTCGTTCTCGACGCCGGAGGCGACGTAGGTCTTCACGACGCGGTCGATCAGCTGCCGCAGGCTGCCCTCCCGCTCGTCGGTGCCGACGGCACCGCGGAAGTACTTGCTGGTGACGATGTTGACCGCGTTCAACGACCAGAAGTCGGGGAACTCGACCCCGCGCTGCTCGAAGTTGACCGAACCGTCCCGCCAGTTGGTCATCACCACATCGCGACGCTCCCACTTGACGTCGTCGTAGGGGTGCACCCCTTCGGTGGTGTAGACGCGCTCAACCCGGATGCCCTTGCGAGCATCTGCTTCCGGCTCCCCCGCTGCGCCGGCCGGGCTACCGACGGTCTCTGTCATGACCTGCCCCTTTTCCTTCTTCATCGCTCGCTCAGTCGCTCGTCGCGTTTCGTCGGCCCCGTCCGGGCTCCCCGTCCGGTTCGGTCGTGACTCTGTTCTCTTCGCCGTCCCCGCCCGGGACTGCGAATGGCCTTTCGCGCTTCCGCCCCCTTTGCGGGACGTGCGCCGTCGCGGCTTGCTCAACCGCCGCACTCCACGTCTAGTCGCTCGCCTTCCTGCGGGGACTCCCTCGCAGCCCGCAGGTCGGTAATTTCCTTCTCGAAGTCCTCCACCGAGGAGTACGCGCGGTAAACGCTCGCGAAGCGCAGGTAGGCGACTTCGTCCAGCTCCCGCAGCGGACCGAGGATGGCCAGCCCGACTTCGTGGCTGGGCAGCTCGGCGACGCCGGAGGACCGGATCGCCTCCTCCACCTGGTGCGCCAACTGCTGCAGTGCGTCCTCTTCTACCGGACGCCCCTGACAGGCACGGCGCACGCCGGTGACCACTTTCTCCCGGCTGAAGGGCTCGGTGACGCCCGATCGCTTCACGACCGACAACACCAGCTCTTCGATCGTCGTGAACCGGCGACCACACGCCGAGCACGAGCGTCGGCGGCGGATCGCCTGGCCGTCCTCCACTTCGCGCGAGTCCACGACCCTGGAGTCATCGCCGCGGCAGAACGGGCACCGCACCGGCCATTCACCCCCTTCCCCCTTGGCGGCCGTCAGCCGGGATCCACCGGCCCGCGACCACGTACGTCCATGGGGTATCCAGAACCCTGGAAGCCCAATCTATGGACTAACCACATGGACGTAACTACTAGATGTTGTGGTCGACTTTAAACCCGCGTCGGACCGCGTTGCAAACCGACACACCTGTGTCGCCCGGCCGGATGACGCACCCCTCGCCCCAGCTGGGAAAACCCCGCGAACCACAACATCTTGGGGTTCGGTCAGCTATCGACCGGCACCACCAGGAATCGGCCCGCTTCCGCGGAAGGCGTCCCGAGACCGTTGAGCTCGACGATGCGATCGACCGCCGCGCGGGGGTCCGCATCGGGCGCCATGCGCGTCGCGATGCTCCACAGAGTGTCCCCCGTTCGCACCTGCACAACGGTGGTACCTCCCGCCACCGGCGCGTCGCCCAACCCGAACAGCCCCACCAGCACCACACCCAAGAAGGCCGCGGCGGCGACACCGGAGAGCACGAGCCACTCGCCGAGTCTGCCCCTTTCCGGAACCGGGCGGGCGCACGATCTGGCCTCGGCGGCCCGCTCACGGCGCCGAGCCTCGATCACACGCCCATGTGGGCGACGGGCCTCGACCCGGTGCGGGCGCGACACGATCGGCTCGACTTCCGGCCGACCGGCGAGCGACTGCCGCTCAACAGGCCGAACTCGCCGTACTGTGTCGATGAACGTGGTCATGTCGCCTCCCGCGCGGAACGATGATCGAAAGGTTGTTCGATCGAACCTCCGTGCGATTGTGTACCAAGAGTGGCCTTCAGCGCGAGACCCTGGGCCAAAATTAACTCGAACAGGTGTTTGATCTCCGTGTTTCGCGCGTCTACTGTGGAAAGCGAGCAGCGGACAGCGAACACCGGTGACCAAATCCGGGGCGGCACACCGCTCGATGAAGACCCCAGCACCGCAGTTCACACGAGTTCAGGAGGCAGCGGTGGCGAGAAATGCGACCGGCTCTATCGGGGGCCGCGTAGACGACATCAAGGACTCCCCTGCCGAGGTGGACACCGTGCCAGAGCAGGCCACCGCGGCCGAGGAACTCAGCGACCGCCAGCTCAGGGTGCTGGAGGCCATCCGGGAGTGGATGAGCGAGCACGGCTATCCCCCCAGCGTCCGGGAGATCGGTGACGCGGTGGGCCTGACGTCGACCTCCTCGGTGGCCTACCAACTGCGCGTGCTGGAGCGGAAGGGGTTCCTGCGCCGCGACCCGCACCGGCCGCGCACCGTGGGCGTGCTGGTCGGCGGAGAGCCGGAGAACGAGGCTCAGGCGAAGCCTGCCTACGTCCCTGTCGTCGGCAGGATCGCGGCAGGCGGTCCGATCCTGGCGGAGGAGTCCATCGAGGACGTCTTCCCGCTGCCCAAGGAGATCGTCGGCGACGGAACCCTGTTCCTGCTGAAGGTCGTCGGCGACTCGATGGTCGACCTGGCCATCACCGACGGCGACTGGGTCGCCGTCCGCCAGCAGCCCGACGCCGACAACGGTGAGGTCGTCGCTGCCATGATCGACGGCGAGGCGACGGTGAAGACCTTCAAGCGCACCGACGAGCACGTCTGGCTGATGCCGCACAACTCGGCCTACGAGCCGATCCTGGGTGACGACGCCCAGATCCTCGGCAAGGTCGTCGCGGTCCTGCGCCGCCTCTGAGCGAGGCGGTCAGAAGCGTTTGCGGCGCCAGCCGATGAGGTAGACCAGCAGGGCGGCGATGACTCCGGCGAACAGCAGCGCCCGGCCGGTGGACATGCCGCCCTCCTCGGTCGCGGGCTGGGCCTGGTCACCGTCGCCGCCGGGAGGCGCAGGCTGATCGGTCGCCGTCTCGGCGGACGGGTCGCCGTTCGCCCCGGCGATGCGGCGAACCGCTTCTCCGCCCTCGGAGCCGGACAGCAGGCTGCCGCCGGGTTCCCAGGCGATGGCTTCGCCCTGTTCCTCGTCCGGGAGCGGGATCCGCACCGGTTCGCTCTTGAGCGCTTCGAGCACGTCTCCGTTCGGTGAGCGGTAGACGTAGGCCTCGGTGTAGGTGCGCAGTGCCACGAGCGTGCCGTCCGCGCTCACCGATCCACCGGTGACCAGAACCGAACCCATCGATCCGTCGAGCGGTCCGCCCGGCGTCTTGGTCGCGCGCAGGGACACCGAGCCGACCCGCGCCATCGGGACGGTCCGGGCCGGGTCCAGCGGCTCCGCGGGCCGGTACACCCCGGCCCAGCCGAGCGGCTCCTTGGTGACGATGTGCGGCACTCCGGCCCGGTCCAGCAGCAGCGCCTCGGCGTCGTGCGGACTGTCCGGATAGGACATCCGGTACAGCGCGGAACCGCCGTTGCGGTCCAGCACGTGCAGCGCCACGTCCTTCCGCTTGTGCCCGTTGTCGCCGGTGTCGGCCAGCCAGAGAGCTCCGTCCGGAGCCAACGCCAGGTCCTCTACGTCGTAGGGATCGCTGTCGCCGGTGCGTTGCGAGCGGACCTCGCAGGTCCGCGAGTCGAGCACGAACGCCCGTGCCCTCGATCCGCTGTCGTTGACGGCGTACCAGTTGTCCCCGTCCGAGGCCATTCCGGACAGTTCGGAGAGCCCGGATTCCTCGATCGTGCACAGCTCGACCGGGGCTGACTGAGCGTGCGCGGGCGCCCCGGAGAGGATCGCGCAAGCGGAGAGCAGCGCGGCCCCGGTCAGGCCGCCGGCTCGGTCAGGCCGCACCGTTGGCTGCGAACGGCTCGATCAGCGAGGCCAGGTCCGGGCGGACCTTGGCCTGGATCCGAGTGCCCTCGGGGGTGTGCTCCTCCTCGACGACCTCGCCGTCGCTGTGCAGCCGCGCCACCAGGTCACCCCGCGTGTAGGGGATCAAGGCGTCGACGAACACCTCCGGGCGCGGCAGCCGGTCGGCGATGATCTCGCGCAGGTGCTCGATGCCCTTGCCGCTGTGCGCGGAGACGAGCACGGCCTCCGGCAGCAGGCGGCGCAGTTCGGCCATGCGCGTCTCGTCCACCGAGTCGATCTTGTTGACGACGAGCAGCTCCGGGGGCATCTCCGACTTGTGCTCCTCGGAGATCTCGCTGAGCACCTCGCGCACGGCGGCGACCTGCTCGTGCGGCGACCCCTCGGAGCCGTCGACGACGTGGACCAGCAGGTCCGCGCTGGCGACCTCTTCGAGGGTGGAGCGGAACGCCTCGACCAGCTGGTGCGGCAGGTGGCGCACGAACCCGACGGTGTCGGTGAGCGTGTGCGGCTGGCCGTCGGGGGTGACCGCCTTGCGGGTGGTCGGGTCCAGGGTGGCGAACAGGGCGTCCTCGACCAGGACACCGGCACCGGTCAAGGCGTTGAGCAAGCTGGACTTGCCTGCGTTGGTGTACCCGGCGATGGCCACGCCGGGGACCTCGTTGGACTCGCGGCGGCTGCGCTTGGTGCCGCGGACGGTCTTCATCGCGGCCAGTTCCTTGCGCAGCTTGCTGATGCGCTTGTGGATGCTCCGGCGGTCGGTCTCCAGCTTGGTCTCACCGGGACCGCGGGTGCCCACACCGCCGTTGGCGCCCGCCCTGCCACCGGCCTGACGGGACATCGTTTCACCCCAGCCGCGCAGTCGCGGCAGGAAGTACTGCAGCTGAGCGAGCTCGACCTGCGCCTTGCCCTCCTTGGAGCGGGCGTGCTGGGCGAAGATGTCGAGGATCAGCGCGGTGCGGTCGACGACCTTGACCTTGAGCTTCTCCTCCAGCTGACGCAGCTGGCCGGGCGAGAGCTCACCGTCGCAGATGACCGTGTCAGCGCCGTTGGAGGCGACCAGGTCGCGCAGCTCGCGGACCTTGCCCGAGCCGATGTAGGTACCGGGGTCGGGACGGTCGCGCCGCTGGATGATGCCTTCGAGCACCTCCGAACCGGCGGTCTCGGCGAGGCGGGCGAGCTCGGCGAGCGACGCGTCGGCGTGCGCGGCGTCGCCCTCGGTCCAGACGCCCACCAGCACGACGCGCTCCAGCCGCAGTCGCCGGTACTCGACCTCGGTGATGTCCTCGAGCTCGGTGGACAGCCCGGAGATCCGCCGCAGCGAGGCGCGGTCTTCCAGCTCCATCTCGCCGGTGGAAGGCTCACCACCGGCCAGGATCGGTTCGAATTCGTCGCCGTCGGCCATGTCCTGGTCCAAGGCGGCGTCGTGGTCGAGCTCTGGGGATGCGGTCAAGGAATCTCTCATCTCACGTTCATTGTCCCACGCTGCGCGACCCATTTTCACTCGCTGCGCTCGCCCGAGCCCGTCCGCGCAGCGCTGAACTGCGGGATCGGGATCGTCGAAGGGATCGTCACGGGTTCTGCCACCAGTCGGGGTCCAGTCGTCCTCCGCCGACCAGCACGGCAGGGCCGGTCAGGGTGGAACCGCTGGCGGCGATCTCCACCTCGACGGTGCCGCCGGGGATGTGCACCACCCGGCGACCGGTGGTCTGACCTGCGGCGTGCAGTGCGGCGGCGGTCGCGGCGACCGTGCCGGTGCCGCAGGAGCGGGTCTCGCCCACACCGCGCTCGTGCACCCGCATCCGCACCTCGTCGCCGCCCAGCGGCCGCACGAACTCGACGTTCACGCCGTCCGGGAACAGGTTCACGTCGTGCGGCGGGGCCGCGCCGAGGTCGAGGGCGTCGAGATCGTGGTCCCCGACGCAGGCCAGGTGCGGGTTGCCGACGTCGACGGCGACGCCGGCGAAAGCGGTGCCGTTCACCGTCGTGGTGGATTCGCCGAAGATCTTGGCCTGCCCCATCTCGACGGTCACCCGGCCGTCCTGGTGGGTGTGCACGGGGCGGCTGCCCGCGCGGGTGCCGACCAGCAGGTCCCCGGACGGGGCGAGGCCGGACACGACGAGGTAGCGGGCGAACACGCGCACGCCGTTGCCGCACATCTCGGCGATGGATCCGTCGGCGTTGCGGTAGTCCATGAACCACACGTCCGACGGGACGTCGGCCGGGGCGTCGGTCAGGTTGCCCGCGCGGATCACGCGCAGCACACCGTCGGCGCCCAGACCGCGCTGCCGGTCGCACAGAGCGCGCACCCGGTCACCGGTGAGCTCCAGCTCACCGTCCGGGTCGGGCAGGATGACGAAGTCGTTCTGGGTCCCGTGGCCCTTGATGTACTCGGGTCCTCCGAAGGCGTGCACGTCGCCAGTCTACGGATTCACCAGGGCACGGACATGGTCGGCAAGCTCGGGGTCCGCGGCGTCGAACCAGTTGATGCGCTCGTCGCGCCGGAACCAGGAGCGCTGCCGCCGGACGAAGCGGCGCGTCAGCCGTGCGGTCTCGGCCGCGGCGGCGGTCATGTCGTCCGCACCGTCGAACTCGGCGAGGACCTGCTGGTAGCCGAGCGCACGACTGGCCGTGCGACCGTGGCGCAGCCCCTTCTCCTCCAGGCGGCGCACCTCGTCGACCAGACCGGAGTCGAACATGCGGGTCACGCGCTCGTCCACGCGATCGTCGAGGTCCTCGGCGGGCCGGTCCAGGCCGACAAGAACCGTGCCGTAGCGCGGTGGGCCCGGGGTGGGCAGGTTCGCGGAGAACGGTTCGCCGGTGATCTCGATGACCTCCAGCGCCCGCACGATGCGACGTCCGTTGCTGGTCAGGATGGCCGCCGCGGCGGCGGGGTCGAGTTCGGCGAGCCTCCGGTGCAGCGCGACCGGCCCGAACCTGGCCAGCTCGTCCTCGTACTTCTGCCGCACCTGCGGATCGGTCCCGGGGAACGACAGGTCGTCCACGACCGCCTGCACGTAGAGCCCGGACCCGCCCACGAGGATCGGGGTGCGGCCGCGTGCGAGCACGTCCTCCAGGATGGTGCGGGCCGCTCGCTGGTACGCGGCGACCGAGGCGGTCTCGGTGACGTCGAGGACGTCGAGCTGGTGGTGCGGGACGCCCCGCCGCTCGTCGAGGGTGAGCTTGGCGGTGCCGATGTCCATCCCGCGGTAGAGCTGCATCGCGTCGGCGTTGATCACCTCGCCGTCGAACCGCTCGGCGAGCAGCACGGCGAGGTCTGACTTTCCGGTGGCTGTGGGCCCGACGACGGCGACGGGGTGCGGCAGCGAAGACACACCAGAACTCTAAGTGCCCGCCGACCGGTTTCGTCCGCGTGGCGGAGCGGGCGTGGCACCGCTCGCAACGGTGCGCGACCTGAATCGCGTCGGGCCGGATGGATCTGCGTCAACGACCACCCATTCGGCGTTCGAATCCGTCAGACTGGACACGGCGCGCGAACAGGCGCCCCGCAACCGCTCGGCTTCGACGCAGGCGAGCACGACCAGCGCGAGGACCAGCAGCGGCGGGTGCGGCACGACGACACGGGTGATCGCACTCGTGCACGGCATGGGGTCACGGGCGAGTTGGCTGGAGCAGGTGGTCGCGCACTGCGGCGGATCGGACCGATGCGAGGCATCGGCACCCTGCTCGCTGCCGCCACACGGGTGACCGATGACAATGAAGCCGTGCAGGTCATGAGGTCCCGAGGTTTCAGCCGGGCACCGATTCGGGTATGGAGTACCGAATCGGCTGTTGACCTGTTTGAATGCGCCAGCGGAGGCCGGACCATCCGACGGTTCGGGCTGACGCTTGCTGGGCCCCGCCGACGCGGGGCGCCCGTGGCTGACACGGGCATCGAAGCGGGCACGCAAGGAGGAAGCCGGCCATGACGCACCAGGACACGACCCCCGAGTCGGTCGCCAGCAAGGCGGTCGCGGACTCGACCAGCAGCAACACCGGGTCACCCGCGGTCGCGCCCGCAGTACCGAAGGCTTCCGCGGACCCCTCCAAGTGGGGACGGGTGGACGCCGAGGGCACGGTGTACGTGAGCACCGCCGACGGTGAGCGGGCCATCGGTTCCTGGCAGGCCGGTGATGCGGCGGAAGGCCTCGCCCTCTACGCGCGCAAGTTCGACGACATGGTCACCGAGGTCGAGCTGCTGGAGACCCGGCTGGGCACCCACGCCGGCGAGCCCAAGCACACGCTGACCAGCGCCAAGCACCTCCAGGAGTCGTTGGCCGAGGCCGCGGTGATCGGCGACCTCGCCGCCCTGGGCGCCCGCATCGAGCACCTGCTGGCCCGCGCCGAGGAAGCTGTCGAGGGCGCCAAGCACGAGAAGGATCGCGCTCGCGCCGAGGCGATCGCCCGCAAGGAGGCGCTGGTCGCCGAGGCGGAGGAGATCGCTCACGAAGCGACGCACTGGAAGTCGGCCGGCGACCGGCTGCGCCAGATCCTCGACGAGTGGAAGAAGGTCCGCGGCGTCGACCGCAAGACCGACGAGCAGCTGTGGCGGCGGTTCTCCAAGGCCCGCGACGCCTTCAGCCGCCGTCGCGGTTCGCACTTCGCCGAGCTCGACCGGCAGCGCGCGGCGGCCAAGACCCACAAGCAGGAGCTGGTCGAGGAGGCCGAGTCGCTCACCGAGTCCAGCGACTGGGGCGACACGGCCAACCGCTACAAGCAGCTGATGGCCGACTGGAAGGCCGCCGGTCGCGCGCCCAAGGACAGCGATGAGGCGCTCTGGCAGCGCTTCCGCGCCGCGCAGGACCGGTTCTTCAGCCGCCGGTCGGAGGCGTTCTCAGAACGCGACGCCGAGTTCGCCGCCAACGCCAAGCTCAAGGAAGAACTGCTGGTCGAGGCGGAGCAGATCGACCCCTCAGCTGATCTGAAGGCCGCGCAAGCGCAGCTTCAGCGGGTGCAGGAGCGCTGGGACGCGATCGGCAAGGTGCCGCGCGAGCGGATGCGCGAGCTGGAGGGCAGGCTTCGCGGCGTGGCCGACAAGGTCCGCGACGCCGTGGACGCTCAGTGGCGCCGCACCGACCCGGAGGCCCAGGCCCGCGTCGACCAGTTCCGCGATCGCGTGGAGCAGTTCGAGGCGCAGGCGGAGAAGGCACGCGCCGCGGGCGACGAGCGCCGGGCGAAGAAGGCCGACGAGCAGGCCGCCCAGTGGCGTGAGTGGTTGCACGCGGCGGAACAGGCCATCGCGAACCGCTGACCTGCACTACTTCTCGCACGCAGCCTGCTGAGCGGTGCGGGTAGCGGAACCTCAGCGGTCCTCCGGGACAGGGCGCCGTTCCTGATGCACGGCGTCCTCCCCGGAGTACCGCTGAGAAATCCCCCGAAGTGACAACACAGCGGTGCCGGTCGCGAGGGACGGGAAGGCTGCGCCGCTCGAAGCGTTGCTCAGTCGCGGGACCAGACGATGCGCATCCACTGGATCGCCAGGACGGCCATGCAGATGACCGCGAGCACCAGGCCGAGGCCCGGTCCCGACTGGCCGCTGGTCTGGCGGGACCAGATCGCGATCATGCCTTCGAAGGTGACCACCAGTCCAGCGACACCCGCCAGGAAGGCCGCGCCCCAGCGGCGTGTGATCAGCGCCAGCGCGCCGAAGCCCAGCCCGACGATCGCGGAGTTGATCGCGAACAGCCGTGGCAGCAGCCCCACCTTCAGCGACGGGTCCGCCTGCCCGGTCAGAACCTCCCACCCAGGACTGCCGCCCACCCACGGCAGCAGCGTGCTCACCACGAGCACCAGCATCACCGTGGCGATGACCAGTGCCTTGGCGCCCGGGTCGAACCGCCGCAGCACCTCACCGCGGCTCTGGACGTCCTGTTCCTCGCTCAACACGCACATCCCTGCTCCGCAGCCGGCTGCGGAGCCGGGGCACCGATGGAGGGCAGCCCCAGGCTGACCCCGGAGGTCTTGGGGCGCACGCCCTCTTCCCAGTGGTCGCCCGCCCGAGTCCGGCGGTGGCCGGTGATGTCGGTGTCGGCGACCAGGTGGTGCGGGGCGGCGCGGGTGATCGTGGTGCGCACGAGGTCGCCGGGCCGGATCTCACCGTCGAGCGCGCCGGTGGGCGTGAAGTGCACCAGGCGGCCGTCGCGGGCGCGACCGGAGAGCCGGTGGGTCTCGGCGTCCTTGCGCCCCTCCCCTTCGGCGACCAGCAGCTCGACCTCGCGGCCGACGATCTTCTTGTTCTCGTCCCAGGAGATCTCGTTCTGCAGCGCGACCAGGCGGTCGTAGCGCTGCTGAACGACCTCCTTGGGCAGCTGGTCGGGCATGTCCGCGGCGGGCGTGCCCGGTCGCTTGGAGTACTGGAAGGTGAAGGCGCTGGAGAACCGGGCGCGGCGCACGACCTCCATCGTGGCCTCGAAGTCCTCCTCGGTCTCCCCGGGGAAGCCGACGATGATGTCGGTGGTGATGGCCGCCTCCGGCATGGCCGCGCGGACCTTGCCCACGATGTCGAGGAAGCGCTCGCTGCGGTAGGAGCGGCGCATCGCCTTGAGGACGCGGTCGGAGCCGGACTGCAACGGCATGTGCAGCTGCGGGCAGACGTTGGGCGTCTCGGCCATCGCCTCGATGACGTCGTCGGTGAAGTCGCGCGGGTGCGGTGAGGTGAAGCGGACCCGCTCCAGGCCCTCGATCTCGCCGCAGGAGCGCAGCAGCTTGCCGAAGGCGAAGCGGTCGCCGAACTCCACGCCGTAGGCGTTGACGTTCTGACCGAGCAAGGTCACTTCGAGCACGCCTTCGGAGACCAGCGCCTCGACCTCGGAGAGGATCTCGCCCGGTCGGCGGTCCTTCTCCTTGCCGCGCAACGCGGGCACGATGCAGAAGGTGCAGGTGTTGTTGCAGCCGACCGAGACCGACACCCAGCCGGAGTAGGCGGAGTCGCGGCGTGCCGGGAGCGTGGACGGGAAGACGTCCAGCGACTCCAGGATCTCGACCTCGGCCTCCTGGTTGTGCCGCGCGCGTTCCAGCAGCGTCGGCAGCGAACCGAGGTTGTGGGTGCCGAAGACGACGTCGACCCAGGGCGCCTTCTTGACGATCGTGTCGCGGTCCTTCTGCGCGAGGCAGCCACCGACGGCGATCTGCATGTTCGGGTTGACGTCCTTCTGCGGACGCATGTGGCCGAGCGTGCCGTAGAGCCGGTTGTCGGCGTTCTCGCGCACGGCGCAGGTGTTGAACACGACCACGTCGGCGGGCATCTCCCGACCGTTGCCGGCCCGCACGTACCCGGCGTCCTCCAGCATTCCCGCGAGCCGCTCGGAATCGTGCACGTTCATCTGGCAGCCGAAAGTGCGGATCTCGTACGTCTTCGTGCTCACCGTTCCACGGTAGCGCCTGGTCAGATCGCCGATTCACCCGCCCAGACCGATGATGGAGCGGGAGCAACGCACCCTCCGTGATTACTGAGCGCAACGAACGATCGGAAATCGCGGACACGATAGGCGGTCAGGCGGACGAAGCTAACTCCGTTGCGTAACGGAGTTGAAACAACGTATCGATCCCAACCTCTGGACTCCGCAGCCACGACAGGCTTAAGTTTCGGCCAACGAATTCCACATACGACGCATTCGGGAGCACTGGATGACCGCAGCCCCCACGGACGCTCCGATGATCCGGATGTCCGCGGTCGACAAGTTCTTCGGCTCACTGCACGTGCTGCGGTCGATCGACCTCGAAGTGCCCAGGGGGCAGGTCGTCGTGGTCCTGGGCCCGTCCGGCTCCGGAAAGTCGACGTTGTGCCGGGCCATCAACCGGCTGGAACCGATCAACGACGGCTCCATCGAGATCGACGGCGTTCCGCTGCCGGCCGAAGGACGAGCTCTTGCCGAACTGCGCGCCGACGTCGGCATGGTCTTCCAGCAGTTCAACCTCTTCGCGCACAAGACGATCCTGGAGAACGTCACGCTCGGGCCGATCAAGGTCCGCGGGCAGAGCCGGGAAGAGGCCCAGCGCGACGCGATGAAGCTGCTGGATCGGGTCGGCATCACCGACCAGGCTCAGAAGTACCCGGCACAGCTCTCCGGCGGCCAGCAGCAGCGAGCGGCCATCGCCCGAGCGCTGGCGATGAAGCCGAAGGTCATGCTCTTCGACGAGCCGACCTCCGCGCTGGACCCGGAGATGGTCAACGAGGTGCTCGACGTGATGACCGGTCTCGCCGAAGAGGGCATGACCATGGTCGTCGTCACGCACGAGATGGGGTTCGCACGCCGCGCCGCGCACCGCGTGCTGTTCATGGCCGATGGCGAGGTCGTCGAGGACGCCGAGCCCCAGAAGTTCTTCGGCGAGCCGAAGAGCGACCGGGCCAAGGACTTCCTCGGCAAGATCCTCACCCACTGAGTGTCACCACCACTGCACAGAGAGGCGTAAGCAGATGCGAGGCAAGAGATTTCGTCTGGTCACGGTGCTGACGGCGTCGCTGGCCCTGGCGTTGTCCGCCTGCGGCGGGGGCGGCGAGAACCAGCTGGAAGGCGGCGGAGGCGCCCCGGAGATCCCGGTGGACCAGAACGCGCAGTTCGAGCCCGGAAGCACGATGGCCAACCTCAAGCAGGCGGGCACCATCCGGATCGGCACGAAGATCGACCAGCCGCTGTTCGGCCTGAACGACCTCGAGGGCAAGCCGCAGGGCTTCGACGTCGAGATGGCCAAGCTGGTCGCGGCGAAGATGGGCATCCCCGCCGACAAGATCCAGTGGGTCGAGGCTCCGAGCAAGACCCGCGAGGAGGTCATCGAGCAGGGCCGCGTCGACATGGTGGTGGCCACCTACACCATCAACGACTCGCGCAAGCAGCGGATCAGCTTCGCCGGGCCGTACTACACCGCCGGTCAGGACATCATGGTCAAGTCCGACAACGCCCAGATCACCGGACCGGAGACGCTGCGAGCCAGCGGCGCGAAGGTCTGCTCGGTGACGGGCTCGACCCCGGCCGAGAAGATCAAGGAGTACGTCGACGAGCCGAACCTGGTGCTCTTCGACGTCTACTCCAAGTGCGCCGACGCGCTGCGCACCGGCCAGGTCCAGGCGGTGACCACGGACAACGTGATCCTGATGGGTCTGGTCGAGAAGAGCGGCGGGCAGTTCAAGCTCGTGGAGAAGCCCTTCACCGAAGAGCCCTACGGCATCGGCATCAAGAAGGGCGATGTGAAGTTCTGCGAGTTCATCAACCAGACCCTCGCGCAGGCCGGCCAGGACGGCACCTACGCGAAGGCGTGGCAGGCGACCGCCGGCAAGGTGTCCAAGCAGACGCCGAGCCTTCCGCAGACCGACCCCTGCAGCTGACCTGATAGCGGAATGAGGGTGCCGTCCGATCCGGTCGGCACCCTCATCTCTTGGCCGGAGTGGAATCTGTGCAAGTCATCATCGACAACCTGCCGCTGTACCTGAGCGGTCTCGTGCGGACGCTGGAGATCTGCCTGCTGGCGGGTCTGCTCGCGCTGATCATCGGCACCATCGCGGCGGGCTTCCGGGTCTCGCCGCTACCTCCGCTGCGCGCCGCCGGGACCAGCTGGGTCAACGTGCTGCGCAACTGCCCGCTGACCGTGGTGCTGTTCTTCATGGCCTTCGGCCTGCCGGAGCTGGGCATCAACGGTTCCTACTTCTGGTTCGGCACCATCGGCCTGGCGCTGTACACCTCGGCGTTCGTGTGCGAGGCGATCCGAAGCGGCATCAACGCCGTTCCAGCAGGTCAGGCCGAGGCCGCACGCGCCGTGGGCCTCACCTTCGGCCAGTCGCTGTCGCTGGTCGTGCTGCCGCAGGCCGTGCGCACGGTGGTCCCGCCGCTGGGCAACGTGATCATCGCGATGATCAAGAACTCGGCCCTGGTGGGCGCCTTCGGCGTCGGCGGGGACCTGTTCTCGGTCGGTGACACGCTGACCTCGGCGCGCGGTCTGGCCGCACTGCCGGTGCTGCTCGGCGTGGTGCTCTTCTACCTGGTGCTCACCATCCCGGCCGGTCTGCTGCTGGGTTACCTGGAGCGGAAGGTGGCGATCGCGCGATGACCAACACCGTTCTCTACGAAGCCCCCGGCCCGCAGGCGAAGCGACGCTCGCTGGTCGCCAGTGCGGTGGTCGGGCTGCTGCTGCTCGCGGTGGTCGGCTGGGTGTTCTACACGCTGGGCACGCAAGGGCAGCTGACCGCCGAGAAGTGGGGTCCGCTGCTGGACCCGACCAACGGCACGTTCACCGCGCTGTGGGGCCTGCTGGGCACCGGCCTGCTGGGCACCCTCACCGCAGCCGTGCTGGCGATGGTGTTCTCACTGGTCATCGGCACCCTGCTGGCGATCACCCGCGTCGTGAGCGCGCCCTGGTACCGCTGGCTGGTGGTCGGCGTGGTCGAGCTGCTGCGCGGCATCCCGGTGGTCATCATGGTCTTCTTCGCCTTCCGGGTGCTTCCCTCGGTGGGCTTGGACCTCTCGCCGATGTGGTTCCTGGTGATCGGCCTGACCGCGTACAACTCGGTGATCATCGCCGAGATCGTGCGCGCCGGGATCCTGTCGCTGCCCAAGGGCCAGAGCGAGGCCGCCTACGCCATCGGCCTGCGCCGCGGTCAGGTGCTGAGCTCGGTGCTGCTGCCGCAGGCGTTCCGGGCGATGCTGCCCGCGCTGATCAGCCAGCTCGTGGTCATCGTCAAGGACACCTCGCTGGGTTTCATCGTCGCCTACGTCGACGTGGTGCGTGAGGCGCAGGTGATCATCCAGAACCTCAGCAACCCG
The DNA here is from genome assembly GCF_040677225.1 of Saccharopolyspora sp. NPDC049357. Lineage (NCBI taxonomy): Bacteria > Bacillati > Actinomycetota > Actinomycetes > Pseudonocardiales > Pseudonocardiaceae > Saccharopolyspora > Saccharopolyspora sp. NPDC049357. The sequence continues at coordinate 273 of NZ_JBFAQJ010000059.1, read as the reverse complement.
ATCCAGACCTACATCGTGGTCGGCGCGATCTTCATCGTCATCAACTACGCGCTGAGCAGGCTGGCGGTCTACACCGAACGCCGCCTCAGTCAAGGCCGCAAGGGCAAGCTGGGCACGGTCGCGGTCGCGGACACCGGCCGCGACACCTGATCCGGGCGAAGCAGGCGCCTCCGGGACCCGTTCCTCATCACAGGACTGGTCATGGGCCATACGAACGAGGCGTTCCTGTCCTACGGCTGGCGAATCCCGTTCCTGGTCTCGATCTTGCTCGTC
>NZ_JBFAQJ010000058.1:0-37880 GCF_040677225.1 Saccharopolyspora sp. NPDC049357 | reverse complement strand
ACGCTGCAGGCCACCGCCGACCACGCCGACGTGCGCGGCGACCTGGTCAGCGGCACCGCCGAGGCCTCGCAGAAGGTCTTCGACGACCTCGCCGCGGCCGGCATCGACCTCGACGACGTGTTCAAGGCGCTGGAGATCGAAGGCGTCGACAAGTTCGAGAAGTCCTGGACCGAACTCCTGGACACGGTCGCCGCTCAGCTGGAGCAGGCCAAGTAAGTAACGCCACGTGCGTTGAGCCGGCCCGGGCCGGTGCGGCGTCATGTCGCACCGGCCCGGATCGGCGAGAATCACCCACGAACTGAAAACTCTTTCGAGCCCTGAAGGATCTTCATGGCAACCGATGTTTCTGTCGAAATTGCCGACACGGCGCTGGCGGCCGAGGCTCGCCCACTGGTCGAGCGGCTGACCGCCGACGCGGTTGCCGGCAAGCTCGCCGCCCAGGACGCCACGCTGTGGGGCACCGACGCCGAGCCCGAGGCGTCCATCCGCCTCTCCTGGACCACCCTCGCCGAGAGCTCCCGACCGCTGCTCGCCGAGATCGACGCGCTGCGCGCCGAGCTGCACGCCGAAGGGCTGGACCGAGTCGTGCTGGCCGGCATGGGCGGCTCCTCGCTGGCACCTGAGGTGATCACCGGCACCGCCGGTGTCCCGCTGACGGTGCTCGACACCACCGACCCCAGCCAGGTCGCCGACGCGCTGGCGGGTGATCTGGACCGGACCGTGCTGGTCGTCTCCTCCAAGTCGGGCACGACGGTCGAGACCGACTCGCACCGCCGGATCTTCGAGAAGGCTTTCTCGCAAAACGGAATCGATCCTGTGACCCGCATCATCGTGGTCACCGACCCCGGTTCCCCGATGGAGACCGCGTCCCGCGAGGCCGGCTACCGCAAGGTCTTCACCGCCGACCCGAACGTGGGCGGCCGCTACTCGGCGCTGACCGCGTTCGGCCTCGTCCCGGCCGGTCTGGCGGGCGCCGACATCGCCGCGCTGCTCGACGACGCCGCGAGCGCGTTCAAGGCGGTCAGCCTGGACTCGCCCGAGAACCCGGCCGTCGTCCTCGCCGCCGCCATCGGCGCTGCCCACGACAGGGGCGCCGAGAAGCTGGTCTTCGCCGACACCGGTTCCGGCATCGCCGGTTTCGGTGACTGGGTGGAGCAGCTGATCGCCGAGTCCACCGGCAAGAACGGCACCGGCGTGCTGCCGGTCGTGGTCGAGAGCCCCGACGCTCCCGGCTTCGTCGACGCCGGCGCCGACGCCACCACCGTGGCCGTGGGACCGGGCGTCGACACCGCGCGGATCAGCACCGACGGTCCGCTGGGCGGGCAGCTGCTGCTGTGGGAGTTCGCCACCGCGATCGCGGGTCGGCTGCTGGGCATCAACCCGTTCGACCAGCCCGACGTGGAGGCCGCGAAGAAGGCCGCACGCGCGCTGCTGGACGGACCGGCGGGTGGGCCCGCGGCGACCCCGGCGGTCGTCGACGGCTCCATCGAGGTGCACACCTCCGGCGAGTGGGCCTCGGCGGGTGTCGGCAACGTGACCGAGGCGCTGCGCGCGTTCCTGGCCACCGCCCCGACCAGCGGCTACCTGGCGATCCAGGCCTACCTGGACCGCCTCGACGACGCCTCCGCCGCGGTGCTGCGCACCGAGCTGGCGCGGCGGACCGGGCTGCAGACCACCTTCGGCTGGGGTCCGCGGTTCCTGCACTCCACCGGCCAGTACCACAAGGGCGGCCACCAGAACGGCCTGTTCCTGCAGATCACCGGCGACTCCGAGGGCGACCTGGAGGTGCCGGAGCGGCCGTACACGCTGGCCGGTCTGCAGCGCGCCCAGGCGCTGGGCGACGGGCAGGTGCTGGCAGACCACGGCCGCCCGGTGCTGCGCCTGCACCTCACCGACCGCGCGGCCGGGCTCGTCGAGCTCGTCAAGGCCGTGCAGAACCTCCACCAGGGAGGACGAGCGTGAACAGCAGCGAATGGACGAACCCGCTGCGGGATCCCCGGGACAAGAGACTTCCGCGGATCGCCGGGCCCTGCGGCCTGACGATCTTCGGCGTCACCGGTGACCTCTCCCGCAAGAAGCTGATGCCGGCGATCTACGACCTGGCCAACCGCGGCCTGCTGCCGCCGGGCTTCGCGCTGACCGGCTTCGCCCGCCGCGACTGGGCCGACCAGGACTTCATGCAGGTCGTCTACGAGGCGGTCAAGGAGAACGCCCGGACCCCGTTCCACCAGACGGTCTGGGACCGGCTGGCGGAGGGCATCCGGTTCGTGCCGGGTTCCTTCGACGACGACGCGGCGTTCGACAAGCTCGCCGACACCGTCAAGGAGCTCGACGCCGACCGGGGCACCGGCGGCAACCACGCCTTCTACCTGTCGGTGCCGCCGTCGGCGTTCCCGACGGTGCTCAAGCAGCTGTCCCGGTCCGGTCTGACCGACCCGACCGACGAGAGCTGGCGCCGGGTGGTCATCGAGAAGCCGTTCGGGCACGACTCCGACAGCGCCAAGGAGCTGAACCGGATCGTCAACGACGTCTTCCCCGAGGAGTCGGTGTTCCGCATCGACCACTACCTCGGCAAGGAGACGGTGCAGAACATCCTGGCGCTGCGCTTCGCGAACCAGCTGTTCGAGCCGATCTGGAACGCGCACTACGTCGACCACGTGCAGATCACCATGGCCGAGGACATCGGTCTGGGCGGTCGCGCGGGCTACTACGACGGCATCGGCGCGGCCCGGGACGTCATCCAGAACCACCTGCTGCAGCTGATGGCGCTCACGGCGATGGAGGAGCCGGTCTCCTTCTCGCCGGACGACCTGCGCGCGGAGAAGATCAAGGTGCTCTCGGCGACCAAGCCGGTGGGCCCCTTCGACCACACCACCGCGCGCGGCCAGTACACCGGTGGCTGGCAGGGCGGTTCGCTGGTGCCGGGTCTGCACGAGGAGGGCGGTTTCGCGTCGGACTCGATCACCGAGACCTACGCGGCGATCACCCTGGAGGTGGAGAGCCGCCGCTGGGCGGGCGTGCCCTTCTACCTGCGCTCGGGCAAGCGGCTGGGCCGCCGGGTCACCGAGATCGCCGTGGTGTTCAAGCGGGCACCGCACCTGCCGTTCGACTCCACGATGACCGAGGAGCTGGGGCAGAACGCCCTGGTGATCCGGGTGCAGCCGGACGAGGGCGTGACGATGCGCTTCGGCGCGAAGGTTCCAGGCACCTCGATGGAGGTCCGGGACGTCACGATGGACTTCGGTTACGGCCACGCCTTCACCGAGTCCTCGCCGGAGGCCTACGAGCGGCTGATCCTGGACGTGCTGCTGGGTGAGCCCTCGCTGTTCCCGGTGAACGAAGAAGTCGAACTGTCCTGGAACATCCTGGACCCGGTGCTGGAGCACTGGGAATCCCGCGGCAAGCCCGAGCCGTACAAGGCCGGGACCTGGGGTCCGTCCTCCGCGGACGAGATGCTGGCCCGCACCGGACGCGTCTGGAGGCGACCGTGATCATCGACCTGCCGTCGACAACCACCTCGCAGGTCAACAAGAAGCTGGTGGAGCTGCGCGAATCCGGTGGCGCGGTGGCGCTCGGCCGGGTGCTGACGCTGGTGATCGCCACCGGTGACGGCACCGAGGTGGAGAAGGCGATCCAGGCGGCCAACGACGCGAGCCGGGAGCACCCGTGCCGCGTGATCGTGGTCGCCAGCGGTGCCCGCCAGGCGGCTCCGCGGCTGGACGCGCAGATCCGCGTGGGCGGCGACGCCGGGGCCTCCGAGGTCATCGTGCTGCGGCTGTACGGCCCGCTGGCCGACGAGGGCGCGGGTTCGGTCGTGCCGCTGCTGCTGCCGGACGCCCCGGTGGTGACCTGGTGGCCGACCGACGCGCCGGAGGCTCCGGCGAAGGACCCGCTGGGTGCGCTGTCGCACCGCCGCATCACCGACGCGGCGGCCGAGGGCGACCCGATCGAGGCCCTGCATAAGCGGGTCAAGTCCTACGTGGACGGTGACACCGACCTGGCCTGGACGCGCCTGACGTCCTGGCGGGCGATGCTGTCGGCGGCGATGGACCTGCCGCCGCACGAGCGGGTCACCTCCGCGACCGTCACCGGTGCCCCCGACTCGCCCTCCACGGATCTGCTGGCGGGCTGGCTGTCGGCCTACCTGGAGGTCCCGGTGCGCCGGTTGGAGAGCGAGCGGGCCGGTTCGGGCATCTACTCGGCCCTGCTGGAGCGCCCCTCCGGCAACGTCGAGATCGTCCGGCCGGACGGCAAGGTCGGCACGCTGACCCAGCCGGGGCAACCGGACCGGCGGATCTCGTTGCAGCGCCGCGAGGTCCAGGACTGCCTGAGCGAGGAGCTGCGCCGCCTCGACCCGGACGAGATCTACGAGGTCACCCTGAGTGGGCTCAAGGGCATCGTGCGCGGTGAGGACGTCGAGAGCTCCGAAGACGAGGAAGGGGACGAGCAGTGAGCCGTCCCGAGGCCCTGGTCCACTCCGGCGGCGACGTGCTCGCCGCCGCGGTGGCGGCCCGGCTGATCACCGCGATCACCGACGCGCAGGCCGCTCGCGGCTCGGCGTCGGTGGTGCTCACCGGTGGCCGCACCGGCATCGGCGTGCTGGAGCAGGTCCGCCTCTCCCCCGCGCTGGGCGCGGTGGACTGGTCCGCTGTGGACGTCTTCTGGGGCGACGAGCGGTTCCTGCCCGACGGCGACGGCGAGCGCAACGAGACGCAGGCCCGGCAGGCGTTGCTGGACCACGTCGACGTCGACCCGGCGCGGGTGCACGCGATGGCGCCCTCTGACGGCGAGTTCGGTGCCGATGCGGACGCCGCCGCGGCGCGCTACGCCGAGCTGCTCGCGCAGCTCGCACCCGAGGGTGCGGCGGTGCCGCGGTTCGACGTGCTGATGCTGGGAGTCGGCGAGGAGGGCCACACCGCCTCGCTGTTCCCGGACACGCCGTACGTGCGGGAGGAGTCCCGGACGGTGGTGGGCGTGCACGACTGCGCGAAGCCGCCGCCCACCCGGATCTCGCTGACGCTGCCCGCGATCGGCGCGGCCTCCGAGGTCTGGCTGATGACCACCGGCAAGGCCAAGGCCGAACCGGTGGCGTCCGCTCTGGGCGGTGCGAAGCCGGTCGACATCCCCGCTGCGGGAGCCGTCGGCCGCGACCGCACGCTCTGGCTGCTCGACACCGACGCGGCGGCCCAGCTGGGCTGAGAGTTCCGGCAAGAACGTGAACGCGCCTCCTTCTCGCTGAAGGGGGCGCGTTTTCGTTCGCCCCGATCGGTGATGACCTGTGCGGCGGGCCCGGTTGGGCAATACGCTGTGGCGCGGTCGGTGATCGCGGCGAAGGGGATCCGATGCGGAAGCTCGGTTTGCTCGGCACGGCAATGGGTTTGGCAGCGGTCCTGGCGGGGTTGCTGGGCGCGACCGGGGTCGCCGCGCCGCCGAGCACCGCGATGCGCGGCGTGTGGATCGCCAGCGTCGCCAACACCGACTGGCCCAGCCGGCAGGGGTTGTCGGCCGAGCAGCAGAAGTCCGAGTACCGGGCGATGCTGGACCAGGCCGTGGCGAACCGGATGAACGCGGTGTTCGTGCAGGTCCGGCCGACGGCGGACGCGTTCTGGCCCTCGCCGCTGGAACCGTGGTCGCACTGGCTGACCGGGCAGCAGGGCCGCGATCCCGGCTACGACCCGATGCGGTTCCTGGTCGACGAGGCGCACCAGCGCGGCCTGGCGTTCCACGCCTGGTTCAACCCGTACCGGGTCAGCATGACCGACGACCCGAACTCGCTGTTCCCCACGCACCCGGCGCGGGTCCATCCGGAGTGGACGTTCTCCTACGGCGGCAAGCTGTACTACGACCCGGGCGTGCCGCAGGTCCGGCGGTTCGTCAGCGACGCGATCATGGACGCGGTGTCGCGCTACGACGTCGACGGCGTGCACCTCGACGACTACTTCTACCCCTACCCCGTCGACGGTCAGCGGATTCCGGACGAGCGGACGTTCGCCGCGCACGGCAAGGGGTTCGACAACATCGACGACTGGCGCCGCGACAACGTCAACGACCTGATCGCGGGTCTGGACGAGCGGGTGCACGCGGTCCGGCCGCGCACCGAGTTCGGCGTCAGCCCGTTCGGCATCTGGCGCAACACGAGCAGCGACCCCGCCGGTTCGGACACCAAGGGCATGGAGTCCTACTCGTCGATCTTCGCCGACACCCGCCGCTGGGTCCGCGAAGGCTGGGTGGACTACATCGCGCCCCAGGTCTACTGGCAGTTCGGCCACCCGGCGGCCGACTACGCCAAGGTGGTCCCCTGGTGGTCCCGGACGGTCGAGGGCACCGACGTGAAGCTCTACATCGGCCAAGCCGCCTACAAGGTCGGCCAACCGAACTGGACCGACGCGGCCGAACTCACCAAGCACCTCACCTTCAACGCGGGCCAGCCCAACGTCGAGGGCGACATCTACTTCAGCGCCAAGTCCCTCAACACGGTCGCCAAAGAAGCCATGGCCCAGGTGATCCAGGACCACTACACCCCCTGAACCCGGAATACCGCCGTAATCGGGTAGCGGATTACTGCGGTAATCGGGTAGCGGAATACTGCGGTATTCGTGAAACCCGGGAGGGGTCAGGCTTCGCGGTAGAGCTGGAGGCGGAGGTCTCGGGCTTTGGCCATGTGGGTTCTGGCGAGGGTTCCGGCGCGGTCCGCGTCTCGGGACTCGATGGCCTGGACGAGTTCGTGGTGTTCGGCGAGGGCTTCGGCCCAGCGGCCGGGGATCTCCAGGGTCGTCGCAGGGTAGCGGGTGAGGTGGTTGTTGAGCCTGGTCAGCAGGTCCACGACCGTGCCGTTGTGGCTCGCGGTCCAGATCGCCTCGTGGACGGCGCGGTTGGCCGACGCCATCGCAGCGGGGTCCTGCGGGGACACGGCGTCCATGGCGGACTGGGCCTTGTGGATGCGGATGAGGTCGAAGTCGCTGTGCCGGGTCGCGGCGGCCGAAGCCGCGGTGGCCTCCAGGGCGATGCGGACCTCGTAGATCTCCAGGATCTCCTCGGGACTGCGGGAGCGGACGCGCATGCCGCGGTCACCGCGTTCGACGAGACCGTCCTGCTGGAGCCTGCGGAGGGCTTCGCGGATCGGCGTGCGGCTGGTGCCGTACCGCTCGGCGAGCGCGAGCTCCACCAGGTTGGCGCCGGCGTCGAAGGTGCCGTCCACGATCTCGCCGCGCAGCCGCTCGTACACCTCGGACAGGGCCGCCATCTCCTTCATCGCTGGGTTCACCTGGCAGAAGGCCAGGATACTCAGACGGTCGCGGCCCCCGCCCCGGCGAGCCTGCCGAACACCGCTCCCGAGGTCAGCCCGCTGCCTCCCGGGTAGTTCCCGGAGAACAGCCCGCCGACCATCTCGCCGCAGGCGAACAGCCCCGCGATCGGCGAGCCTGAGACGTCGAGGACGCGGGCGTCGGCGTCGACGTGCAGGCCGCCGAAGGTGAAGGTGATGCCGCACCCGACCGCGAAACCCCAGTAGGGCGGGGTGTCGAGGGCGAGGGCCCAGTTGGACTTGGGCGGTTCGACGTGCGCGGCCCGGCCGTCCTTGACCGCGGGGTCGAACTCGGCGTCCACGATGGACTCGTTGAACTCCCGCGCGGTCCGGGCCAGTCGGTCGGCGTCGATGCCCAACGCCTCGGCGAGTTCGGGAAGCGTGTCGGCCTGCGCAGCGGCGATCGGCTGCGAGTCGTACTCCTCCGCGCGCAGCAGCGGGCGGGTCTTGGCGTCGAAGAGCTGGAAGGCCCGGCCGCCGGGCTGGCGCAGGATCTCCCGGCCGTACTTGGCGTAGGTGTAGTTGCGGAAGTCGGCGCCCTCGTCGACGAAGCGCTCCCCCGCCCGGTTGACCACGATGCCGATCGGATAGCTCTGCCGGGTCAGCTGGTTGGTCAGCTCGCGGTTGCCGCCGTCGGGGTCGGCGTCGGCGTCCCACGCCGTGCTGTGGCAGGTGGTCCAGTCGCCGTGCGGGGCGGCACCGGCGGCCAGCGCGAGGTCGAGGACGTCGCCGGTGTTGGTCGGCGTGCCGCGCACGTAGGCGCCGGCCCACTCGGAACCGAGGTTGCGGCCCCTGCGTTCGGCGGAGGCCTCGAAGCCCCCGGCCGCCAGCACGATCGCCCCGGCCGACACCCGGTGCTCGGTTCCCCCGGCCCGGTAGGTGACGCCGCGGTCGTCGAGGTGCAGCGCGGTGACCTCGGCGCCGTAGCGGATCTCGACGCCCTCCTGCCGGGCGGCCGCGGTGTGCTGGCCGATCAGGCCCTTGCCGCCGTCGACGGTGCCCACGTAGAGCCCGCCGGAGAACACCCACTTGCCGCCGGAGAGGTACGCCTGCCGCTCGTACATCAGCCGCCAGGTCAGGCCCTTGCCCGCCAGCCACCGCACGGTGTCGGTGGACCGCGAGACCAGCACTTCGGTGAGAACCGGATCGCAGCGGCCCCCGGTCACCCGGTCCATGTCGGCGTGGAACGCGCTCGGCGGGTAGGCGGGCACGACCGAGTCGGCGTGCCGCTCATCGGGTTCGAGCAGGTCGGCCACCTCGTCGATGTCGTCGAAGGTGAACCGGAACGCCCCGGCCGTGTAGAAGGAGTTGCCGCCCGCCTCGGCTTCCGGGGCCTTCTCCAGCAGCAACACCCGGGCACCCCGCTCGGCGGCGGAGTGCGCCGCCGAGAACCCCGCGTTGCCACCGCCGACCACCACGACGTCGAAGTCCACCACGCACCTCCTGCACACGACTGTATACAGAAGCATACCGACCCGGGGGTCGTTTGGGAACGACGTGCGAGCGCTGGAAGCTCAGGTGCGCTCGGCGAAGGCTTCGACCTGGGTGGTGGTTCCCGCGACGATCAGGGTGTCCTGCTGGCCGACGGTGGTCTCGGCCGTGGCGTAGGTGAAGTCCTCCCCCGGCCGCTTGATGCCGACGACCGTCACGCCGTACTTGGAGCGCAGCTTCAGCTCGCCCAGGGTGTTGCCGACGGCTTCGGCGGGCGCGTGGGTCTTGACCAGCGCGTAGTGCTCGGCGAGCTCGATGTAGTCGAGCATCCGGCCGTTGACCAGGTGCGCGACCCGCTCCCCCATCTCGTGCTCGGGCAGCACCACGTGGTGCGCGCCGACGCGCTCCAGGATGCGTCCGTGCTGGCGGCTGGTGGCCTTGGCCCAGATGTGCGGGATGCCGAAGTCCGCCAGCAGCGAGGTGGTGAGGATGCTGGCCTCCAGGTCGGTGCCGATGGCGACCACGGCCCGCTTGAACTGGTGCACGCCGAGCTGGCGCAGGGTCTCGGGGTCGGTGCTGTCGGCGACGGCGGTGTGGGTGAGCTCGTCGGCGTGGCGCTGCACCTCGTTCGGCCGCGAGTCCAGCGCCAGCACCTCCGAGCCGCGCCGCACGAGTTCGGCTGCCAGCGAGCTGCCGAAGCGGCCGAGCCCGATGACCACGATCTGGTTGGTGTCGTCGTTCTTAGCCAACGATGGGTCGCTCCTCCGGTAGTTCGTAACGACGGACGCGTTCGCGGAGTGCGAGCGCGGAAGCCAGGGTGACCGGACCGAGCCGGCCGACGAACATCAGCAGCACCAGCAACATCTGCCCGAAGGGCGGCAGCTGTGCGGTGATCCCGGTCGACAGGCCGACCGTGGCGAACGCCGACACCGCTTCGAACAGGACCTGGTCCAGCCCGAACGGGCTGATCACCAGCAGGATCAGCACGGTCAGCATCACGAACGCGACCCCGAGCAGCACGATCGTCAGCGCTTGGCGCTGCACCGCTGACGGCAGCTGCCTGCCCATCACGTGCACGGTGGGCTCGCCGCGGATCTCGGCGAGGATCACGTACGCCAGCAGCGCGAACGTGGTGACCTTGATACCACCGGCCGTACCGGCGCTGCCGCCGCCGATGAACATCAGGATGTCCTGCAGCAGCAGCGTCCCGGGGTGGAAGGCGGCGACGTCGAGGCTGTTGAACCCGGCGGTGCGCGGCATGACCCCGGTGGAGAACCCGGCCAGGAGCTTGCCCGGCCACGGCATCGGACCGAGGGTGCCGGGGTTGGTCCACTCGGCGGCGGTGATCCCGACCGCGCCCACGACCAGCAACAGCGCGGTCGCCAGCAGGGTGACCTTGGCGTGCATCGTCCAGCGGCGGGACACCCGCAGGTGCCGGAAGATCTCCACCCACACCGGGAAGCCGAGGCCGCCGGCGATCACCGCGAGGCAGATCGGCAGGATGAAGAACGGGTCGGTGGCGAAGGACATCAGGTTGTCGCTGCGCAGCGCGAACCCGGCGTTGTTGAACGCCGAGATCGCGTGGAAGACGCCCTCGTAGATCGCCCGCCCCAGACCGAGCTCGTAGCCGGTGATCAGCCGCGCGGTCAGCAGCGCCGCCACGACCAGCTCGAACAGCAGGCTGAGGCCGATCACCCGGAAGACCGTGCGGCGCACGTCGCCCAGCCCGAGGACCTTGGTCTCGGCCTGGGCGGTCAGCCGCATCCGCAGCCCGAACCGGCGGAACATCAGCAGGCTTAGCAGCGAGGCAACTGTCATGATGCCCAGGCCGCCGAGCTGGATCAGCACCATGATGACCACTTCGCCTGCGGTGGAGAAGTAGGCGGGTGTGTCCAGCACGATCAGCCCGGTCACGCAGACCGCCGAGGTGGCGGTGAACAGCGCGGGGAGCAGGTCGGTGGGCTCACCGGTCTCGGTCGAGAACGGCATCATCAACGCGACGGTGCCGACCGCGATCAGGGCTGCGAAGCCCAGCACGATCGGCACCGATGGACGCCGCACGACGGCGGCGAACCCGCGCTCGAAGGCAGGGATGACGCTCACGCCAGCACCCTACTTCGAGCGGACGATCAAGGTTCGCTGACCACGACCACACCGTCGCTGTCGGCGTAGACGTACTCGCCGGGCACGAACTTCACGCCGCCGAGCTCGACGACCTCGTCGAGGACGCCTTCACCGGTCTTGGTGGACTTGCGCGGGTTGGTGCCCAGCGCCTTGACCCCGAACTCCATGCCGCCGATGACCGACGAGTCGCGGATCGCGCCGTTGACGATGATGCCGCTCCAGCCGTTGGACCGGCCGAGCTCGGCGATGAGGTCGCCGACCAGGGCGGTGTGGATCGAGCCCGCGCCATCGATGACCAGCACGGCTCCGTCTCCGGGCTCGGAGAGGGTCTTCTTCAGCAGCGCGTTGTCCTGGAAGCAGGTGACCGTGCGCACGCGCCCCTCGAAGGCCACCACGCCACCGTAGTTGCGGAACTGCACATCGCAGCTGCGCACCTCCGGCCCCTCCCGATCCGCCAGATCAGCCGTCGCCAAAGCCATGAATGCCTCCCAAGAGAACCTCAAAGACCAAACGGACCCTACCCGCCAGTAACAACACGAGCCAAGCCCAAAACAACCAACGTCAGGCAAGCACCGGAGGTGCTTTCTCACCACCCCACCCCAGCAACTTGCACCGCCGCGGGTTCTGAGCGGCTCTCTGGGGAGGACAGCCGCAGCGCGGTGTATTGGCGCATACACAAGTCTCGGATCCCGGAGCCAGAAGGCGTCTGAGGTTCCGCTACCCGCACCGCCACGCAGCACGACCACTGAGTAGTTGCAGTAGAACTGACCAAAAGAAAGCCGGGCTCAGGAACAATATCCCGAACCCGGCTCTCCAATGTGAATCCTCTACCGCCCCTTGCGCTCCCGGAGCTTTGCCAGCGCTTCGTCGAGGATTCTCATCCCGTCCTCATCGCTGCGCCGCTCCTTCACGTACGCGAGGTGGCTCTTGTAGGGCTCGTTGCGCTTCGCCGCCGGAGGGTTCTGCTCGTCCCGGCCTGCGGGCAGTCCGCAGCGCGGGCAGTCCCACTCCTCCGGCACTTCGGCGTCGAGCGCGAACGACGGCTTGCTGTGGTGCGCGTTGGCGCACCAGTAGTCGATCCGCTTCCGCGGAGCGGCTTCCCCCCGCTCAGACTCGCCTACCGTGGGGCCCGAGCCCACACGAGTGCCGCGAATGGCATTACCGCCAGTCATCCATCCTCACCCACCAAGCGGCCCGGGGTTGATCGACCGTCAACAGGCCGGTCGATCAACCGATCTTGATCAACAGACCGACGCCGATGATGGAGATGACCCAGAGCGCCATGACGAACAGCGTCATCCGGTCGAGGTTCTTCTCCGCCACGCTGGAGCCGGCCAGGTTTGACTGCATACCGCCGCCGAACAGCGAGGAGAGTCCGCCCCCCTTGGCCCGGTGCAGCAGGACAAGCAGCACCAGCAGGACACTCGTCACGATCAACATGATCTGCAGGAAAAGAGTCATATCGTCCTCGTTCGCACAGCGGTTCGCAACCTAGAGTACCGGCCCGCCAACCCCCAGTTGACCAGTCCACCCATTTACGCACCGAGGGTCCCACACGCCGACCACCGATTCTTCGGCGGGCGACAACCGGACACCGGAAATCTTGAAGTGGAATTCACCCGAAACGACGAGAGGGCGCCCCGGCGCGGACCGGGGCGCCCTCTCGCGCAGGTCACGGCAGCGGGCCGCCCGCGGCCATGGCGGAGAGCTTGGCGAACTCGTCGGCGTTGAGGCTCGCGCCACCGACCAGCGCGCCGTCGACGTCGGTCTGGCCGACCAGCTCACCGATGTTGCTGGACTTCACCGAGCCGCCGTAGAGCACGCGGATCTCGTCGGAGATCTCCTTGCCGTACTTGTCGCTGAGCGCCTGCCGCAGCGCGCCGCAGACCTCCTGGGCGTCGGCGGCGGTGGCCACCTTGCCGGTGCCGATGGCCCAGACGGGCTCGTAGGCGACGACGACCTGGCGGACCTGCTCGGCCTTGAGGCCCTTGAGCCCGTTGATGAGCTGCGTGGTGCAGTGCTCCACGTGGCCGCCGGCCTCGCGCACGTCGAGGGCCTCGCCGACGCAGAGGATCGGCGACATCTCGTTCTTGAGGACCTGGCGGACCTTCTTGTTGACGAGCTCGTCGGTCTCGCCGTGGTACTCGCGGCGCTCGGAGTGACCGACCACCACGTAGCTGCACCCGAGCTTGGCCAGCATCGGTCCGGAGACCTCACCGGTGTAGGCACCGGACTCGTGCTCGGAGACGTCCTGCGCGCCGTGCTTGATGAGCAGCTTGTCGCCGTCGATGAGCGTCTGGACGCTGCGGATGTCGGTGAACGGCGGGATGACCGCCACCTCGACCTTGGCGAAGTACTTCTCCGGCAGCGCGAAGGCGAGCTTCTGCACCAGGGCGATGGCCTCGAGGTGGTTGAGGTTCATCTTCCAGTTGCCGGCGATGAGGGGCTGACGAGCCATCAGGCTTCACCTTCCAGGACCTGAACACCCGGGAGCTCCTTGCCCTCCAGGTACTCCAGCGACGCGCCACCGCCGGTGGAGATGTGCGAGAAGCCGTCCTCGGGCAGGCCGAGGGTGCGCACGGCCGCGGCCGAGTCACCGCCGCCGACGACGCTGAAGGAGTCGGAGTCGACGATGGCCTGCGCGATTCCCCGGGTGCCTTCGGCGAAGGCCGGGAACTCGAACACGCCGGCGGGGCCGTTCCAGAACACGGTGCCCGCACCGCGCAGGACCTCGGCGAACAGCTCGACGCTGCGGGGGCCGATGTCCAGGCCCATCCAGCCGTCCGGGATGGCGTCGGCGTCGACGGTCCGCTTCTCGGCATCGGCGGCGAAGCGGTCGCCGGCCACGATGTCCACCGGCAGCACGATCTTGTCGGCGGCGTCGGCCAGCAGCTTCTTGGTGTTGTCGATCTGGTCTTCCTGCAGCAGCGAGGAGCCCACGCCGTGGCCCTGGGCGGCCAGGAAGGTGTAGGCCATGCCGCCGCCGATGAGCAGCTTGTCGACCTTGGGCAGCAGCGCCTTGATCACGCCGAGCTTGTCGGAGACCTTGGAACCGCCGAGCACCACCGCGTAGGGGCGCTTGGCGTCGCCGGTGAGGGTGCGCAGCACCTCCACCTCGGCGAGCACGAGTCCGCCGGCGTAGGCGGGCAGCTTCTTGGCGACGTCGTAGACCGAGGCCTGCTTGCGGTGCACGACGCCGAAGCCGTCGGAGACGAAGGCGGCGCCGTCGCCGACGAGCGCGGCGAGGTCGGCGGCCAGCGACTCGCGCTCGGCGTCGTCCTTGCTGGTCTCGCGCGCGTCGAAGCGCACGTTCTCCAGCAGCGCGACACCGCCGTCGGCCAACCCGGCGACGGTGGACTTGGCGGAGTCACCGACGAGGTCACCGGCCAGCGAGACGTCGGCGTGCAGCAGCTCGCCGAGGCGGCGGGCGACCGGCGCCAGCGAGTACTGCGGGTCGGGCTCGCCCTTCGGGCGGCCGAGGTGCGCGGTCACGACGACCTGCGCGCCGGCCGCGCTGAGCTTGGAGATGGTCGGCAGGGAGGCGCGCACCCGGCCGTCGTCGGTGATCTTGTCGCCGTCCAGCGGCACGTTGAGGTCGGCGCGCACCAGGACGCGACGACCGCGCACGCCCTCGGACAGCAGATCGTCGAGGTTCTTCACGGTCTAACTCCTCGTGAGACGGGAAGACCCGCACGAGCCGGGCGGAAGCGCTGCGGCTCGTGCGGGTCTCATCCAGTGCTTGCTCAGGCCAGCTTCGAACCGACGAGGTTGACGAGGTCGGCGAGGCGGTTGGAGTAGCCCCACTCGTTGTCGTACCAGCCGACGATCTTGACCTGGTTGCCGATGACCTTGGTCAGCGGCGCGTCGAAGATCGTCGAGTGCGGGTCGGTGACGATGTCGGAGGAGACGATCGGGTCCTCGTTGTACTTGAGGATGCCCTTGAAGCGGCCCTCGGCAGCGGCGGCCTTGAAGGCCTCGTTGACCGACTCGACGGTGGCGGCCTTCTGCACGGTGGCGGTCAGGTCGGTGACCGAACCGGTCGGCACCGGCACGCGCATCGCGTAGCCGTCGAGCTTGCCGTTGAGCTCCGGGATGACCAGGCCGATGGCCTTGGCGGCGCCGGTGCCGGTCGGCACCACGTTGACGCCGGCGGCGCGGGCACGGCGCAGGTCCGAGTGCGGGCCGTCCTGCAGGTTCTGGTCCGCGGTGTAGGCGTGCACCGTGGTCATCAGGCCCTGCTCGATGCCGAAGGTGTCGTTGAGGACCTTCACCATCGGCGCGAGGCAGTTGGTGGTGCAGGAGGCGTTGGAGATGATGGTCTGCGTGCCGTCGTACTTCTCATCGTTGGCACCCAGCACCACGGTCAGGTCCTCGCCCTTGGCCGGGGCGGAGATGATGACCTTCTTCGCGCCGCCCTCGTCGACGTGCTTGCGCGCGTCCTCGGCCTTGGTGAAGAAGCCGGTGGACTCGACGACGACGTCGACACCCAGGTCGCCCCACGGCAGCTTGCCCGGGTCGCGCTCGGCCAGGATCTTGATGAGCTTGCCGCCCACCTCGATGCCCTCACCGGTGACCTTCACCTCCTGGTCGAGACGACCGAGGATGGTGTCGTACTTGAGCAGGTGCGCCATGGTCGCGACATCGCCCAGGTCGTTGGCGGCCACGATCTCGATGTCGTGATCGCTGGCGGTCGCCGCACGCCAGAAGTTCCGCCCGATCCGACCGAAGCCGTTGATACCTACGCGAACGGTCACGCCGATCTCTCCTCGTGACTGACCCGGCCGATGACTTCGGCGGGTGAGTTGATGGTCTCGGGCTCACCCTATCTGCCGCGGCAGCCCCCGCACGTGGGCGGTCGCGGGCTGTCACAGCGCGTTCGGGCGAGCGACGCCGAGCATACCCGCCGAACCCCCAGCGGGCGTCATCTTTGCAGTTCAGAAGCCCATCCCGGGACGTGACGAAAAACCGCCACCGGTGATCGGAATCTCTGCACCGGTTCGGCGAAGCGACGAAGCGGCGAAGCCGCTCCCAGCCCCGACCACCCAAAACCCACACCGCCAGGCAAGCGGCGAAGCCGCTTCCTCAGTACCCCACCAGAGCAACCGGCACCGCCGCGGGTTCTGACACGTCGTCTGGCGAGGACAGCCGTTGCGCCGTGTATTGGACATACATCAGCAACGGATCCCGCAGCCAGACGACGTGTCAGGTTCCGCCACCCGCACCGCGAAGCAAGTCGAATCTGGAATACCCGAAATCAAGCCTCGGCTTCGAGCATTTCTGCTGTTACCGCTGACTCCGTGTCCGGAAGACCCAGCTCACGGGCGCGCTTGTCGGCCATCGCCAGCAGTCGCCGGATGCGGCCGGCGACCGCGTCCTTGGTCATCGGCGGGTCGGCGAGCTGGCCGAGCTCCTCCAGCGACGCCTGGCGGTGGGCCAGTCGCAGCCGGCCGGCGACCGTGAGGTGGTCGGGAGCGTTCGGGCCGAGCAGGTCCAGGGCCCGCTCGACGCGGGCGGCCGAGGCGACCGCCGCGCGGGCCGACCTGCGCAGGTTCGCGTCGTCGAAGTTGGCCAGCCGGTTGGCGGTGGCGCGCACCTCGCGCCGCATCCGCCGCTCCTCCCAGGACAGCACGCTGGAGTGCGCGCCGAGCCTGGTCAGCAGGGCCCCGATGGCGTCGCCGTCGCGGACCACGACGCGGTCCGCGCCGCGCACCTCGCGCGACTTGGCCGACACCCCGATCCGCCGGGCCGAGCCGACCAGCGCCAGCGCGGCTTCCGGTCCGGGGCAGGTGACCTCCAGGGAGGACGACCTGCCGGGCTCGGTGAGCGAGCCGTGCGCCAGGAAGGCGCCGCGCCACGCGGCTTCGGAGTCGCAGGAGCCGCCGGAGACCACGTGCGCGGGCAGCCCGCGCACCGGACGTCCGCGCGGGTCGAGCAGCCCGGTCTGCCGGGCGAGGCCTTCGCCGTCCTTGACCACGCGCACCACGTAGCGGGTCCCCTTGCGCAGGCCCCCGGAGGTGATCACGTGAACGTCGGAGTGGTGTCCGAACAGCTCGTGGACCTCCTTGCGCAGCCTGCGCGCGGTGGATCCGCTGTCGAGTTCGGCCTCGACCACCACCCGGCCGGCGACGATGTGCAGTCCGCCGGCGAAGCGCAGCAACGACGAGACCTCCGCTCGTCGGCAGCACGTCTTGCTCACCGACAACCGGCTCAACTCGTCCTTGACCGCCGCGGTCATCGCCACTGGTCCGTCCTCCTCTCCAGTGCGGCCCGCAGGCTCGCCGCGAGCGCCTGCGGGTCGTGCCGTCCCGGCACGGCGGGCGCGGCGATCTTGTCCAGCAAGGTCCAGGCGCCCAGGTCCGAGGCCGCCGAGCGCAACCGGTCCGGAGTGGGCACCGAATCCGCATCGGCCAGCACGGCGTCGACCTTCAGCCGGGGCGCGTGTTGCGAGAGTACGTCCAGGTGTTGTTCGGGCGAGAAGCCCGCCGTCTCACCCGGCTGAGGGATGAGGTTGAGCACCACGAAACGCCGTGCCGAGGTGGTCACCAGAGCCTCGTGCAGCTCCGGGACCAGCAGATGTGGCAGGACGCTGGTGAACCAGGAGCCGGGTCCGAGCAGCACCAGATCGGCGCCGGTGACGGCCTCCACGGCCTGCGGGCACGCCGTTGGGGGACCATCACCGTTCGCGTGCAATCGCACTTGTTTCACACGACCGGGTGTACTGGCGAGAGCGACCTGGCCTCGGATGGTGCGCACGGCCTCCGGGTCGGAGTCCAAACCGACGACGTCGCCGATCATGTCCAGCGGTCGCGTCGACATCGGGAGCACGCGTCCCCGCACGCCGAGGAGCGCGCAGGCGTGGTCGAGAACCTCGACCGGGTCCTGCAGCACCTCCAGCAGACCGGCGAGCAGCAGGTTGCCGACGGCGTGCCCGGCCAGCGCTCCCGAACCGCCGAAGCGGTGCTGGAACACCTGCGACCACAGCTGCCCCTGCTCCCCGTCGTCGGCCAGCGCCGCGAGGGCCTTGCGCAGGTCGCCGGGCGGCAGCAGGCCGAGCTCGCGGCGCAGCCTTCCCGAGGACCCGCCGTCGTCGGCGACCGTGACCACGGCCGTCACGTCGGAGGTGATCCGGCGCAGCGCCGCCAACGACGCCTGCAACCCGTGCCCGCCGCCCAGGGCGACCGCGCGGAGTGGCCGGTCCTCGCCCGTCACTCGCGCCCCAGGTCCCGGTGGACCGTCTTGACCATCATCCCGTCGTCCTCGGCGAGCCTGCGCGCCAGTTCCTCGACCAGCGCGACGCTGCGGTGCTTGCCGCCGGTGCAGCCCAGCGCCAGCGTCAGGTAGCGCTTGCCCTCCCGGTGGTAGCCGGCGCCGACCAGCCGCAGCAGCTGCTGGTAGCTGTCCATGAACTCCTCGGCGCCCTCCTGGCCGAGCACGTAGTTGCGCACCTCTTCGTCGAGGCCGTTGAACTCGCGCAGCTCGGGGATCCAGAACGGGTTGGGCAGGAAGCGGCAGTCCATGACCAGATCGGCGTCCATCGGCAGGCCGTACTTGTAGCCGAAGGACAGCACGGTCACGCGGGTGCGGGTGCTGGCCTCGGTGCCGAAGGCGTCCTCGATCTTGCTGCGCAGTTGGTGCACGGACAGACCGGTGGTGTCGAGCACCAGGTCGGCTTCCGAGCGCAGCCGGGACAGCAGGGAGCGCTCGGCGGCGATGCCGTCGGCCAGGCGGCCGTCGGCCTGCATCGGGTGGCCGCGCCGCACCTGCTCGAAGCGGCGGATCAGCACCTCGTCGGTGGCCTCCAGGAACAGCACCTTCGGCTTGTAGCCGCGGGCGTCGAGATCCTTGATCACCGAGCCGAGGTCTTCGGTGAAGGCGCGGCTGCGCACGTCCATCACCACCGCGACGCGGGTGATCTGGCCGCTGGAGCGGGCGCCCAGCTCGACCATGGTGGCGATCAGTTCCGGCGGCAGGTTGTCCACCACGAACCAGCCGAGGTCCTCCAGGCACTTGGCCGCGGTGCTGCGGCCGGCTCCGGACAGGCCGCTGACGACCGCGACCTCGATGCCCGAATGCTCGTCACTCACTTTGTTCCCCTTGTTTTCCGGCTGTCCCTTCGGCCAGCGCCGCGTGAACGGTTTCCGCGGTGCTGCGGCCGATCCCGGGTACCGCCACGATGTCCTCGACCGATGCCTGGCGAAGTTTCTTCACCGAGCCGAAGTGCTTGAGCAGCGCCGCGCGACGAGTCTCACCCAGACCCGGGATGGCGTCCAATGTGGAGCTCGTCATCCGCTTGCCGCGCTTGGACCGGTGGTAGCTGATGGCGAAGCGGTGCGCCTCGTCGCGCACCCGCTGCAACAGGTACAGCGCTTCGCTGTTGCGCGCCAAGATCACCGGATCGGGGTCGGCGGGCAGCCACACCTCTTCGAGGCGCTTGGCCAGGCCGATCACCGCGACATCGGTGATGCCCATCTCGGTCAGCGCGTCGGCGGCGGCGTTGGCCTGCGGCCCACCTCCGTCGATGACCAGCAGGTTCGGCGGGTAGGCGAACTTCTTGGGCCGTCCGGTGTCCGGGTCGATCCCGGACGGGGCGTCGGCTCCGTCCTCCCTCGCCTCCTCCTTCGCGGTCTCGCTGAGGTAGCGGGCGAAGCGGCGGCGCACGACCTCGTCGATCGAGCCGACGTCGCCGCCTTCGGCGCCCTCGCGGACCTCGAACCGGCGGTACTCGGACTTGCGCGGCACGCCGTCCTCGAAGACCACCAGCGAAGCCACCACGTCGCTGCCCTGCACGTGGCTGACGTCGATGCACTCGATGCGCAGCGGCGCGGTGTCCAGCGCGAGCGACTCCTGCAGCTCCTGCAGCGCCGCCGAGCGCGCGGTGAGGTCACCGGCGCGGCGCAGCTTGTACTGCTGGAACGCCTCCTTGGCGTTGCGCTCCACCGTTTCCATGAGCGCACGCTTATCACCGCGCTGCGGAACGCGCAGGCTGACGCGGCTGCCGCGCAGCTCGCCGAGCCAGCCGGCGATGGTCTCGGAGTCCTCGGGGAGGTCGGGCACCAGCACCTCGCGCGGCACCGGACTGCCACCGGCGTCGGCCTGATCGGCCAGGGCGGCCTGCTCCCCGTAGAACTGGGTGAGGAACTGCGAGGTGAGCGCGGCGGTGTCGGTCTGCTCCAGCTTGTCGATCACCCACCCGCGCTGACCGCGCACGCGGCCGCCGCGGATGTGGAAGACCTGCACGGCTGCGGCGAGTTCGTCCTCGGCGAAGGCCACCACGTCGGCGTCGGTGCCGTCGCCGAGCACCACCGCCTGCTTCTCCATCGCGCGGCGCAGCGCTTCGAGGTCGTCGCGCAACCGGGCGGCGCGCTCGAACTCCAGCTCCGCCGAGGCCGCCTGCATCTGCTTGTCGAGCTTGCGCATCAGCTGGTCGGTCTGACCCGCCAGGAAGTCGCAGAAGTCCTCGACGATCCCGCGGTGCTCCTCGGCGCTGACCCGGTCCACGCACGGCGCCGAGCACTTGCCGATGTAGCCGAGCAGGCACGGGCGGCCGATCTGCGAGTGCCGCTTGAACACCCCGGCGGAGCAGGTGCGGGCGGGGAACACCCGCAGCAGCAGGTCGAGGGTCTCCCGGATCGCCCACGCGTGGGCGTAGGGACCGAAGTAGCGCACGCCGCGCTTGCGCGGGCCGCGGTAGACGTGCAGCCGCGGGTACTCCTCGTGCAGCGTCACCGCCAGCACAGGGTAGGACTTGTCGTCGCGGTAGCGGACGTTGAACTTCGGGTCGTACTCCTTGATCCAGGAGTACTCCAGCTGCAGGGCCTCCACCTCGGTGCCCACCACGGTCCACTGCACGCCGGTCGCGGTGGTGACCATCTGCCGGGTGCGCGGATGCAACCCGGCGAGGTCGGCGAAGTACGAGGAGAGCCTGCTGCGCAGGCTCTTCGCCTTGCCGACGTAGATCACGCGCCCGGTGGCGTCGTGGAAGCGGTAGACGCCCGGGGCGTCCGGGATCGTGCCTGGTGCTGGTCGGTAGGTGGACGGGTCGGCCACGCCACCAGCCTACGTGCGAGCCCCGACGAGCCTCGTCGGCGGCCGGTCACCACACCGAGTGCGGTTGCGGGCACACTGGGTGGTCCACGATCTTCGCATGTGCCGCCGGGAGGCCACCGTGAGCTACACCCACACCAGTCGTCCCGACCGAGGCCCCGATCGATCCGCCCCCGACCGGGCCGCTCTCGCCGAGGTGGGACCGGGCGTGCACGCCTGGGTGCAGCCGGACGGGTCGTGGTGGATCAACAACGCCGGTGCGGTGATCACCGATGACGGAATCGTGCTGGTGGACACCTGCGCGACGGCGGTGCGCACCCGGCGGTTCCTCGACGCGGTCCGCGCGGTGGGCGGCGAGGCGCCGATCCGCTTCGCGGTCAACACGCACCTGCACGGAGACCACACCTACGGCAACGCGCTGCTGCCCGATTCCACCGCGGTGGTGGGGCATTTCGCGACCCGCGACGGCATCCTCGCCGACACACTGCTCACCGCGACGCCACCGGTCTGGGAACCCATGCCGCAGTGGGAGATCACCGAGCACCGCGCACCGTCGGTGGTGCTGCGGGACTCGCTGACCCTGCACGTGGGCGAGCGCGCCGTCGAGCTGCACCACCCGGGTTTCTCCGCCCACACGCCCGGGGACGTGGTCGCGTGGGTGCCGGACGCGACCGTGCTGTTCAGCGGCGACCTGCTGTTCCACGGCGTGACGCCGCTGGTGTTCATGGGTTCGGTGGAGGGCGCGCTGAAATCCCTGGAGTGGCTCGCCGGATTCCGCCCCACCGCGGTGGTTCCGGGCCACGGGCCCACGTTTCCCGGTTCCGCGCTCCCCCGCGTCCTGGAGGACCACGCGCGCTACTACCGCTTCGTCCTGGACACCGCGCGCAAGGGCCGCACCGACGGCCTCAGCCCGCTGGAGGCCGCGAAGCGCTGCGACCTGGGCGAATTCGCGAACTGGCCGGACGCCGAGCGCATCGTGCTCAACCTCCACCGCGCCTACGCCGAGGCCGACGACCGCGACGTGGACCTCACCGAGGCGTTCGCCGACACCCTCACCTACAACGGCGGGCCCCTCCCGACCCACGTCTAGGGGTCACCCGGGCAGGGCGGCCATTCCAATTTCGCGCGAAATTCGACCGGCGCACGCAGCGTTCAAATTTCGCGCGAAATTCGAGTCCCTCGTTTCGGACTCGAACTTCGCGCGAAATTCGAAGAGAACTTCCCTGGTCGGGTGACGGTCAGAGGGGGCGCGGGAGGCGCTCCTCCACCGGGGCGAGGGTGACCGGGAGCGCCGGGAGGGTCTGGTACCAGTAGGCCGTCGAGGAGACGTCGTCCGAGCGCTTGTTGGCGTGGCCGTGCTCGATGGTGGCCTTGATGGAGCGGTCGAAGACGATCGGGTCCTCGATGTGGAAGCGGTAGTAGGAGACCTGGCCGCTCCAGTTCTCGCCGCCGGGCATCGTGATGCCGTGGTAGGGCCCGTGGAACTCCTGGTTCGGGCACCAGGCGGTGTTGAAGTAGTCCTCGGTCCCGGTGCCGTGCAGGCGGGGCGGCCAGGGCTCTCCGTCGATGAAGAACATGTCGTCGCCCTCGCCGTACCAGTTCCACTCAGCGGTCTCGCGCAGGTTGTGCACGTTGAGGACGGTGCCGACGTAGTGCCCGCGCCCCTCGGCCTCCAGCATCACGAAGTTGCCCGCGCCGTCGGTGTTGTGGCCGCCGAAGAGGAACTCCTCGTTGGTCTGGTCGCCCTGCGGCACGCCGTCGGTGGGGTTCTGCCGCCGCCACTGGGCGTGGAAGTAGGCCAGTTCGGGGTCGGCTTCGCCGTAGCTCTCGTAGTCGACGTAGAAGTAGAACGTCACGGGTTTGACGCTCATCTCGCTGATCAGCTCGACGCGGGCGCGGCCGGCGAAGGGCATCGCGAACCAGCAGTTGAAGCCCTTGCCGTCCTGCGGACTCATCTGCAGCGGCGCGGAGCTGAAGTTGACGCTGTGCGCGTGGCCGACGCCGAAGAAGTCCCCGAGCGGCACCAGCACGGCGGGGTGCGGCTGGTCGTCCCAGGTGATGCGCAGGACGAGCCGTCGCAGGTAGTCGGCTTCCAGCTCGACAGGTTCACCGGCGTGGTCGAGCGCGACGGTGCACCAGATGTGGGTGATCACCCCGGGCCCGGTGATGTCGGCGAGCAGCCGCGTCTCGCCGGGCATGACGCGCACGTTGTCCTGGTTGCCGCCGGAGGTGTCCCAGCTCGACACCCTGCCGCGGCGGGTGGCGCGCAGCCGCGGCAGGTCCCTCAGACTGCTCCCGAATTCCCCGTAACCGGCCACCAGTGGCCTCCCCCATCAGCAGACAGCAGTGCCGTTGATCACTGTCTACCATCCCGGGCGGCTTCGCAGGCCGCGTTTCACCGAGCCGGAGGCGTGTAGTTCTCGATGCGTCGCAACAGGTTCCGGATCCGCGCACCGTAGACCGGCGAGAGCGCGTATCCCGGGTAGCTGGCGAACCAGCTGGCGCTGCCGAGGCTGACGGCGTCGGCACCGGCCCAGAAGTACTCGCGGCAGTCGTCGAAGCTGCGGATTCCGCCGGTGGCGATGATCGGCAGCGTCACCTCGGCGTCGCGCAGCTCCTTGACCACCCGCAGCCCGATCGGCTTGATCGCGCGGCCGGACAGCCCGCCGAAGCCGTTCTTGAGCAGCGGAGTGCCGGTTTCCGGGTCGAGGCGAAGGCCCTTGACGGTGTTGATCGCGGTCAGCGCGGACACGCCGTGCTTGGCGGCGAGGCGGGCGTGGCCGATGTAGTCGTAGTCGGGCGAGAGCTTGAGGATCACCGGGTGGTTGCTGCGCGGCACGGCGTCGGCCAGCACCGATTCGATGATCTGGTTGAAGTCGAAGTTGACGTTGTGGCAGGAGACGTTGAACTCCAGCGCCGCGATCTCGCCGACGGGCACGGCGGCGTTGACCTTGTCGACCAGGGTCACGAACTCCTCGGCGGAGAAGCCGCCGATGGACATGATCGTGTTCTGCGCGCGGGTGCGCGGGTAGTAGTCGCGCAGGTAGGCGTCGATGCCGACGTTGCACCAGCCGAAGGCGTTGAGCCAGCCGCCGTCGACCTGCCGCAGGGCCTGCCCGTAGCGCTTGAGCAGGCCGGGCAGCTCGCGCAGCTCCCAGTCGTCCTTGGTGGTGAAGTGGCCTTCGCGCGGTTCGACGGTGACCGTGCGGGTGGTGACGGCGCCGAAGCGCTCCAGCGGCACGAAGTTCGAGATGGGGCTCATGCCGTAGGCCATGACCTTGGCGTTGGCCACGCCGTAGCCGAGCAGGCTGGACGAGGTGACCAGGCGGTTGCGCAGCCTGATGTCACCGAGCCGCACACCGGGTTCGGCGCTGTCGTCTCGCACCAACCGAAGGTTGCGCTCCTGGGCCAAGCTCACGATCTCCTCCTGCGGCACCCCGGTCGGCCTCGTGGGCCGACGAACGGCCGCGGCCCGTGTGCCGCCGACCGACCACCGCCCATTGTCCCCCACGACCGGCGATGCCCCCATGCGGGTTCGCACACAGTCCCTCAAGGGCGTTTGCGTTTCGAACACAAACCCTGTTCGATAGAACACGTGGAGAGTTCAGAACGAAGCCAGATCATCATCGAACGGCTTCGCCAGGCCGAACGGGTGACGGTCGCCGAGCTGGCGGCGACGACCAGCTGCTCGGAGATGACCATCCGCCGCGACCTCGACCAGCTCGCCGAGGAAGGCGCGCTGCGGCGGGTGCGCGGTGGCGCGGTGAGCTTCCTGCGCGGCCAGTCCGCCCCGTTCTCGCTGCGGGAACGCGACTCGGTGGAGGTCAAGCGCAGGCTGGCCGCCGAGGTGGAGTCGCTGATCGCCGACGGCGAGTCGGTCATCCTCGACAGCGGCTCCACGACCCGCGAGGTCGCGCGCCGGCTGGCCGAGCGCCGGGTCACCGCGATCCCGCTGGACATGCACGCGGCGAACGCCCTGGCCAACGCCGTCGAGGTCGACCTGCTGCTGCCGGGCGGCCGGGCAAAACCGGGCGAGCTGTCCTTCGTCGGCCACCTGACCGAGACATCGCTGCGCGCGCTGCGCGTCGACACCACCGTGCTCGGGGTGTGCGGCCTGTCGGCGGAGCGCGGCTTGACCGCGCACGACCTGGAGGAGGTTCCGATCAAGAACGCGGCGGCGGACGCGGCGCAACGCGTCATCGCGGTGTGCCACGGCGCCAAGTTCGCCCGCACCGGGCTGGGTTTCGTGTGCCCGGTGACGAGCCTGGACGTCGTGGTGACCGACGGCAGCGCGCCCACCGACATGCTCGGAGAGCTGGAGGCGGCCGGGGTGGAGGTCCGCGTTGTCTGAAACGCTCTCCGCGCCCGCCGTTTCCGACCGCCGCGCTCGCTGGGGAGTGATCGGCTACTTCGTGGCCACGGGTGCGGCGCTGGGCACTTGGACTTCGCGGATCCCGGCGATCAAGCAGGACCTGGGGCTCGACGACGGCCAGGTGACGGTGGCGCTGTTCGCGATCGCCGTGGGATCGGTGCTGGCGATGCAGGTCGTCGGGCACCTCGCCGACCGCTTCGGCAGCGCCCGCGTGCTCGGGCCCGCCGGGCTGGCGATGGCCGCGAGCCTGCTGGTGCCGGGTTACGCGGGTTCGCTGCCGGTGCTGGTGGGCGGCCTCGTGCTGTTCGGCGCCGGGCACGGCGTGGTGGACGTGGCGATGAACGCGCACGCGATGCAGGTGCAGCGGCGCTACTCGCGGCCCATCGTGATCACCTTCCACGCGCTGTTCAGCGTCGGCGGTCTGATCGGTTCCGGCGTCGGGGCGGTGGCCGCGCAGCTGAGCACGCCGGTGTGGCTGCACTTCACGCTGGCGGCGATCGCGCTGGCGCTGCTGGTGGGGGCCTCGCGTCGGCGGTTGCTGCCCGCCGAACCGCAGGAGGTGGCCGAGCGGAGCCGTGCTCGCGGCATGTCGCCGGCGATCCTGCTGCTGGGCGTCCTGGCGTTCAGCTGCTCGCTGGGCGAGGGGTCGATGGCCGACTGGTCACCGCTGTACCTGCACGACGAGCTGCGGACGAGCCCGGCGATCGCGGCGATCGGCTACGCGGTGTTCTCCACGATGATGGCGATCTGCCGCTTCCTCGGCGACCACCTGGTGGCCCGCTTCGGCCCGGTCGCGCTGGTCCGCACCTGCGGTCTCATCGCGGGTGTCGGCATGGGCGCGGGACTGCTGTCGCACCACCCGGTGGCGGCGATCATCGGCTTCGCGCTGTTCGGCGTCGGCCTGTCCTGCATCATCCCGCAGGTCTTCAGCGCCGCCGGTTCCCGGGACCCGGCCCGAGCGGGCCGCGACCTCGCCCAGGTCAGCACCCTCGGCTACGGCGGTCTGCTGGCGGGCCCGGTCGTCATCGGCGTCATCACCCACTGGACCGACCTGACCACTGCGCTCCTCATCCCGGCCGCGTTGGCCCTCGTGGTGGCCCTCACAGCCCCGATCGTCCGACCCCGCCCCGTCGAGCGGTGACCGGATTTCCATGGAACTCGGATCCCCGGTTTCAGTGGAAATCCGGGGCCTGATTTCCACTGAAATCCGGTCACGCCGGGGGACGGGTGGGGTGGCGTGCCCTGGGCATCGGGTGCGACCACAATGGTCGGTGAACGTTCCCGAACTTCTAGGAGCACTTTCGTGAGCAACGACAAGCCCGTCGTCGAGGCCCCCACCGGCGAGCCGCCGGCAGACCTGGTGATCGAGGACCTCATCGTCGGCGACGGCGCCGAGGCCAAGGTCGGCGACAACGTGGCCGCGCACTACGTGGGCATTTCGCACAGCACCGGCAAGGAGTTCGACGCCAGCTGGAACCGCGGCACCCCGCTGGAGCTCCAGCTGGGCAGCGGCATGGTCATCGAGGGCTGGGACAAGGGCCTGCAGGGCATGAAGGTCGGCGGCCGCCGTCGCCTGTCCATCCCCCCGCACATGGGCTACGGCCCGCGCGGCGTCCCCGGCGTCATCGCCCCCAACGAGACCCTCATCTTCGTCTGCGACCTCGTCTCCGCGGGCTGAGCCCTCACCCCCCGGATTACGCCGGTATTCAGGTACCCGATTACGGCGGTAATCCGCGTCCTCCCGCACCAAAACCGGATGAGGACGTGAAAAACCCCGGTGATCACCACACGATCACCGGGGTTTTCAACACCCCGAGAACCGGACGTCAACGACCGGGCACCCGGATGGCGGCCGTGATCAGACACCCGAATACGGCCGTAATCGGGTAACTGATTACGGCGGTAATCCGGTCCCAGGCACCGGGACCGGAGGGGTGGACGTGAAAAACCCCGGTGTCCTTGGGAGCACCGGGGTTTTTGGGGTTCTGGGTCAGGCGTCGATCGTGCGGCGGAGTTCTCGCAGGTTGCGCATGGCGGTGACCGCGTGGTCTCCGTCGGTGGCCTGGACGGCCATGATCGGGACGTACTCGTCCTCGGGCAGTTCCACCCGCGCCCACGGAGCTCCGTCGGGGAAGGTGACGCCCTGCACCAGCTGCCACGGGATGCGCTGGGTGCCGATGATGTTGCGGACCTCCAGCCCGTCGGCGTCGGCGCGCAGCCGCGGCCTGGTCAGCAGCATGACGCCGGAGGCCAGCAGCAGGCCGAGCACACCCATGGCGATCTGGTCGGAGACGTTGAACACCACACCGGTCGGGGTGTTCCGCAGCAGCGTCCCGACCAGCGCGAACACCCCGATCAGCAGGATCGCGATCGGGATCGCCACCCGGCGCACCTTGCGCGGGCGGACCACCACGGCTTCGGCGCTCACAGGAACCCCCTGTCGCCGTCCACGCCGCCGCGCAGTTCGCGCAGCACCAGCGCGGTCTCCAGCGCCGCCGCCGTGGCCTCGAAGCCCTTGTCCTCGACCGAGTCGGCGAACCCGGCGCGGGCCTCGGCCTGCTCCAGGGTGTCGCAGGTCAGCACGCCGTTGCCGACCGCCGTGGACTCGTCCAGCGACACCCGGGTCAGGCCCTGGGTGACCGAGTCGCACACGTACTCGAAGTGCGGGGTGCCGCCGCGGATGACCACGCCCAGCGCGACCACGGCGTCGTGCGAGTGCGCGAGCTGCTGGCACACCACCGGCAGCTCCACCGAGCCCGGCACGCGGACCACGGTCGGCTCGGCGATACCGGCTTGCTTGGCCGCCTCCACCGCGCGGTCGAGCATCTGGTCCACCAGCTGCTCGTGCCAGCGGATCGCCGCGATGCCCACCGTCAGCTCGCCCGCCTCGGGCACGCTGACCCGCGGCCTTCCTTCCCCACTCATTGCCTGTTCCGCCTCTCCCTGTTCCGCCCTCTCCGCGATTTTCAGTGGTGGTCGCGTTCCGGCCCCGTCTCGCGTGCGTGGCCGGGTTGCTTCACGGTCCCCTGAGGTGCGGTTTCCGAGAGCTATGCCGTCACGCCGGTGTCACCGCTGATCGAGGAGTCCTCGCCGTCGTCCAGATTGTCCAGCACGTGGCCCATGCGGTCGCGCTTGGTCCGCAGGTAGCGGATGTTCTCCGGGTTCGGGCGGATGGGCAGCGGCACGCGGTCGACGATCCGCAGGCCGTAGCCCTCCAGACCGATCCGCTTGGCGGGGTTGTTGGTCAGCAGACGCATCGACTTGATGCCCAGGTCGCACAGGATCTGGGCGCCCTGGCCGTAGTCGCGGCTGTCCACCGGCAGGTCCAGCGCGACGTTGGCGTCGACGGTGTCGGCGCCGTCGTCCTGCAGCTGGTACGCCTGCAGCTTGTGGATCAGCCCGATGCCGCGTCCCTCGTGACCGCGCATGTAGAGCACCACACCGCGCCCGGCCTCGGCGACCTTCTCCATCGCCGCGTCCAGCTGCGGTCCGCAGTCGCAGCGCAACGAGCCGATGACGTCGCCGGTCAGGCACTCGGAGTGCACCCGGACCAGGATGTTCTCGCCGTCGCCGATGTCTCCGTAGACCATCGCCAGATGCTCGATGCCGTCCAGCGTGCTGTCGTAGCCGACGGTCCGGAACGTGCCGTGCACGGTGGGGATGCGGGCCTCGGCGACGCGCACCACCTGCTTCTCGAAGCGGCGGCGGTAGGTGATCAGGTCGGCGATGGTGATCAGCGCGAGGTCGTGCTCGTCGGCGAAGACCTCCAGCTCGTCGCGGCGCGCCATGTCGCCCTCGGACTTCTGGCTGACGATCTCGCACAGCGCACCCGCCGGACGCAGCCCGGCCAGCCGCGACAGGTCCACCGACGCCTCGGTGTGCCCGGGACGACGCAGCACACCGCCCTCGCGGGCGCGCAGCGGCACCACGTGCCCGGGACGCGTGAGGTCCTTCGCGGTGGCTTCGCCGTCGGCGAGCACCCGCAGCGTCTTGGCGCGGTCGGCCGCGGAGATGCCGGTCGTCACGCCCTCGGCCGCGTCCACCGTGACCGTGTAGGCGGTGCCCTTGCGGTCCTGGTTGGAGTGGTACATCGGCGGGAGGTCGAGGCGATCGCAGTCCTCGGCGGGCATGCCGACGCAGATGTAGCCCGACGTGTAGCGGACCATGAAGGCCACCAGCTCCGGCGTCGCCTTCTCGGCGGCGAAGATCAGGTCGCCCTCGTTCTCGCGGTCCTCGTCGTCCACGACGATCACCGGCTTGCC
Source organism: Saccharopolyspora sp. NPDC049357 (assembly GCF_040677225.1). Classification (NCBI taxonomy): domain Bacteria; kingdom Bacillati; phylum Actinomycetota; class Actinomycetes; order Pseudonocardiales; family Pseudonocardiaceae; genus Saccharopolyspora; species Saccharopolyspora sp. NPDC049357. Next base: position 8,344 of record NZ_JBFAQJ010000058.1, on the reverse strand, counting down.
GGCCGCGATATCGGCCAACGCCCGCTCGATGGTGTCGAACTTCTTCGTGCTCACCGTTTCCGAAACCTCGTCCTCGGGGTTCATCGCGCCTCCCTGATGCCGCCATTGTCCCCCGTCACCGCGGGTGCACCATGGTCGTGCCCGGCCAGCTGAGCTGCGGAGAGCCGTTCCAGGTGCTTGGCCAGCACATCCACCTCGATGTTCACTTCGTCACCTGCGGCGCGTCGGCCGAGGGTGGTCAGCTCCTTGGTGGTGGGGATCAGCGCGACGGAGAACCGCGCGGGCTCGCCGTCGACGATCTCGGCGACGGTCAGGGACACGCCGTCGACGGTGATCGAACCCTTCTCCACCAGGTAGTGCGCGAGATGCCCGGGCAGGTCGAAGGAGGTCAGCCCGGTGGCCTCGGCGGTGTCGCGCAGGACGGCGGTGCCGTCCACGTGACCCTGCACGATGTGCCCGCCCAGGCGTTCCCCCAGCGCCATGGCGCGTTCGAGGTTGACCCGCTCACCTGCGGCGATGTGCTTGAGCGAGGAACGGCGCAGCGTCTCGGAGACCACGTCGACGGTGAACGCGCCGCCCTCGGTGGTGACCACGGTGAGACAGACGCCGTTGACCGCGATCGAATCGCCGTGCTTGGCGTCCTGGGTGACCACCGGACCACTGATGGTCAGCCGCGAGCCGTCCTCAAGGGGCTCCACGGTCTCGATGGTGCCGAGTTCCTCGACGATCCCGGTGAACACTGCTGCCTCCTGCCTGCCCTTGCGGGTCGCACCGAACTCAGTCCTGCGGGACCGCGCTGATCCGGACGTCCGGGCCACTCATCGTCGTCTCTTCGATCCGCAACCGCCATGCCTGCGAGATGCTTCCCACGCCCGCACTTCCCAGCGCAGCGGGCCCGGCTCCCAGCAGTGCAGGTGCGACGTAGGCCAGCACGCGGTCGACCAGGCCGGCTTCCCAGAAGGCCCCCGCGAGCGTCGGCCCGCCTTCCAGCAGCACGTCGACCACTCCTCGTCCGGCCAGTTCGGCCAGCGCCGCGGCGGGGTCGCCGCCTGGCAGCCGGAGGGTCTCGGCGGTGTCGTCGAGGACCCGTGCCCGCGGTGGGATCTCGCGGTCGCCGATGACCACCCGCAGCGGTTGCCGTTCCAGCAGGTTTCCGTCCGGATCGCGGGCGGTGAGCTGCGCGTCGTCGGCGAGGATCGTGCCGGTGCCCGCGATGATGGCGTCCATCGCCGCGCGCACCCGGTGCACCTCGGCCCGGGACTGGGCCGAGCTGATCCACTTGCTGGTGCCGTCCGCGGCCGCCGAACGTCCGTCCAATGTGGCCGCGTACTTCCAGGTTACATGGGGTCGTCCGGTGTGGACGAAGTGCAACCAGGCCCGCAGCGGACCTTTCGCGACCTCGTCCGCGAGCAGACCACTGTGGACGTCGACTCCGGCGCTCCGCAGGACCTCGGCCCCGCCGGAGGCCGACGGGTTCGGATCGGAGGCGGCGTGCACCACGCGGACCACCCCGGCGGCCTGCAACGCGTCGGTGCACGGCGGGGTGCGGCCGGTGTGCGCGCAGGGTTCGAGGGTGACCACGGCGGTGCCGCCCTCGGCGCGGGTTCCGGCTTCGCGCAGGGCGTTGACCTCTGCGTGCGGGCCGCCGGGCGGGCTGGTGGCGCCGACCGCGGCGACCTCGCCGCGCGCGTCGAGGATCACGCAGCCGACCGGCGGGTTCGGGCTGGTGGTGCCGCGAACCCGCTCGCTGGCCTCGATCGCGGCGCGCATCGCCCGGACTTCGACCTCAGCGGCCATGGCGTTCTCCTCGGGCGATGCGCGGCGGTGGTGATCAGGCCCGGGCGCGGGTGAAGGCCGGGGTGGCGGTGGCGCGCAGCGCCTCGATGGCCTGGGCGGGGTCTTCGGCGTTGTAGACGGCAGAGCCCGCCACGAAGCAGTCCACGCCGGCTTCGGCGGCCTGCTCGATGGTCTCGGCGTTGATGCCGCCGTCGATCTCCACGAGCAGCTTCAGGTGCCCGGTGTCGACCAGCTCGCGGGCCTTGCGGGCCTTGTCCAGGACCTCGGCCATGAACTTCTGGCCGCCGAAGCCCGGCTCCACCGACATCACCAGCAGGGTGTCGTAGTGCTTGAGGACCTCGACGTAGTCGTCGAAGTTCGTGCCCGGCTTGATCGCCAGACCGGCCTTGGCGCCCGCGGCGCGCAGGTCCTTGGCGAGGTTGATCGGGTCGTGGGCGGCCTCGACGTGCACGGTGACGTTGTGCGCACCGGCCTCGGCGTAACCCGGCGCCCAGCGGTCCGGGTCGTCGATCATCAGGTGGCAGTCGATCGGGATGTCGGTGGTCTTGAGGATCGACTCCACGACCGGCAGGCCCAGCGTGAGGTTCGGGACGAAGTGCGCGTCCATCACGTCGACGTGGAGCCAGTCGGCCCGCTTGCCGGGTTCTCCGCCCACGGCGGAGATCTCCTCGGCGAGCCTGGCGAAGTCTGCGGAGAGGATGGAAGGCGCGATCATCGGCTGGTTCGACACATGCGGGAGTTTAAAACCCTCGCGGCCGCGCCGAGCTCACGCCCTCCTCCGATGGCGGCATTCCCGTGACGAGTGGTCACCGGGGGCCCACCTTTCTCGGTCAAGCCGCCTTCCTGCGGTTGATCGCGTAGTAGGCGATGCACAGGACGACCAGGAACGGCACGCCCGCCTTCCACGCGGTGTTGAACTGCTCGGTGAACGGGGTCGTCAGCAGCACGGCCGCGACGAACAGCATCGCCAGCACGGTGGTCACCGGGGCGCCCGGCAGGCGGACCGGCGAGGGGTCCAGGCCCTGGGCGGTGCGGCGACGGCGGAAGACCAGGTGCGAGGCGAAGATCATCAGCCACACCACCAGCGCCGCGAACAGCGCCAGGCCGATGAGCAGCGGGAACGCGCTCTCCTCGGTGAACACCGCCAGCGCCGCGGCGAGGGCCAGGCCCGCCGCCGAGAGCACCAGCGCCCGGCGCGGGACGCCGTTGGCGCTGACCCCGGCGAACCAGCGGGGGGCGTAGCCGTCGAGCGCGAGCGAGTGCGTCATGCGGGCGGTCAGGTACAGGTTGGTGTTCATCGCGGACAGCGCTGCGGTGAGCACCACGAAGTTCATGATCCCGGCCGCCGCGGGGATGCCGACCAGGCTGAACAGGCGCACGAACGGGCTCTGCGTGACGTCCTCGGACGAGGAGATCTGGTCCCACGGCAGGATCGAGACGACCACGAGCATGCCCATCACGTAGAACAGCGCGAGCCGCAGCACGGTGCTGCGCGCGGCGCGCGGGACGTCGCGGGCGGGGTCGCGGGACTCGGCGGCGGTCATCGACACCGCCTCGGTGCCCAGGTAGGAGAAGGTGACCACGGTCAGCGCGAGCCACACCGCGCCGAGCCCGTTGGGCAGGAAGCCGCCGTGCTCGGTCAGCGCGCCGACTCCGGCGGGCGCGTGCCCCGGCAGGCCGAAGACGATGTAGACGACGCCGAGCACCACGAACACGACGATGGTGACGACCTTGATCATGGCGAACCAGTACTCGAACTCGCCGAAGAAGCTCACGGCGGCGAGGTTGATCGCCAGCATCACCACGGAGAAGCCCACGACCGGCACCCACAGCGGCAGCTGCGGGTACCAGAACTGCAGGTAGAGACCGGCGGCGATGACCTCGCTGCCGATGTTGACCACTTGCGCGGCCCAGTAGATCCAGCGGGAGATGAATCCCGGCAGGCCACCGAGGTATTCGCGGATGACCGCGCCGAAGCCCCCGGCTTCGGGGTGCACCACGATCATCTCGGCGAGTGCGTAGGCCAGCGCGAGCGCGGCGAAGGCGGCCACGGCGTAGGCGATGATCACCGCGGGTCCGGCGATGGAGATCGCCAGGCCGGATCCGAGGAAGAGACCCGTTCCGATGGCTCCACCGATGGCGATCATGCCGACCTGGCGCCCGGAGAGGGCCCGGCGCAACCCGGACACCTGGGCCGCTGCGGTGTCGTCTACCACCTGAACTGCCTCCTGCTCGTCGCCGATCTGTTCGGACGCCCGAGCACTTTACGACGCGCTCCGGATCTCGGGTCCCGAGGTTGCCGAAGCGTTGCCTCCGCCTCCCCCGGAACCTCCACCCGTCCCCGGCAGGGGCGGTTTTGGGTCTGAACTGATCCGGCAAAACCGACATCGATCACGGACGGTTCGGACCAGAACCGCTCGTTGCCAAGGCACGCGCGGGACGGCGATCAGCGCGGGAGGGCCAGGTTGATCGGGGTGGACTCCTCGACGGAGCGGCTGACGGTGCAGTACTTCTCGATGGCCCGCTGGACCGCGTCCAGGAGCTTTTCGCGGTTCTCGACGCCGTCGAGCTCGGCCTCCAGCGCGACCTGGATCTCGGCGAACTTGTGCTCGTCCTCGGGGTTCTTGGTCCGGTCGGCCCGCGCGACCAGCTGGGCGTCCTCGCCGATCCGCCGGACGAACAGGTTCTCGCTGGTCACCACCGAGCACGCGGCCACGGCGGCGAGCAGCAGCTCACCGGGCGTGAACGCGCCGGGCGCACCGTCGCGGCCCACGGCGACCTCGGCACCGCGCGAGTTGGTCGCGGTGAACGTGTGCTCGCCGGTGCGGGTCACTTCAACCGGAGTGGAGGACATTCGAACCACCTGTCGTCGGATTGCGGGGCCGCCCAACCTTCATCGAGCCCACCTGCCCCGGTCAACCGGACGGCGCTCGACGATGTTCCGCCTGAGAGGACGCTCTCACTCCTCGCCGATGTCCTCGTTCCACAGGCGCGGATGAGCGGCGATGAAGTCGGCCATCATCCGGGTGCAGGCGTCGTCGTCGAGGAGCACCACGTCCACGCCGTGCTCGGCGAGCCAGTCGTGGCCGCCGTGGAAGTTGCGGGCCTCGCCGATGACCACGCGGCCGATGCCGAACTGCCGGATCAGGCCGCTGCAGTACCAGCAGGGCGAGAGCGTGGTGACCATCGTGGTGCCGCTGTAGGAGCGCTGCCGACCGGCGTTGCGGAATGCCGCCGTCTCACCGTGCACCGACGGGTCGTCGTCCTGCACGCGCCGGTTGTGGCCGCGCCCGAGCACCTCCCCGCCGGTGCCGATCAGCGCGGCTCCGATGGGGATCCCACCGGAGGCCAGGCTCGCTTCGGCCTCCTCGACGGCGACCCGCAACCACTCCCGGTAGTCCACTTCGGACGCTCCTTCGTCAGACCTGGAACAGGGCGCAGAACATGGCGTCCGTGCCGTGCTTGTGCGGCCACAGCTGAACGCCGGGCCCGTCTCCGAGATCGGGCACGTCCGGGAAGTGCTCGCGCGCGTCGAGCTGGGTGACGCCGGTGCGGCGGACGACGTCGGCGACGACGCCCTCGGTCTCGGGCAGGTGCGGCGAGCACACGACGTAGCCGACGATGCCGCCGGGCCGGGTGAGACCGATCGCGGAGATCAGCAGTTCGCGTTGCAGCTTGGTGAGCTCTCCGACGTCGCCGGGCTGACGCCGCCAGCGCGCCTCCGGGCGTCGCCGCAGCGCGCCGAGCCCGGTGCAGGGCGCGTCGACGAGCACGCGGTCGAAACCGGGCTCCAGCCCGGGGTCCCGGCCGTCGCCGGTGTGCACGGTGACCGACAGACCGTCGGTGGCCTTGCGCACCAGCTCGGCGCGGTGCGGTGCCTGCTCGACGGCGTCGAGCGTGCCGCCGTCGAGGGTGACCAGCGCGCCCAGCAGCGCGGCCTTGCCGCCGGGACCGGCGCACAGGTCGAGCCAGCGCAGGTCGGAACCCTCGATCTCGGGGCGGGTGACGGCGAGGCTGGCGAGCTGGCTGCCCTCGTCCTGGACGGCGGCGAAGCCCTCCTGCACCGGTTCGAGGTCGCCGGGGTCTCCGGCGCCGGCCTCCAGCCGCACGCCGTAGGGCGAGTAGGGCGCGGGGTCGCCGCCGGTGATGGCGGCGAGCTCGTCGGCGCTGATCTCGCCGGGTCGCGCGGTCAGGTGCACGGCCGGGCGTGCGTCGTCGGCGGCCAGGGCGTCTTCGAGCTCGTCGAGCCCGAGGGCGTCGGCGAACGCCCGCGCGATCCACTTCGGGTGCGCGTGCTTCATCGCCAGGTAGCCGACGGGGTCCTCGGCCTGGTCCGGGGCGAGCTTGTCGACCCACCCCTGCTCGTCCAGCTCGGTCGCGCGCCGCAGCACGGCGTTGGCGAAACCGGACATCTTGGAACCGTTCTCGAACCGCACGATGTCCACAGTGGACGCCACTGCGGCGTGCGCGGGGATCCTGGTGCGCAGGAGCTGGTAGACCCCGACGCGCAGCGCGTCCAGCAGCTTCGGGTCCATCTCGGACAGCGGACGGGTGCTGCACTCGCCGATCACCGCGTCCAGCAGGCCCTTCGCGCGGCAGGCGCCGTAGGTGAGCTCGGTGGCCAGCGCCGCGTCGCGTCCGGAGATGCGGCGCTGCTTGAGCAGCGGCGGCAGCGCCAGGTTCGCGTAGGCGTCGCGCTCGCGGACCGCGCGCAGCGTCTCCACCGCCACCAGCCGCACCGGGTCGACCTCCACCGGTCGCGGGTTGGGCTTGCGCTGCGGCGGGCGGGCCTTCGACGGGCGGGAGGGCCGTCGGCGGCGTTCAGTCACTGGAGCTTTTCTCCTTGCTCGATGCGTGTTCCGCGGGCCCAGTCGGTGGCGGCCATGCGCTTCTTGCCCGCGGCCTGCACCTCGCCGAGCGCGACCGCGGTGGTCCCGGTGCCGACCAGCACTCGTCGCTTCTCGGGCCTGATCTCGCCCGCCGGAAGCTGCTCGTCGGTGACGGTGACGGGGCCGAGCTTGAACCGCTCCTCCCCCAGCAGCGCCCACGCCCCGGGCTCGGGGGTGACGGCGCGGACGAGGCGGTCGACGGCTGCGGCCGGTGCGGTGAAGTCGACCCTGGCGTCGTCGACGGTGACCTTCGGCGCGTAGCTGATGCCGTCGGCGGGCTGGTCCTCGGCGCGGACGCTGCCGTCCTCGATGCCGTCGAGGGTGGCGGCCAGCAACCCCGCACCCGAGATCGAGAGCCGCTCCAGCAGTTCACCGGAGGTGTCGGTGCCGCGGATCTGCTCGGTGACCACGCCGAAAACGGGCCCGGCGTCGAGCTCGCGGACGATGCGGAAGGTGCTGGCGCCGGTGATCTCGTCGCCGTGCCGGATCGCGGCCTGGACCGGCGCGGCACCGCGCCACGCGGGCAGCAGCGAGAAGTGCAGGTTGACCCATCCGTGCTCGGGGATCGACAGCGCTTCCTCGCGCAGCAGCGCACCGTAGGCGACGACCGGGCAGCAGTCCGGGCCGATCTCGCGCAGCCGCGCCAGGAACTCCGGTTCGGAGGCCTTCGCGGGGGTGAGCACCTCGATGCCGTGCTCGTCGGCGAGCGCCCCGACGGGCGAGCGCACGAGCTTGCGGCCCCGGCCGGCGTGAGCGTCCGGGCGGGTGACGACGGCGGCGACCTCGTGCCGGTCGGAGTCGATCAGCGCCTGCAGCGCGGGCACGGCGGGCGCGGGGGTTCCGGCGAAGACGACGCGCATCGTCAGCGGCCTCCGAACAGCGGGTGCGGGTTCTGCTTCATGACCGGGACGTCGCCGTCGAACCAGGACGCCTGGCGGATCTCGCGCATCGCCGCCTTGCGGGTCTCCTCGTCCAGGCGGTCCAGGAACAGCACGCCGTCGAGGTGGTCGGTCTCGTGCTGGATGCAGCGCGCCAGCAGGTCGGTGCCCTCGACCTCGATCGGCTCGCCGTGGGCGTTCCAGCCCCGCGCGACGACGTGCTGGGAGCGCAGGCAGTCCCAGGACATCCCGGGGATCGACAGGCAGCCCTCGGGCCCGAGCTGGCCGTCGTCGCCGACGGCGGTCCAGGTGGGGTTGATGAGGTGCCCGGCGAAGCCGTCGCAGTGGTAGGTGAACACGCGCAGGCTCACGCCCAGCTGCGGAGCGGCCAGGCCGGCACCGCCCTGGTCCTCCATGGTGTCCCAGAGGTCCTTGATGAGGGTGCGCAGCTCCTTGTCGAAGTCGACCACCTCGTCGGCCTTGGTGCGCAGAACGGGGTCGCCGAAGAGTCTGATCGGCTGGACGGTCACCTGGTCTCCCTGAAACGTCGACTACGACCCGACGAGTCTAGTCGCCGACCCCCGTCCTCGGACCCACCGCCGCACCCCGGGGCGCCCAGCACCCGAACGCACCCCACCGGCGGCGCGCGCAGGCGGGATTCGAATTTCGCGCGAAGTTCGAGTCCGGAAGTTCCCGGGCAAAATTAGGGCCGCAATGGGAAACCCCACAGCGGGGCGCACCCGTTACGCGGGTGGGGGGGGGGGGATGACGACGCCGGCG
>NZ_JBFAQJ010000057.1:0-38456 GCF_040677225.1 Saccharopolyspora sp. NPDC049357 | reverse complement strand
GTTAGACCTGTGCTTCGTGGCCGCCGTCGGCCAGGCCGCCGTTCAGCTGCACCGCCCGGGTCGACCGGGCGGTGCCGGTGGATCAGGAGTAGATCGCCTCGATGTCGGCCGCGTGGTTCTCCGCGACCTTGTTGCGCTTGAGCTTCATGCTCGGGGTGAGCTCGCCGGTGGCCTCGGTGAAGTCCTCGGTGAGGATGCGGAACTGCTTGATCGCCTCCGCCCGGGACACCGACTTGTTGGCCTCGTCGACCGCGCCCTGGACCTCGGCCCGCAGGTCCGGGTCGTTGATCAGCTCGGACATCGGCGTGTCGGCCGGCCGGTTGTTGTTGGCCAGCCAGGACGGCACGAACTCCGGGTCCAGCGTGACCAGCACGCCGATGAACGGCTTCTGGTCGCCGACCACCATGCACTGGCTGATCAGCGGGTGGGAGCGCAGCCCGTCCTCCAGCACGGCCGGGGCGACGTTCTTGCCGCCGGCGGTGACGATGATCTCCTTCTTGCGACCGGTGATCCGGAGGTAGCCCTCGTCGTCCAGCGAGCCCAGGTCGCCGGTGTGGAACCAGCCGTCCTCGATGGACTCCTTGGTGGCGGTCGGGTTGTTCCAGTACTCCTTGAACACCACGTCGCCCTTGATCAGGATCTCGCCGTCCTCGGCGATGCGGATCGAGGTGCCGGCCAGCGGGCGGCCGACGGTGCCGACCTTGAAGCCCTCCTCGACGTTCACCGCGGCAGCGGCGGTCGTCTCGGTCAGGCCGTAGCCCTCCAGCACCGGGACGCCGACGCCGCGGAAGAAGTGCGCCAGCCGCTCGCCCAGCGGAGCACCGCCGGAGACCGCCGCGATGCAGCGGCCGCCCAGCGCGGCGCGCAGCTTGCCGTAGACGAGCTTGTTGAACACCGCGTGCTTGACCTTGAGGCCGAGTCCCGCGCCGCCGGTGTCCATGGCCTTGGAGTACTGGACGGCGGTTTCCTCGGCGGCGTCGAAGATCTTGCCCTTGCCGTCGCCGTGGGCCTTCTGCTTCGCGGTGTTGTAGACCTTCTCGAACACGCGCGGCACGGCCAGCACGAACGTCGGCCGGAACGAACCGAGGTCGTTGATCAGGTCCTTGACGTCCGCGGTGTGGCCGAGGGTGACCTTGCCGTAGACGCACATGATGGTGATCGCGCGGGCTAGAACGTGCGCCATCGGCAGGAACATCAGCAACGAGTTGCCGGGCTTGGTCAGCTGGGGGAACGCGTCGATGTCGGCGCGCACCTCGGCGAGCAGGTTGCGGTGGGTCAGCACGCAGCCCTTGGGGCGGCCGGTGGTGCCCGAGGTGTAGATGAGGGTCGCGGCGTCCTCGGCGGTGACCGCCCTGCGCCGCTCGTGCACCTGCTGGTCGGGCACCTCGGCGCCCAGCGCGGTGAGCTCGTCGACCGCGCCGGCCGCGCCACCGCTGGTCGGTCCCTCGATCTGCCAGATGTGGCGGACCTCGGAGAGCCGGTCGATGACCTTGTCGATCTCGGCGCGGTGCGCCTCGGTCTCCACGAAGGCCGCCTTCGCACCGGAGTCGGTGAGGATCCACTCGGCCTGGTCGGCCGAGGAGGTCTCGTAGATCGGGACTGTGATGCAACCGACAGTCCAGATCGCGAAGTCCAGCAGCGTCCACTCGTAGCGGGTGCGGGACATCAGCCCCACCCGGTCGCCGGGTTCCAGCCCGGCGGCGATCATGCCCTTGGCCACGGCCAGGACCTGCGCGGCGAAGTCGGCGGCGGTGACGTCGACCCAGGTGCCGTCCACCCGGCGCCGGAAGCTCACGGTGCTCCCGAAACGCTCCGCGTTGGCCCACACCATGTCGGTGAGGTTCTCGTCCTCGGCCACTTTCGCAGTGGCGGGTGCGCTGAACTCTCGCACGTCGAAACCTCCGAAGAAAAGCCTGTCTAGTGGGCTCAACCTAACGCTGATAGTTACTGGGCGGTAGCCCCCGTTATCTCAGGCCACACCAGCGGGCACAGCCTAAACCTCTTCCATTCGGACGATCGTCCACCGGTCGGCGGCGCGACGAGCGCGACGACGGCAGGTAAGAACAAGTGCACAACGGGCGGTGCGATCCGGCACCTCGGCGGATTAGGTTCGACAGAAGCGGTCATCGCGGAAGTGGGGTTGGAAGTTGCGCGTTCACGTCGTGTCCGACGTCCATGGCAACGTCGAGGCGCTCAAACGCGCCGGCGACGGGGCCGACGCGCTGGTCGTGCTGGGTGACCTGATCGACTTCGTCGACTACCACGATCACGGCAACGGCATCCTCGGCCGCGTCTTCGGCGCGGAGAAGGTCGAGCGGTTCGCCGAGTTGCGGCGCAGCCGTCGCGGTCCGGAGTTCGGGGCCTACATCCGCTCGCTGTGGGCGAGCCTGACCGACCCGGCCCAGACGGTCGCCGACGCCGTGCGCGAGCAGTACGCGGAGCTGTTCGGCGCGATGACGGCGCCCACCTACGCGACCCCGGGCAACGTCGACGCGCCCTACCTGTGGCCGGAGTTCGCGCGCGAGGGCATCCACGTCCTCGACGGGGAGACGACCGAGATCGGCGGGCTGACGTTCGGGTTCGTCGGCGGCGTGCGGCTGCCCGACGGCGCGACGCTGCGCTCCCACTCGGCCTGGGTGCCCTACCTGCGTGTCGCCGAGGAGTACGACGAGGCGGTCGCCTCGCTGCCCGCGGTGGACGTGCTGTGCACCCACCAGCCGCCCGCCGTCGCCGAGCTGACCTACGACGTGGTGGCGCGCAGCCAGGAGGCCGGTGCCGCCAGCGTGCTGGCGCGCATCAACGCTGATCAGCCCCGGTGGTCGCTGTTCGGGCACGTGCACCAGCCGCTGTCGCAGCGGATGCGCATCGGCCGCACCGAGTGCGTCAACGTCGGGCACTTCAAGCGGACGGAGCGGCCGTACGTCCTTCGGTGGTGAAAGACGCCCGAGGAGGTGAGTTTCGAGGACTTCGCAGAAACCTCGCTCCTCGTTGACGCTGCGCGGGTGGCCACCCGGTAGCCTGCGCGCATGGTCGATCAGTCCACCCAGTCCATCGAGATCGAAGCCCCCGCTGCGCGGATCATGGCGGTCATCGCGGATTTCCCGGCGTATCCGGAGTGGGCGGGAGCGGTCAAGGAGATCGAGGTGCTCTCCCAGAGCTCCGGCGGGACCGCCGAGCGGGTCCGCTTCGTGCTGGACGCGGGCGTGGTCAAGGACACCTACACCAACGTCTACAGCTGGGCCGCCGACGGTCTTTCGGTGAGCTGGGAGCTGACCGAGGGACAGGTGCAGAAGGCTCAGAAGGGCAGCTACACGCTCAAGCCGCTCGGTGACGAGCGCACCGAGGTCACCTACAGCCTCGCGGTCGACCTGGCGATCCCGATGATCGGGTTGTTCCGGCGCAAGGCGGAGAAGATGATCATGGATACGGCGCTCAAGGAGCTCAAGCGCCGCGTGGAAGCGGAATAGATCGCCCATTGCGCATCCTGCTGTTCACCGGAAAGGGCGGGGTCGGCAAGACGACCCTCGCCGCGGCCACTGCCGCGCGCGTCGCGGGCGACGGTGGCAAGGTGCTGGCGGTGTCGACCGACCCGGCTCACTCCCTGGCCGACGCGCTCGCCGCCGACCTGGGCGCGCAACCCGCCGAGGTCCGTGTCGGTGACACCGGCGCGGCGCTGCACGCCGCCGAGGTGCAGACCCGCAGCCTGGTCGACGGAACCTGGCGCGAGCTGCGCGAACACCTGCGAACCCTGTTGCGGGGCGCGGGGGTCGGCGAGGTCGACGCCGAGGAGCTGACCGTGCTGCCCGGCGTCGAGGACCTGCTCGCGCTGACCGAGGTGCACCGGCTCGCGAGCAGCGGGCTGTGGGACACCGTCATCGTCGACTGCGGCCCGACCGCGGAAACGCTGCGCCTGCTGGCGCTTCCGGAGTCCCTGGCCGGATACCTGGAACGGCTGTTCCCCGCGCATCGCAGGGCCGTTCGCGGTCTGCTGGCCGGCATCGCCGGCAGCGACCAGGTGGAGCGCTGGGACGCCGTCGCCGACGGGCTCGGCAGGCTCGCCGAGCAGCTGGCCGCGCTCAAGGACATGCTCACTGACCCCGGCACCAGCGTTCGCCTGGTGCTCACGCCGGAATCGGTCGTCGCCGCCGAGACCCGCAGGACGCTGACGGCCCTCGCGCTGCAGCGGATCCGCGTCGACGGGCTGGTCGCCAACCGGGTGGTCCCGCACCCGGGTTCGGCCCGGGGCGAGGCCGCCGGTTGGCTGCGGACCCGCCGCAAGGAGCAGGAGGCGGTCCTCGACACGCTGCGCGCGGCCACCGACCTGCCGCTGCGCACCGTCGAGCACCGGGCCGCCGAGCCGGTCGGCACCGCGCAGCTGCTGGAACTCGGTGCCGAGCTCTACGGCGACGGCGACCCGCTCGCCAACGACGCGGCCACGCCGGAGATGCGCGTCGGCGGTGGCGGCAAGTCGCTGGACGCGGAGTACACGCTGCGCATCGGACTGCCGCTGCACCCGGCGGCCGAGCTGGACCTGGCCCGGATCGGACCCGAGCTGGCGATTACCGTCGATGGACGGCGACGGCTGTTCGCCCTGCCCGCTGTGCTGCAGCGGTGCGTGGTGACCTCGGCCGTGGCCGGCGACGACGGGCTGACGGTGCGGTTCCGTCCCGACCCCGATCTGTGGATGCGGTGAACCAGATGCGCGAGCACGATCGACTTCTCGAAGAGCTGCGGCTGCTGTTGGACACCCTCGTGGGCAAGGCCGAGGAGTACCTGCGCGGCTGCGCGCGCGAAGGACAGTCGGACGAGGCCGGTGCGGGCTGCGGCTGGTGCCCGCTGTGCGCGGCGATGGAGTTGGCGCGCGGGCAGCGTCCCGAGCTCAACGACCAGCTGCTGGCCATCGTCCAGCAGCTGCGGCAAGCGCTGGTCGACCACGCCGAGCCCGCTGCGGACGAGCCGGAGGAGGCTCAGTCGGAGGAGCCGAAGGTGCAGCGCATCCAGGTCCAGCGGGTCGCGGGACCGGTGCTGGCGGAGAGAGACGCGGTGTGCTGACCATCGGCGTGGACGTGGGCGGGACCAGCGTGCGCGCGGCCGTGGCGGACGAGCACGGCCAGATCCTGCGGACGCACCGGGTGCCGACCCCGAAGACGGGTCCGGAGCTCAACACGGCCATCGCCGACACGGTCCGGGTGCTCACCGACCAGTACCCGATCGACGGAGTCGGTCTGGCGGTCGCGGGTTTCGTCAGCGAAGACCGGCGGGTGGTGCGCTTCGCACCGCACCTGCCGTGGCGGCACGTGGCCGTCGCCGACGAGCTCTCCCACCGGCTCGGTCTTCCGGTGGTGCTGGAGCACGACGCGAACGCGGCGGCCGTGGCCGAGCAGCGCTTCGGCGCTGCGGTAGGCGCCCGCGTCGCGGCGCTGGTGGCGATCGGAACCGGCATCGGCGGTGCGCTGGTGATCGACGGCGAGGTCTTCCGAGGCGCGTTCGGGGTTGCCCCGGAACTCGGACACCTGCGGCTGGTGCCCGACGGCCGGAAGTGCCCGTGCGGCAAGAACGGCTGCTGGGAGCGCTACTGCAGCGGAACCGCGTTGGCCGCGACCGCCGCCGAGCTCATCGGAACCGGCAGCACGTCGCTGCCGGCGGAACCCTCGGGCCTCGACGTCGCCCGCGCCGCGGACGCCGGCGACGAGGTCGCCGTCCGCGCGATGGACGACCTGGCCCGCTGGCTGGGGGAGGGGTTGGCACTGGTCGCCGACGTCTACGACCCCGAGGTCGTGGTCATCTCCGGTGGTGTCTCCGACTCCGCGCACCTGTTCCTCGACAAGGCCCGCGATCACTACGCAGCGGCCGTCACCGGTTCCGGTCACCGGCCCCTCGCCAGGGTCCGCGTCGCTCACCACGGGGACCCGGCGGCCATGATCGGGGCGGCGGCCATGGCGCGCCGGCACGTCCTGACCGGCCCGAAGGTCCCCTGAGCGCTGCCGGCGTGCAGGTCCGCACCGCCGGGCAGAGCAACCACCCGCAGTCGGTCAGACCTGCGCGCCGTCGTCGTCGGAATCGCTGGGCGGCGAGTGCCGGAGCCGGAAGAGCAGCCAGCCGATCCCGGCGCTGATCAGCACCAGACCCAGCGGCAGCTTCACGGTCGTCGCGATGCCCGCCAGACCGGGGATCAGCAGCACCAGCACGCCGAGCACCACGATCCCGACTCCGAGGAAGGTCGCCGGGCGCGGGATCGGCAGCGGCGGAGGCTCGGGCGGAACGAAGTGCTCCTCGTCTTCCGCGGCCGGGGCCCAATCACGCGGTCCCTGCTCGGCGGGCGGTTCCACCGGCTTGGTCTCGTCCGGTGCGGCGACCGCTGGACGGGTCTGCTCGTCCGGCGTCGGCTCCGCGTTGTCGTCCTCGCCCGGCCACTTGCCGAACTTGGTGTCGCGTTCCAGGTCGGCGACGATCTCGGCGAAGGCGGCGTCGATGTCCTCAGGCCCGTCCGAGGAGTTGTGGCGGGCGCTCATGCGGATTCCCCGACCCGTGCGCTGTGGACGCGTTGCACGAACTCGAGGCTGTCGCTGAAGATCCGCGGCGCGTCGTGATCCAGGGTCGCGACGTGGTAGCTGTCGTCGAGCACGACCTCGGTGACCTCCTGGCTGCCCACCTCGCTCAGCACGATCGCGGAGTTCTCCGGTTCCACGACGTGGTCGACCGCCGAGCGCAGCAGGAGCAGCGGCTGCCGGACCGATCCGAGGTCGGCCCGCACCACGCCCCACAGCTGCTGCAGGCTC
This sequence comes from Saccharopolyspora sp. NPDC049357, assembly GCF_040677225.1. Lineage (NCBI taxonomy): Bacteria > Bacillati > Actinomycetota > Actinomycetes > Pseudonocardiales > Pseudonocardiaceae > Saccharopolyspora > Saccharopolyspora sp. NPDC049357. Next base: position 31,677 of record NZ_JBFAQJ010000057.1, on the reverse strand, counting down.
GCCATGCCGCGCAGCGGAAGGCGCGAATAGGCCAGCTCCACGACCTCCGGTTTGGCGATGTCACCCGCGATGGCCGCCATTGACGGAACCACCCGGCTGAGCAACGGGAGCAGCTTGGCCTCCTTGCGCAGGGTCATCACCGACGGGTTGACCAGCACGATCCCGGCGATGTCGGGATGCTGCTCGGCGAGGCGCAGCGTCAGCGTGCCGCCCATCGAGAGGCCGAACACGAACACCGACCGGCACCGGTCGCGCAGCTCGTCGAGCGCCTGCTCGACGGCGCCGTACCAGTCGCGCCAGGTCGTCCGGTTGAGTTCCTGCCACCGCGTTCCGTGGCCGGGGAGCAGCGGGCAGCGCACGGTGTGGCCGGCTTCGGCCAGGTGTTCGGCCCATCCCCGCATGCTCTGCGGCGTGCTGGTGAAGCCGTGGCACAGCAGCACGCCGATGTCGTCGGAGCCCTCGTGCGCGAATGGTTCTGCGCCGACTAGCACTGACCCTTTTCCTCCCACCCGTGAACCTCCCACCCGGCTCGAACGCCACGGGGCCGCTGTGCCTGTTGCGCTTCATCGTCGCACGCGGAGCCGACGATTGGGACTGGCTCGTCAGCGTCCGGGGATCCGCCGTTCGCACCCTCGTGCGGAACGAGCGGAACGGACCATTCCACACCAGGTGTGACGTGATCGGTTTCCGGACAGTGCTCATTGTGCGCAAAGTTCGCGCTCCGTAGGCTGAACAGCAAAGTTTCGCGCGTGAGGAGGCGGCGGCACCGTGATGTACTGGGTGATGAAACACCTACTGCTCGGTCCCCTCATGAAGTTGTTCTGCCGCCCACGAGTCGAAGGCGTCGAGCGCGTCCCGCGCGAGGGCGGCGCGATCCTGGTCAGCAATCACATGGCCGTCGCCGACTCGTTCTTCATGCCGCTGATGATGCCGCGTCGAGTGACGTTCCTGGCCAAACGCGAGTACTTCACCGGCAAGGGAGTGCGCGGCAAGTTCAAGAAGGCGTTCTTCTCCGGCGTCGGCCAGGTGCCGATCGACCGCTCCAGCGGTGCCGCCGCCCAGGCCGCCCTGGACACCGGTGTGCGGCTGCTGTCGGAGGGCAAGCTGCTGGGCGTCTACCCGGAGGGCACCCGGTCCCCGGACGGCCGCCTCTACAAGGGCAAGACCGGTGTGGCGCGGATGGCGCTGGAGTCGGGGATGCAGGTGATCCCGATCGCGATGTTCGGCACCGACAAGGTCAACCCGATCGGCTCGAAGATGTGGTGGCCGCACAAGGTCGTGGTCAAGGTCGGCGAGCCCCTGGACTTCTCCCGCTACGAGGGCATGGCCGGTGACCGCTTCGTCGAGCGCTCGATCACCGACGAGATCATGTACGCCTTGATGGAGCTCTCCGGCCAGGAGTACGTCGACGTCTACGCCTCCAAGGTCAAGGACGAGCTGGCCGCGCAGGGCAACGACCTGGGCGGGTGGAGCAGCAGTTCGGCTTCGCGGCTGCCGCACACCAAGGCGGGCTGACGGGCCGGACCGAGCAGCTCGAACGCCGCCGCATACGCTTCGCGGGTGCGGTACTTCTACGACTGCGAGTTCATCGAGGACGGGCGGACCATCGATCTGGTGTCGATCGGTGTGGTCGACGAGACGGGTCGCGAGTTCTACGCGGTGTCCACCGAGTTCGACGCCGCCCGCGCGGGCGCCTGGGTGCGTCAGCACGTCCTGCCGCAGCTGCCGCCGCCGGCCGAGCAGTGCTGGAAGTCCCGGGCCCGCATCCGCGAGGACCTGTACAAGTTCCTCACCTCGCGCAGCGGGAACATCGAGCTGTGGGCCTGGTACGCCGCCTACGACCACGTGGCGATGGCCCAGCTGTGGGGCCCGATGCCGACGCTGCCGTCCCGGATCCCGAAGTTCACCCGCGACCTGCGGCAGCGCTGGGAGGACGTCGGCAAGCCCAAGCTGCCGTCGGCCCCGGACAACGCCCACGACGCGCTCGCCGACGCCAAGCACAACCTCGAGCGCTGGAAGGTCATCGAGGAGGTCCAGCGCAAGCGCGGGTACCCGCTGTAGGGCGGCCTCCTTGATCTCGACCGGCGGGTAATCGCGCCAGGTCCTTGCTGCACCGATCCAGTCCGTGCCACGCTGATCCCGGGGGGAGACGTGGATCACTCAACGGGTTGGACTCAAGGAGGCGGCAACAGCGATGCCGGCTGGAATGCGTGTCGGAGTGCTCACCGGTGGCGGAGACTGCCCTGGGCTGAACGCGGTGCTCCGAGCGGTGACCCGCAAGGGGATTTCGGTGTACGAGCACGAAATCCTCGGATTCCGCAGCGGGTGGCAGGGCCCGGTGGAGGACCTGACCACGCCGCTGACGTTGGACAAGGTGGAGGAGATCCTCAACCGGGGCGGCACGATCCTCGGGTCCTCGCGGACGAACCCGTACAAGATCGATGACGGCATCGCCCGGCTCAAGGAGACCATCGCCGAGCACCGGGTGGACGCGCTGATCGCCATCGGCGGCGAGGACACCCTCGGCGTGGCCGAGCAGCTCACCCACGACGGCGTGCCGGTGGTGGGCGTGCCCAAGACCATCGACAACGACCTCGACGCCACCGACTACACCTTCGGTTTCGACACCGCGGTGCACATCGCGACCGAGGCCATCGACCGGCTGCGCACCACCGCCGAATCGCACCACCGCGCGCTGGTCGTCGAGGTGATGGGTCGGCACGCTGGCTGGATCGCGCTGCACTCCGGCCTGGCGGGTGGCGCCAACGTGATCCTGGTGCCGGAGCAGGAGTTCAGCGTCGAGAAGGTCGTCGAGTGGGTCGAGCAGCGCTTCGAGCGCCAGTACGCCCCGATCATCGTCGTCGCCGAGGGCGCGATCCCGGAGGGCGGCGAGGAGCTGCTGGCCGGTGGCGAGAAGGACGCGTTCGGGCACGTCCGGCTCGGCGGTGTCGGCACGTGGCTGGCCGACGAGATCTCCAAGCGCACCGGCAAGGAGTCGCGCGCGGTGGTGCTCGGGCACACCCAGCGCGGCGGCACGCCGACGGCCTACGACCGGGTGCTGGCCACGCGCTTCGGCCTGCACGCCATCGACGCCGTCACCGACGGCGACTTCGGCAAGATGGTCGCCCTGCGCGGCACCGACATCATCCGCGTCCCGCTCAGCGAGGCGACGGCGGCGCTCAAGACGGTCCCCAAGGAGCGTCTCGCCGAAGCCGAAGTCCTCTTCGGCTGACCCACCCGGCAACGCGGGGGCGTCGGCGGAGCCCCCGCGTTCCACCATGTGGACGAGGGATCTCGTCCGGTTAGGCTCGTCCTTCGCGAAGTCGGCTCGCAGCGTCGCGGGCGCCATCCCATTCATGCGAAGGAGCCCGCGTGTCCACGCAATCCGCCGCCGAGCGCCCGCCGGTGCTCATCCGCTCGGCGCAGGACGTCACCGAACTGGTCAACTCGGGCGCGGCGCGCGGCAGTCACGCGAAGATGATCGTCCTGCTGGCGCTGGGCGGGATCTTCCTGGACGCCTACGACCTGACCTCGCTGGCCTACGGCATCACCGACATCAAGCAGCAGTTCGGCCTGACCTCGGTGGGTGCGGGCGCGGTGACGGCCTCGATCAGCGTGGGTGCGATCCTCGGCGCCTGGTTCGGCGGGGTGCTGGTCGACCGGCTCGGCCGCTACCGCGTGTTCATGGCCGACATGCTGTTCTTCGTGATCTCGGCGCTGGGCTGCGCGCTCGCCCCCAACGCCGAGGTGCTGATCTTCTTCCGGTTCCTGATGGGCTTCGGCGTCGGCATGGACATCCCGGTGGCGATGGCCTTCCTCGCGGAGTTCTCCCGGCTGCGCGGCAAGGGCAGCAAGGGTGCGCGCACCGCGTCCTGGTCGACGGCTTGGTACGTGGCCACCAGCGGTTGCTACGCGGTGATCATGGCGCTGTACTTCCTGCTGCCGGAGGCCCACCACGGCCTGCTGTGGCGGTTCACCGTCGGTTTCGGCGCGGTGCCCGCGCTGGTGATCCTGCTGGTGCGCAACAAGTACATGAACGAGTCACCGTCCTGGGCGGCGGACAACGGTGATCTGCGGCGGGCGGCGGAGATCCTCACCCGCTCCTACGGCGTGAACGCCACCGTCGCCGAGGACGCGCAGGTTCCCGAGAAGCCGAAGCGCAAGGGACTTCCGGAGGTCAAGCGCCTCTTCGAGCGCCGCTACCGGGCCCGCACCTTCCAAGCCCTGACGATCGGCCTGGCGCAGACCTTCGGCTACAACGCGGTCGCCTACGGCTTGCCGGTGATCATCGCGAGCATCCTGGCGCAGGGCGCGTTGAACACGATCAGCGCTTCGCTCGTGCTCAACCTGGTCTTCGCGGTCACCGGTGGTGTGCTGGGGATCCGGCTGGCCAACCGGGTCGGCGCGTGGAGGCTGACCTTCGTCGGATTCACCGTCCAGCTGGCATCGCTGGTGGCGCTGGCCCTGATCGGCAAGCCGGACGGCACGGCCTACGTGCTGTTCGCCATCGCCGCGCTCGGCGCGTTCATGTTCGCCCAGGCGTCCGGTCCGGGCGCGCACTTCATGAGCTTCGCGTCGCTGAGCTACCCGACGTCGATGCGCGGCACCGGCCTCGGCTTCAACCAGGGCACGCTGCGGGTCGGCTCGACGCTGGCCCTGTTCTTCTTCCCGGTCCTGAGCACAGCCCTGGCCAGCGGCGTCTTCTGGGTGATCGCCCTGGCACCCCTCATGGGCCTCATCGCCCTCCTCGCCAAGCGCTGGGAGCCGGTCGGCTACGACGCCGACGCCGCAGCTGCCGACCCCGCCGAAGCGGAACAGAACCCCGCCACCACCCGATGACGCGCACCCCCGCAGGTGAGCGGATTACCCCGGTCTTCCGTGACCCGATTACGGGAGTAATCCGCGTTCAACCCGGAACACCGCAGTAATCGGAACCCGGAATACGGGAGTAATCCGGGGCCCGGCGCCGGGGACGGGTGGCTTGGCGTGGCTTGGTCGTGGTTGTGGGCCGGTTGGGATTGCTTCCGCTGGGTAGGCGTCGCCCGTCTCGTGGCGTCGCGTCAGGTCGGGCGCTTGCTGGGGGTGGTGCGTGTGGTGATTGCGGGGGGAGTGGTGGGTATCCGGGTTTGAACGGCGGGATTCGCGCGGTGGATGGGGCTGCTCCGGTTCTGAATCGACGCCGACCGGTGGTCGGGGATCGCAGCGACGAGTGTGAGACTGCGCTCCCGACGAAAAAGCAGTAGCGCGGAGCGCCTATTCTTGACCGCGTGAACTGGACCGTCGACGTCCCCGTAGATGACCTGCCCGAGTTGCCTCCGCTGCCCTCGGAGATGCGTGCCCGTCTTGATGACGCCCTGGCTCGCCCCGCGGCTCAGCAGCCGACGTGGCCGGACCAAGAGGTCGGCAACGTTCGCAAGGTGCTGGAGAGCGTGCCGCCGGTGACCGTGCCCTCCGAGGTGGACCAGCTGCGCCACCACCTCGCCGCGGTCGCCCGTGGTGAGGCGTTTCTGCTGCAGGGAGGTGACTGCGCGGAGACGTTCGCGGACAACACCGAGCCGCACATCCGCGGCAACATCCGGACCCTGCTGCAGATGGCCGTCGTGCTGACCTACGGCGCCAGCATGCCCGTGGTCAAGGTCGGGCGGATCGCCGGCCAGTACGCCAAGCCGCGTTCCAGCAACACCGACGCGCTCGGCCTGCCGTCCTACCGGGGCGACATGGTCAACTCGCTGGTCGCCACCGAGGAGGCTCGCCGGCACGACCCGTCGCGGCTGATCCGCGCCTACGCCAACGCCAGCGCCGCGATGAACCTCTCCCGCGCGCTGACCAGCGCCGGGATGGCCGCGCTGACCAAGGTGCACGACTGGAACAAGGACTTCGTCCTCAACTCGCCGGCCGGTGAGCGCTACGAGTCCGTGGCCGCCGAGATCGACCGGGGCCTGCGCTTCATGCACGCCTGCGGCGTCGACGACTCCAGCCTGCACTCGGTGGAGTTCTTCGCCAGCCACGAGGCGCTGGTGCTCGACTACGAGCGGGCCATGCTGCGGCTGGACCACAGCGGCGACAAGCCCCGGCTCTACGACCTGTCCGGTCACTTCCTGTGGGTCGGCGACCGCACCCGCCAGCTCGACGGCGCGCACATCGCCTTCGCCGAGCTGATCTCGAACCCGATCGGCCTCAAGATCGGCCCGAGCACCACGCCCGAGCAGGCCGTGGAGTACGTCGAGCGGCTGGACCCGAACAACGAGCCCGGCCGGCTCACGCTGATCAGCCGGATGGGCAACGGCAAGGTGCGCGACGTCCTGCCCGCCATCGTGGAGAAGGTCACCGCCTCCGGGCACCAGGTGATCTGGCAGTGCGACCCCATGCACGGCAACACCCACGAGGCCAGCACCGGCTACAAGACGCGCCACTTCGACCGCATCGTCGACGAGGTGCAGGGCTTCTTCGAGGTGCACAACCGGCTGGGCACGCACCCGGGCGGCATCCACATCGAGCTGACCGGTGAGGACGTCACCGAGTGCCTGGGCGGCGCCCAGGAGATCTCCGACTCGGACCTGTCCGGTCGCTACGAGACCGCCTGCGACCCGCGCCTGAACACCCAGCAGTCGCTGGAGCTGGCGTTCCTCGTCGCGGAGATGCTGCGCGGCTGATCTTCGGTCGGTTTGCTCGTTCTGCTCGGCGGTGCGGGCAGCGGAACCTCAGAAAGCGGCTTCGCCGCTTGCGGACGTCGAACAGGACCCGGAATCTCTTCCGGGTCCTGTTCGCGTTCGTCAGCGGCGGAGCAGGCGTTCTTCGCGGAGGTCGCGGGTGAAGTCGCGGATCGGGTCGCTCAGCCCGAGCGGGTCGAAGCGCAGCAGCGAGATCCCGCCCAGCACGGCTGCGCCGATGCCGACCGCGACGAACGGCCAGTTGTACATCGCCTGCTCGCCGTCGGGGTAGTAGGCGAGCACCAGCGCGATCGAGGCGCCCACCACGTAGGACAGGGCGCGGGGAGTCCAGGCGAACGCTGAGCCGAGGGCGAGACCCCAGGTCAGGTACCAGGGCAGCACCACCGGTGAGAGCAGAGCGCCGCAGCACAGCACGATCGCCGCGCGCCGGACGGCTTCGGTCCCCCCGTCGCGGGCCTGCCACCAGTTCCAGGCCAGCAGCGCCAGCAGCAGGATCGAGCCCAGCGTGCGGGTGGTGCCCACGATCGGCCAGATGTTGATCTCGCCGAACAGCGACAGCACTGTGTGCACGGCTTGCCCGACGGCGGTCGGCGCCGACAGGTAGTTCACGATCATGCCGGGCGCCGACAGCGCCGACAGCCAGCCGAAACCGACCTTCGCCAGCGCCGTGCAGGCGCCGAAGACCACCGCGAACACGCCCATCGCGGGCACGACCGCGTGCGCGAACCGGCGCAGCCTCGGGCCCTCCAGCCGGGCCGCCCAGATCCACACCAGGAACGGCAGCGCCAGCCCGGCGGTCGCCTTCACCGCCATCGCCGCCGACACCAGGCCGATGCCCAGCACGTTGCGTCCCCGCAGCATCGCCAGCGTGCCCGTCGCGAGCAGGCCGATCATGAGCATGTCGTTGTGGGGGCCGCCGACCAGGTGCACAACGGTCATCGGGCTCGCCGCCACCAGCCACAGCGCGATCGGCAACTGTCCGCCCAGGTGCTCGACCAGTCCGGGCAGCGCGCAGATGAGCAGCACCAGGCCGCCGAGCAGCACCAGCCGCATGACGATGACGCTGGCGATCACGTCGTGCCCGGCCAGCAGGATCACGCCCTTGGCCACGCCCATGAACAGCGGGCCGTAGGGAGCGGGTGTTGTCTGCCAGGTGGGGTGGACGTTCTCCGGGATCGGGCCGGTCAGCATCGCCGGGCCCACGCCGTAGGGGTCGAGGCCGTTGAGCGCGAGCAGTCCTTGGCCGAGGTAGCTGTAGACGTCGCGGGTGAACAGCGGCGGGGCGATGAGGATCGGGGCCAGCCAGGCGGCCGTCGCCCACAGCACTCCGCGCGAGGACACCAGTCGTGCGATCACGCCGCGGCCGAGTCGCACCCACGCCCAGACCAGCAGCGCGAATCCCACGTAGACGACGGTGACCGCGACGTCGTGACCGTGGCCGTAGCGCAGCGCCGACAGCGGGCCGTCGCCGAGGATCGGATCGTGGATCAGGGTTCCCGCGGCGCCGATGGAGCCGGCCAGCAGCATGACGGAACCGATCGCGCCGAGCGCGATGGTGCGCAAGGGCAGCGGACGTCCGGGGAGACGTCCGCTGAAGCTGAACGGGTCGGCTGTCGTGTTGTGGGTCCGTCCGGACCTTCCTGGTGCCGACTCCACGGGGACAATCGGGGCCATGGTGCGCTCAATATTTCCACAAGCGCCCGCCCATCTGGCTCTGACCAGGTCAGATCGCGTGTTCCCATGCGTTCATGGATGATCTTCACATCCCAGATCGCCCCAGGTAGATCCACGCGTCGGAAAAACGTTACAACTCAGACACGAGATCAGGATCACGCCGACGGGTGGAGATCTTCCACCGAAAAGACGACCGCCGAACCGGGGAGCGAGTCGTCAGAACGCGGTGACGTGGATGGCCGAACCGGGCTGCACCCGGCTGCCCGGCAGCGGGTACTGGCCCAGGATCACCATGTCCTCGCGCTGGAACAGCGCCTGCACGCTCAGCTGGAGTCCGAGCTGAGCCACCTGCACCTGCGCCTCGGTGACCTTCATGCCGTTGAGGCTGGGCACCGGAACCGCGTTGGACACCACCACGCCGATGCGCGGACGGCCGACCAGCTTGACCTCGGTGCCGATCGTCGGGTTGGTGCTGACCACCTTCCCGGCATCGATGTCGCCGTCGAACTGCTGGCCCGCGTCGTAGGGCTCGAAGCCCGCGTTGCTCAGCGTGGTGAAGGCGTCCTCGCGGCTCATCCCGCGCACGTCCGGGACCTGCACCGGTGGCGGTCCCTTGCTGACGATCAGCGACACCTCGGAGTTGAGGTTCACGCGGGTGCCCGGACCCGGGTCCACGCTGATCACGTGCCCCTCGGGCACCGCGCGGTCGTACTGAGCTGAGGAGGAGTCCTGCTTGGGCTGCAGCTTGGCGTTGCGGATCAGGTTCTCGGCCTCGGCGACCGTGATGCCCGCGGCGATCTGCGGCACGGCGGGCTTGCCCAGCGACACCACGACGTCCACCGAGCCACCGCTGCGCACCTGCGAACCCTCGGTCGGGTTCGAGCTGAGCACGATGCCTTCAGGCACGTCGTTGTCGTTCTCCTTGGTCACGTTCGCGGTCAGCCCGGCGCCTTCCAGCGTCTGGACGGCCTGCTGCTCGGACACCCCGACGATCCTGGGCACCGAGACGTAGCTGCCGAAGCCGAGCCAGAACGCCGCACCGCCCACCAGCGCGGCCAGGACCAGCACGATGACGGCCCACATCGCGCCGTTGCGGCGGCCCTTGCGCCGTTGCGGCTCCATGCCCGCGCCCGGCTGCGGGGTGTCGTAGTCCTCGGTGGCCGGGCGGGCGAGCGCGCGGGTGTGCTGGCGCGGCTGCTGCTCGAAGTTCGCCGGGACCGGCTCGACCCGGGTCGGCTGGGCTCGCACGGTCGGGAACTGCTCGGTCGGCGGGTCGGCGACCGGCGGCATCATCGCGGTCGTCGCCTCCGAAGCCGGCACCGGCACGGCCACCGGGGCGATGCCCAGGTCGCCGCGCACCTGCTCCAGCTCGGCCAGGAACGCCTCCGCGTCGGCGGGACGCTGCGCCGGGTCGCGCCGGGTGGCGCGCAGCACCAGCGCGTCGACCGCGTCGGGCACCTCCGGCGAGGTCGTGGCGGGAGGTGGCACGTCGTCGTTGACGTGCTGGTAAGCCACCGACATCGCGGTGTCGCCGGTGAAGGGCGGGCGGCCGGTCAGCAGCTCGTAGAGCACGATCCCGGCCGCGTAGACGTCCGTGCGGGCGTCGGCGGCACCTGTGGTGACCTGCTCGGGGGAGAGGTAGGCGACGGTGCCGAGGATGACGCTCCCGCTGGTCGTGCCCGCCTCGGCGGCGGCGCGGACCAGCCCGAAGTCGGCGACCTTGACCGAACCGTCCTTGCCGATGAGCACGTTCTCGGGCTTGACGTCGCGGTGCACCATGCCCGCGCGATGGGCGGATGCCAGCGCCGAGAGCACCGGCTGCATCACGCTGAGCGCCATGGCCAGCGGCAGCTTCCCGCCGCGGTCCAGGATCAGGTCGCGCAGCGTGCACCCCTCGACCAGCTCCATGACCAGGAAGACGTGGTCGCCGTCGGGTCCGTGGTCCACGCCCTGGTCGTAGACGGCCACGACGTCGTTGTGGTGCAGCTTCGCGGCGGAGCGGGCCTCGCGCTCGAACCGGTCGACGAACGAGCGGTCGCCCGAGTAGCGGGCGTCCATCACCTTGAGCGCCACCGGGCGCTCCAGGCGGGTGTCCAGGCCTCGGTAAACGGTCGACATGCCGCCGCGAGCGATGATCGAGTCCACCCGGTAGCGACGTTCGAGAAAGGCTCCGACGAGGCTGTTGCCTTGTCCTTGCCGCGTCTCAGGTGTCATCGCTCGCCATTCCCCGGGTTCCTTGCCACCACCGATTGTGGCAGGTACGCGGACGGTACCGGTGTTCGGTGGGCAGAGGTGGTGATCAACAACTTTACCCGCGCGGTGCGCGGCACGCCGGGCGGTCATGTGGCAAGGTGTTCGACGTGGTTGCAATCCCTGCTGCCCCGGACGTGCTGGCTCCCGATGTGGAGGTCGTGCCGCTGACCGCCGTTGCTGAGAAGCTCGGTCGGTCCGTCACCCGGGTGCACCAACTCATTCGTGATGGTCATCTGCTCGCCCTGCGGCGGAACAAGGAGCTGGGCGTGCCCAGCGCCTTCTTCGTCGACGACGAGATCGTGAAGGGGCTGCCCGGCACGATCACCCTGCTCCGGGACGCCGGTTTCCACGAGGACGAGATCCTCCGGTGGCTGTTCACCCCGGACGACACGCTGCCCGGCGCACCGATCGACGCGCTGCGCGGCGACCGAGGCCGAGAGGTCAAGCGCCGAGCTCAAGCGCTGGGCTTCTGAGCGCATCCCCGGGTGGTGCGGCACCACCCGGGGAGAACGCGCTCAGCCGGGCTGGTCGTTGTCCTTCATCGAGCCCCAGCCGTGCCACTTGTCGACCTCGATCCAGGCGCTGACCCGCGGGTTCTCCCGGTTCGGGTACTGGTTGCCGAGGTAGTGGTCGGCGAGGCGGTCGATGTCGACCAGTCCGTCGTCGTCCTTGAACTCGGTCACCCGGCCGACGACGGTGACGTGGGTGTACCAGTCGCCGGAGTCCAGGACGCTCAGCGTCACGCGCGGGTCCCGCTGGATGTGCTTGAGGCGAACGCGGGCCGCGTCCATGTTGATCAAGACCCGGCCGTCGTCCTCCCACAGGTACCAGGTGGGCGTGGACACGGGTGTGCCGTCGGAGCGCAGCGTCGTGATCACGGACGGGTTGGCGCGGCGCAACAGCTCGACGGCGTCGGGCGGCAGCGGCGGCTTGGACATGAGGTCTCCTCGATCACTGGGGTGTCGTTGCGGCGGAGCCGTGAAGATCACCGATCCCCGCGATGAGCATCATCGCCACATCGGCGGCGCGCCGCCATCCGGGGGTCGCGGGTCCGAACCGTCCCTTTCGCCTGGTCAGCTAGGGCCTGAACGGCCCAGGACCCGCTGCGCTGCGAGCTTCCCCGAGATCAGCACCGGAGGAACCCCGACCCCCGGAGTCGTCCCGGAACCCGCCAGGACGACGTTGCCCAGACCCCGGACCAGGTTCTTCGGCCGGAACGGTCCCGTCTGCGAGAAGGTGTGCGCGGCCGAGAACGGAGTGCCCGCGGCGTGTCCCTCCGCCGCCCACTCCACCGGCGTCACCAGGTCCGACGTCTCGATCGCCGCGCCGAACCCGGTGAACCCCCGGTCCTCGAGGACGCGCACCAGCTCCTCGCGGTAGCGGGGTCCGACGCGCGCCCAGTCGATCGGCCCGGTCTCCAGGTTCGGGCACGGCGCGAGGACGTAGTGCAGTTCCGCGCCGTCCGGCGCAAGCGAAGGATCGCTCGCCGTCGGCCGCGTGACCAGCAGGGACGGGTCGGTCATCGGTCGCCCATCGCGGATGATCTCGGTGAAGGTCCCCTCCCACGCCTGGCCGAAGGAGATCGTGTGATGCGCCGACGACCAGCTCCGCGTGGTCCCGGCGTGCAGCACCACGGCCGACGGCGACCAGCGCAACCGGCGCTTCGGCCGGCTGCCCAGCAGGCGGTGCACCACGGGCAGGTCGGGGGTGAGCACCACCGCGTCGGCGTGGATCCGCTCGTCGGCGGTGAGCACCGCGCTGACCCGGTCGCCGCTGCGCTCCAGCCCGGTCACCTCGGTCCCGTACCGGAACTCCACCCGTGCCTGCGCCGCGGCCTCGGCCATCGACGCGGGCACCGCGTGCATGCCGCCGCGCGGGAACCACACGCCGTTGATCGTGTCCATGTAGGAGATCACCGCGTACAGCGCCAGCGCCCGGCGCGGATCCAGACCGGCGTAGAGCGCTTGGAAGGAGAACACCCGCCGCAGCCGCTCGTCGCGCAGGAACCGCCCGATCGCCGGGCCGAGCCTGCCGAAACCCCCGAGCGCCACCAGCCGCGCCAGTTCCGGCGAGACCAGGTCCAGCGGTGAGTCGAAGTTGGCGTCGATGAACCGGTGCATCTCCGCCCGGTAGACCTCGGTCAGCCAGCGCCGCAGCCGCCGGTACCCGTCGGCCTCGCGAGGTCCGGCCAGCCGCCGGACCTCGTGCTCCATGGCTTCGGCGTCGGTGTGCACGTCCAGCACCGATCCGTCGGTGAACCTGGCCTGGTAGGCAGGGTGCAGCGGGATCAGGTCCAGTCGTTCGCGCACCGAAGAGCCGACGGCGTGCAGCGCTTCGTCGAGCAGCTCCGGCATCGTCAGCACGGTCGGGCCGGTGTCGATCCGGTACCCGTCGAGCACCTTCAGACCGGCCCGGCCGCCGGGCACCCCGGCGCGTTCCACGACGGTCACCCGCCGCCCCGCACCGGCCAGGTGCAGCGCGGCGGACAGCCCGGCCAGCCCGGCGCCGACGATCACCACGTGGTCGGTGCGTCCGGTGACCGAGCGCATGGCGTCAGTGGTTGCGGTCGGTGACCGCGATGGCCAGCTCTGCCAGCCGCGACGCCGCGGGCTCGTCGAGCCCTGCGGTGTGCAGCGCGAGCATCGCCGATCCGGTCAGCTCGGTGATCCGCTTCTCCACGGCTGCCACCGCTCCCAGCTCGGTGAGCACCTCGCGGGCCGACGCCACTCGCTGCTCGGTGAGCAGCGGATCGCCCAGCACCTCGTGCAGGAGGTCCAGCTTCGCCTGGTCTTCGCGCTCGTGGGCGGCGGCGACCGCCTCGGCGATCAGCACCGTGCGCTTGCCCTCGCGCAGGTCGTCCCCGGCGGGCTTGCCGGTGACCGCGGGGTCGCCGAACACGCCGAGCAGGTCGTCGCGCAGCTGGAACGCCACGCCGATGTCGGAGCCGAACCGGCGCAGCGCGGTCAGCGCTTCGGGCGTGGCCCCGGCGATCTCCGCACCCAGCTCCAGAGGCCGCTGAACCGTGTAGGAGGCGGCCTTGAGCAAGCAGATCTTCAGCGCGGCTTCGGGCGACTCGTCGACGTTGACCTGTCCCAGCACGTCCAGGTACTGGCCGGAGAGCACCTCGGTGCGCATCGCGCGCCACGGCCGCAGCGCCCGCTTCATCGCCTCGGCCGGGATGCCCGAGCTGTGCAGCATGTCGTCGGCCCAGGCCAGCGCGAGGTCGCCGAGCAGCACGGCGGCGGCCATGCCGAACTGGGTGTCGTCGCCGGTGTAGTCGGAGTCCCGGTGCTGCTGCTGGAACCGGCGGTGGATCGTCGGTTTGCCGCGCCGCGTGTCGGACTCGTCGATGAGGTCGTCGTGCACCAGCGCGCACGTCTGGATCAGCTCCAGGGCGCTGGCGGCCTGGAGCATCGCCTCCGCCTCGGGCCCGTTGGCCGTGCCACCGCAGGCCCGCCAGCCCCACCAGGCGAAGGTCGGGCGGATGCGCTTGCCGCCGCCGAGCACGAAGTCGTTGAGCTCGGCCACGGCCGACCCGACGGCGGGGTCGAGGTCGGCCGCCTCGTCGCGCCGGGCCTGCAGGCAGGTGGCCAGCACCCGCTGGACGTGACCGGGCAGATCAGCTTCGAAATCGGCGTTGCCGCCGACGGCCCGCATGGTGGCCGAGTACATGGGAGGCACACCTCCATCCTGCGCGATGCCGTCGCGCGGCTTCCTGCGGGGCCACGGCGTTGCTCCCCGTGTCCGGGCGAACTCCGGAGGGTGACGGTCGTCGGCTTCGGTGCGCGTTCCGCGATCAGAGCCTGGCGCCGGGCCGGGTTCGCAGGTGGTTGCGCAGGGCGAGCGTGGCGATCAGGACCGCCGCGACGATCGCGACTCCGCCCACCAGCAGCGCCCACCCGATCCAGTCCATACCGGAGCCGGTGGTGAACTGGAAGGTCGCGTACGGCTGGGTGACCTCGCCCGGGCTCAGCAGCCAGGTGACCGTGCCCGCGCTCTCCTCGCCGTTGGTCGTGGTGACCTCGCCCGGCGCGCTGATCTTGAGCTCGATGCCGCTGTCGGTGTCCGCCAGTGGCGTCAAGTCCGCCTGTCCTTGGAAGATCACCAGCGAACCGCTGCGGTACATCTTGAGCGAGAAGCGCGAATCCGTCGGGCTCATCGCCGCTGCGAGCTGCTCGACCTCCTGGAAGGAGAGGTCGTTGAACGACAGGTTCGCCCCGGTCCTGGTGCCCTCCTGGTAGGGCCGGACCTGGACGCGATCGGCCAGTCCCGAGGGCGGTCGGAGGTCGAACGGCACCTTGCCGTCCGGCGTTTCGGTGGCCACCAGCACCTCTCCGGACACCTTGTCGTCGCCGGAGATGGTCATGGCGGACCTGACGTGCAGGCATCCGCTGAGCATCGTGCCGAGCAGGATGATCAGCAGTACCAACAGGGTTCGGCGCAGCGTGTTCCCCTCCACCCGGGGAATGCTGCCATCGAAGCGGGGAGTTCGCCGTTCGTGTGATCGTCGGCCGTGTCCGCTTTTCGTCGTATCGCGTCGGTTCTTTCGGCGCGCGCTAGCGTGGCGGCATGGGAGTTGACCACAACGGCGTACACGCGATCAGCGACCGGTTCGTCGACGAGCTGGCGGCGCTCGATCCGATCGCGAGCACCTACCTGGGCCTGCCCGGTGGGGAAGAGCAACTGACCGACTACTCGCCCGACGGCCACCGGGCGCGCGCCGAACTGGCAGCCCGCAGCCTCGCCGAGGTGCGCGAGGCCGAACCGGCCGACGACGCCGAGCGGATCGCGAAGGCGGTGTTCACCGAGCGCATCGGGCTCGACCTCGAACTGCACGAGATCGGCGCGGACATGTCCTCGCTCAACGTGATCGCCAGCCCGGCGCAGGAACTGCGGCAGGTCTTCGACCTGATGCCCGGTGACACCGACGCCGACTGGCGGACCATCGGCCGTCGCCTCTCGGCGATGCCCGAGGCGGTCCTGGGCCTGCGCGCGGGGCTGACCGAAGCGGCATCGGCGGGCAACGTCTCCGCGGCGCGGCAGGTCCGCAAGGTCGCCGAGCAGTGCGACACCTGGTCCGGGCGCAACGGTGAGGAGTCGTTCTTCGCCGCGATGGTCGGCCGGGCACAGGGCGTCGAGGACTCGCTGCGCCGCGAGCTGGAGACGGCTGCGGAATCGGCTGCGGAGGCCTATGCCGGCCTGGCCGACTTCCTGCGCGGCGACTTGCTGCCCAAGGCACCGGAGAAGGACGCGGTGGGGGAGGAGCGCTACCGGCTCTGGTCGCGCTACTTCACCGGCGCGAAGCTCGACCTGCGCGAGGCCTACGAGTGGGGCTGGCAGGAGTTCTCCGGCATCGAGGCGGAGATGAAGCAGGTCGCGAACCGGATCAAGACCGGCGCGACGCTGGCCGAGGCCGCGGCCGTGCTCGACGCCGACGAGCGCTACCGGGTGCGCGGCCAGCGCGAGTTCGAGCGGTGGATGCAGCGGTTGTCCGACCAGGCCCTGGCAGACCTGCGCGGAACGCACTTCGAGATCCCGGACGCGCTGATGCGGCTGGAGTGCAAGATCGCCCCGCCTGGCGGGGGCGTCGGCGCCTACTACACCGGTCCCACCGACGACTTCTCGCGTCCCGGCCGGATGTGGTGGTCGGTTCCCGCCGACCGGCAGGACTTCCCGACCTGGCGCGAAGTGTCCACTGTGTACCACGAGGGCGTGCCCGGTCATCATCTGCAGGTGGCGACCTCGGTGCACGAGGCCCAGCGGCTCAACAAGTTCCAGCGGCTGGCCTGCTTCGTCTCCGGCCACGGCGAGGGCTGGGCGCTCTACGCGGAGCGGTTGATGCGCGAGCTCGGCTACCTCTCCGACGACGGCGACCTGCTCGGCATGCTCAACGACCAGCTCTTCCGCGCCGCGCGCGTGGTCGTGGACATCGGCATGCACCTGGAGCTGCAGATCCCGGCCGGAACGGGGTTCCACGAGGGTGAGAAGTGGACGCCGGAGCTGGGGCTGGAGTTCATGCTCAGCCGCACGATCACCGACCCGGCGCAGGTGCGCGACGAGATCGACCGCTACCTGGGCTGGCCCGGTCAGGCCCCGTCCTACAAGCTCGGCGAACGCCTGTGGCGCGCCGCTCGCGACGAGGCCAGGCAGCGCCACGGCGCGAACTTCGACGTCAAGGCGTTCCACACCCAAGCCCTCAAGATGGGCTCGATGGGCCTGGACACCCTCCGCGAACAACTCGCAGAGCTGTAGCGCGGCGTTCCGCCGGGACGAGAACTGCGGTGTTCGCGGCGCGAGCACCGCAGTTCCGCGCCGGTCAGGACTGGAGGGGGAGCGGGCGGCCCAGGACCGCGAATGGCCTGGGGTCGCCGGTGAAGCTGTAGTTGCGCAGGACGTCCTGGAATCCGACGCGCTGGTAGAGCTTCCAGGCGCGGGTCGGGCCCTCCGGGGTGGACAGCAGGACCTTGCTGCCGGGTGCTCCGGCGAGCAGCTTGCGCAAGATCTCCTCGCCGAGGCCGGCGCCCTGCGCGCTCGGGTGCACGTGCAGCTCGGTGAGCTCGAAGTAGTCCTCCAGCCAGGACTCGCCGCCGACGCCGGTGGTGGCCAGTCCGTGGCGAACCTGCTCGTGCCACCACTGCCCCGGGGCGCCGAGGTAGCCGTAGCCGATGCCGGTGAGCTCGTCGTCCTCGTTGAAGGCGCCGATGCAGCGCCAGCCCGCGCGAAGCATGTGGGCGGACCACATCGGGGCGCGCTGCTGGGCGGTCACCGGTGGATAGCCCATCGCGGTCACGTAGATCCGGAGGGCTTCCGGGAGTCTCGCTCGCAACTGTTCGGCGGTCAGTTCGAATACCCGGTCGCAGCTGGGGGATGGCGCAGCGGTCACGGCCGAACACTAACGCCTCTCATGCCCGAGGTCTTTCCTGCTCCCGGACAACCCGTTCGCCCGGGGTTCCGCGCTCGCGACGCACTCGAACAGGTGAGCTACAGCGCATCGCTTGAGTCGATCTCCGTTCGACGCTAATCTGAGCTTGTTCGAACGAGAGTTCGACGAACTCTCGTTCGAACCTCGGTCCGGTGGTGGGGTGGGGGAAGCACCTCACCACCGGGCCTCACCGCTGAAGGGAGAGAGCCGATGTCTTATCCCACCGACCTGTCGATCCCGTCGCCGCGATACTCCGTCGAGAACCAGGGGCCCACGCCGGAAGCGGACACGCCCGCCGGTGCCCTCTCGCTCCTGCTGCACGCGCGGACCTGCCTGCACGAGGCCGAGACCGCGGACCGCCCAGGTGAGCGGTTCATCGCCGCGCACCTGGCCGCGCTGCGGGCCGCCACAGCGGTGGTCGTGGCGCGCGCCGCTCCTCGCGAGGACAAGCGCCCGGCGAGCGTGTGGCAGCTGCTCACCGCCGCCGCACCAGAACTGCGCGAGTGGGCCGCCTACTTCGCCGCGCGCTCCAACCGGCGGGCCGCTGCCGAGGCCGGGGTCCCGACCACGACCGACGCGCACGCCGACGAACTGCTGGACAACAGCCGGGAATTCCTCGGCATCGTGGGGCGGAGCCTGCTGGGGGCGACGCGTGAACGGTACTGACGTGGGACTCGAACACGGACGCATGCTCGATCAGCTGGGCATCGAAGCGCAGCTGCTGACCGCCGCGACGCACGACGTGCACGTCGACGCACCGGTGTTCAGCGCGTCCGGCCGCACGGTCGGCCAGACGCTCCGGCACCTCGGTGATCTGTGCGAGGACGTGCTGAGCTGGCTCGGATCGCCGGAGGCGCAACGCCACTGGGACCTGCCCGCCGAACCCGACCTGCGGGAGCTGACCAACCGGTTCGCCGTCCGGATGGCCGACCTGCTCGCCGAGTTCATCTCCCGACCGCCGGACGACCCGTGCCCGACGTGGTGGCCCGAGCAGCACACCGTGGCGTTCTGGGTGCGGCGGATGCTGCACGCCACCACCGTGCACCGCGCCGACGTGCAAACGGCGGCGGGCATCGAGCACACGCCGATCGATCCGGAGGTCGCCGCGGACGGCATCGACGAGGTGCTGCGGGCCTGGTTCGGTTACCGGTTGCACTCGTTGCAGATCACCGCCACCCGACCCTGCTCGGTGGGCGTGCACGTGCCCGGACGCAACTGGTTGGTCACCGCGGACCCGAGCGGTGCCGCGGTGACCAGCTCCGAGGACGTGGCCACCACGACCCCGGACGCCGTGGTCGGCGGCGACCCCAGCGCGGTCTACCTGTGGATGTGGGGCCGCCTGCCCAACCGCGCGGTGGAGACCAGCGGCGACCCGGACGCCATCGCCCAGCTCTGGGGCCTGCTGCAGCTGGCGACCCGGTGACCACGGGCAGAGCGTGGCCGGTTCGGCGAAATTCGATTGCCCCGACCCGGGAGGTGGCACATCGTGGGCGGATGCTGATCCGCCCCGAAACCCCCGCAGACCTCGCCGCCATCGGTCAGGTGCACGCCGCGGCGTTCGCCGACGCCGAGAACCCGCACCGCGTTCCGGTCGAGGTCGGGCTCGTCGACGCCCTGCGCACCGGCGACGCGTGGCTCCCGGCGTTGTCGCTGGTCGCCGAGCGTTCCGGGGAGGTCGCCGGGCACGTGGTGTGCAGCCGGGCGCACGTGGGCGCGGTCCCGGTGCTGGCGCTCGGACCCATCGGCGTGCGCCCGGAGTCGCAGCGCGCGGGCATCGGATCAGCGCTCATGCACGCCGTGCTCGGTGCCGCGGACGCGCTCGGCGAACCGCTGGTCGCGCTGCTCGGCCACCGCGAGTACTACCCCCGGTTCGGCTTCGAACCCGCCGCGAACTTCGGCATCGCACCGCCGGTGCCCGAGTGGGCCTCGCACTTCCAGGTCCGCCCGCTGGCCGCCCACGACCCGGCCGTGCGCGGCGAATTCGCCTACGCCGCACCGTTCATGGAGCTCTAGCGGACGGTCACGCCCGAAGCCGGAGACCTTTCGGCGTTGCCCGGAAACCCGCCTCGGTGAGGACCTCCGCCAGTCGCGAACCCCACGCGCCTTCGCCGTCGGCTCGCTCCACCGCGAGCTGGTCGAGCCAGCCGTCGCGCACCACCCGAGCCAGGCCCGCTGCCGCCGCCCGGAGCGCGGCATCGTCGTCGGTGAAAGACAGCAGCGACTTGCCGCCCCGTTCGACGTAGAACACCGCCTCACCGGCCACCAGAACCACCAGCGCGCCGGCCTTCCGGCCCGGCCGGTGCCGGGTGTCGCCCATCGCCGCGGGCCAGCCCAGCGCACCACCGTAGGGCTGCGCGGGATCCGCGGCGGCCAGCACCACCGCATCGGTGCTCGCCTCGTCGTCGCCGGAGAGCGCCCGCAGCCGGTCGATCGCGCCCGGAACCGCGAACTGCGCGGCGCCGAGCCCCTCGATCACGTAACCGCGCCGGCAGCGACCGGACTCCTCCATGGCCCGAAGGACCTTGTACACCGCCGAGAACCCGCCCGTCACCCGCTCGACGTCCAGGGCGCCACGGGTCAGCACCCCGTGCCTCTCCAGGAACGCTTCGGCGCGGGCGTGCGCGCGGCGCGTCGGTTCAGCGGCGGGTTGCGGGGCGAGCGACCAGCGTCCGGACACCGTCGGTGGTCCGCCGCGCGGCGGCATCGACGGACGCCCGGCCCGCAGCCGCGCGTACCGGCCGCGCGGCGCGCTGCGACGCGGCTTGTGCGCGGCACCGCGGCCGGAGACCAGGGCGCGCAGCGGGGCGAGGGTGTCGTTGGTGACCGCCCCGGCCCAGACCAGGTCCCACAGCGCGGTGGTGATCGCGTCGTCGGCAGGCGCCGACTCCTCCTGCTCCAGCAGGAGTCCACCGGCCCGGTCGGCGAGCTGCCGGAAGAACAGCGCGCCACCCTCCAAAGAGGACAGAACAGCTCGGTGCAGCGGCGAATCCGTCGAATCCTCAGGAAGATCCGGCAGCAGGAGGTCGGAGACATCGGTCGGGGCCAGCGCGATCCAGCCGTCGCCACCGGCCAGCGAGCCCGACCCGACCCAGCTCACCTCACCGGTCGCGGTCAGCTCGTCGAGCAGAGCGGGGGAGTAGCCGGGCAGCCGCGCGGGCAGCACCAGCGACTCCAGCGCGCTCGCCGGGACCGGTGCCCCGGCGAGCTGCTCGACCACCGAGTACACGTCGTCGACGGTCGGAGCGGTGCGCAGCCGCGCGCCGATGCCGTGCCACACCGGCAGGAAACGGCCCAGCGCAGCGGGTTCCACCGGTTCGACCTCGGCCCGCAGCCGTGCCAGCGACGCCCGCCGCAGCCGGCGCAGCACCTCGGCGTCGCAGTAGTCCAGCGCACCCCCGCCCCCGGCCTCCAGCGGGCGCAACTCGCCGCGCACCAGACGTCCGGAACCGGTCAACCGGTCCAGCACGCCGTGCACCACGGCCACGCCCAGCCCGAATCGCCGGGCAGCGGCGTCGGCGGTGAACGGGCCGCGGCAACGCGCGTAGCGGATCAGCAGGTCGGCCAGTGGATCGGCGACGGGTTCGGTGAACGCCTCCGGCACGCCGACCGGGAGTGCGACGCCGAGCGCGTCGCGCACCTTGCCCGCGTCCTCGATCGGGATCCAGCGCTGCTCGCCGGCCATCCGGACCCGCAGGACGCGGCGCTGCTCGGCCAGCTCCTCGAGCCATTCCGGCCGCACACCGCGCTTCTCGGCCTCCGATGTGGACAGATCGCCGAGGAAGCGCAGCAGGTCGGCCGCGCCCTCGGCGTCGCGCGCGTGGCGCTCGGGGGCGAGCCGCTGCAACTGCTGCTCGATCTCGTCCAGGGCCTCGGAGTCCAGCAGTTCGCGAAGCGCCTCCGAGCCGAGCAGCTCGGCGAGCAGCGTGGAGTCCAGGCTCAGCGCCGCCGACCGGCGCTCGGCCAGGGGAGCGTCGGTCTCGTAGAGGAACATGCCGATGTAGCCGAACAGCAGGCTGCGCGCGAACGGCGACGGCGTCGGCGTCTCGACCTCGACGACCCGCACCTTGCGGGCCGCGACCTGCTGCATCAGCTCGGTCAGCCCCGGGACGTCGTAGACGTCCTGCAGGCATTCCCGCATCGCCTCCAGCACGATCGGGAACTGCTCGTACTGCGCCGCCACGGTGAGCAGCTGCGCCGACCGCTGCCGCTGCTGCCACAGCGGGGTGCGTCGGCGGGGGTCCCGGCGCGGCAGCAGCAGGGCCCGCGCCGCGCACTCCCGGAACCGGGCGGCGAACAGCGCCGAACCGCCGACCTCGTCGGTCACCATCTGCTGCACCTCGGCCGGTGGGAGCAGCACGTCCTCGGCCGTCGGCAGCACCTCGGCGCCGGAGTCGTCGAGCGCGTCGGCCAGTCGCAGCACGATGCCGTCGTCGGAGGAGGCGATCTGCGGTTCGACTCCCCGCCGTTCCCTGATCCGCGCGCCGACGGCCAGCGCCCACGGCCCGTTGACCTGGGCTCCGAAGGGGGAGTGGATCACCATCCGCCAGTCGCCGAGCTCGTCGCGGAACCGCTCCACCACGATCGTCCGGTCGTCCGGGACGTGCCGCGTGGCACGCCGCTGCTCGTCCAAGTAGGACATCAGGTTGTCGCGGGCCCACTCGTCCAGCCCGGCCGCCGTGATGCGCTCCCGGGCGTCGTCGGCATCCGCGCTGGTCAGCTCGCGGACGAAGGCGCCCAGGGCGCGGCCGAGCTCCAGCGGTCGTCCGGGTTGGTCGCCCTTCCAGAACGGCATCCGCCCGGGTTCGCCCGGCGCCGGGGTGACGATGACCCGGTCGTGGGTGATGTCCTCCACCCGCCACGCGCTGGTGCCCAGCAGGAACGTGTCGCCGACGCGGGATTCGTAGACCATCTCCTCGTCGAGCTCACCGACCCGCACGCCACCGCGACCGGCCTCCTCGTCGCCGGGCGTGGTCACGGTGAACAGCCCCCGGTCGGGGATGGTGCCGCCGGAGGTCACGGCGAGCCGCTGCGCGCCGGGTCGGGCGCGCAGCTCGTCGTTGACCCGGTCCCACACGATCCTCGCCCGCAGCTCGCCGAACTCCTCGCTGGGATAGCGCCCGGCGAGCATGTCCAGCACCGCGTGCAGCGCCGAGTCCGGCAGCCCCGCGTACGGGGCCGAGCGGCGCACCAGCGCGGCGAGCTCGGCCACCGGCCAGTCGTCCATCGCCGCCATCGACACGATCTGCTGCGCCAGCACGTCCAGCGGGTTGCGCGGGTAGGCGATCGACTCGATCAGCCCGCCCGCCATCCGCTCCGACACCACCGCGCAACCGACGAGATCGCCGCGGAACTTCGGGAACACCACGCCGCGGGAGACCGCGCCGACCTGGTGACCGCCGCGCCCGATGCGCTGCAACCCGGAGGCCACCGTCGGCGGCGTCTCGATCTGCACCACCAGGTCGACCGCGCCCATGTCGATGCCCAGCTCCAGCGACGAGGTGGCCACCACGCACGGCAGCTGCCCGGACTTGAGCTCCTCCTCGACGACGGCCCGCTGCTCCTTCGACATCGAGCCGTGGTGCGCCTTGGCCACCACCGGCGGAGCTCCCGAGCCGATGCCGGAGCCGCCGACGGCTTCCGCCGGGAACCGGGTCATCGGTTCCGGCTGCTCGGCGGCGAGCTCGTTGATGCCGGCGGTGAGCCGTTCGGCCAGCCGCCGCGAGTTGCTGAACACGATGGTCGAGCGGTGCTGGCGGATGAGCTCCAGGACGCGCTCCTGGACCGAAGGCCAGATCGAGGTGTGCTGCTCGGCCGCCTGCTCTCCGGTCTCGCCGGTGGACGCGCCGAGCTCGGCCATGTCCGGAACCGGCACCTCGACCCTGACCTCGACCTCCTTGGGGTGGGCGGGCTGCACGGTGCGCACCGGCCGACCGCCTGCCAGGTAGGTCCGGACCTCCTCGACCGGTCGCACCGTCGCCGACAGCCCGACCCGCTGGGCGGGGCGGGCCAGCAGCTGGTCGAGCCGCTCCAGCGACAGCGCCAGGTGCGCGCCGCGCTTGGTGCCCGCGACCGCGTGCACCTCGTCGACGATCACCGTCTCCACCCCGGCCAGCGATTCGCGCGCCGCCGAGGTCAGCAGCAGGAACAGCGATTCCGGAGTGGTGACCAGCACGTCCGGCGGTGTGCGGGCGAAGGAGCGTCGCTGGTCGGCGGGGGTGTCGCCGGTGCGGATGCCGACCTGGATGTCCGGCGGCTCGCCGCCCAGCCGCTGGGTGGCCTGCCGGATCCCGGCCAGCGGCGCGCGCAGGTTGCGCTCCACGTCGACGGCCAGGGCCTTCAGCGGTGACACGTAGAGCACCCGGCAGCGCTTCTTCGCTTCCGACGGCACGCCCTCGGAAGCGAGCCGGTCAAGCGCGGAGAGGAAGGCCGCGAGCGTCTTGCCGGAGCCGGTCGGCGCCACCACCAGGGCGTGCTCGCCCGCCGCGATGGCCTGCCACGCGCCCGCCTGCGCCTCGGTGGGCGCGGCGAAGGCGCCGCGGAACCAGTCGCGGGTCGCGGCGGAGAACCCGTCCAGCACGTCGCTCATGCACCCATGCTGGACCACACCACCGACGAACGGCGCAGGTGAGGGCCTATCGTCGGTTCTGCCAGAGGAATCGCACGGCGAGCACGATCACCGCCAGGAGCGTCGCGGCGATCACCACCTGGCCCAGCGGCGTGGACATACCGGTCGGATCGGTCTGCAGGAGCAGCACACCACCAGCGTACGGGCGGCACGTAGGCTGGTCGACGATGCGCCACACCGCTTTCCGCCAACGCATGGCCGAGGAGTTCGGCAGGGTCCGGTCCGAGATGCTCTCCCAGGACCACGTGTTCTCGGCCCTCGGAGGACGCACTGTGGACCAGGCCCTGGAGGACGGCTACACGACCAAGGAGGTCTGGGCCGCGGTCTGCGAGACCTTCGAGGTCCCGGCCGAACGCCGCTAGCCGCTGTTCCAGGTGCGGACCTCAGGCGTGCACCGCCGCTGAGTTTCCGCTGCTGGCACCGCCGAGCAACGGGATTCCTCAACGCCTAACCGCGGGTGCTCTCGTCCTGCTGGAAGTCGGCCCAGAGGTTCTGGGCGCTGATCTGCTCCTGCTCGCTGCGTCCCGATTCCCGGTAGTGCTCGTAGGCCCGACGGCGTTCCTGCCGCACGTTCCGCAACCGCTCGGCGGTGACCCGTCGCTGCTGCTCCGGGGTGGGGTGCCCTTCCGCGACCGCCATCTCGTCCTCGCACATCGGCTTGATCTCGGCGATCCGCTTCTCGTCGGCGATCACGTCGCTGCGGTCCTCGTGCGCCGGTGGTTGGTGGTGGCGGTAGCGGACGTAGGGGTTGTCCTCGGGCAGGCCACCGCTGACCCGGCCGTAGAAGCCGAAGAACATCAGCACCAGGCCGGCGATGAGGCTGAACACCACGTTCTGCAGCTCGAAGGCGAAGACGTTCCACGAGGTGTTGAGCACCGCCAGGTTGGCCAGGCCGGACAGGACGAACAGCACCCCGATGGCGGCGGTCGTGGTGGAGGCGACGGGGCCGCCCCAGGCCGCGGCGGCGACCAGGATCGCGCCGACGACGATCGACACCACGGCGAGCAGGCCGTTGCTGGACAGCCCCAGCACGTCGACTCCGTCGGTGGTGAACAGCGGGACCCGGTTGGCGAGCCCGAGCCCGCCGAAGACCATCAGGCACGCCCCGAACACGGCTGCGGCGATCCGGTAGAAGCGGTTCAGCGGGTGTTCCGGTGGTAAGTAGCGATCCATGCGCATTTCGGGCACCTCCTGAGAGCGAGGTAGTCCTGAGTGTCCACCTGTGGTGCGCTGATCGCACTGTCACTCGACCAGGTGATGAGCCCGGCGTGTCGGCATGACGCTCGAACATCCGTTCGCTTACTATGGGGGTGCGGACCGGGAAGACCCGCAAACCCCGCGAGTCGGATTGTCGGTCCCAGCCCGTAGCGTCTGAAACGACGTGAACGACTCGCTCCCAAGAGAGTCGCCCGAAGACCCGACTCGAAGACTTCACCGAGGTGGACCCCGATGGCAGCAGCGACACCGGACAAGGGCAAGGCGCTGGAGCTGGCGCTCGCTCAGATCGACAAGCAGTTCGGCAAGGGATCGGTCATGCGGCTCGGCGACGACTCGCGGCCGCCGGTCGAGGTCATTCCGACCGGCTCCATCTCGCTGGACGTCGCACTGGGCATCGGCGGCCTGCCGCGCGGTCGTGTCGTGGAGATCTACGGCCCGGAGAGCAGCGGTAAGACCTCGGTCGCCCTGCACGCCGTGGCCAACGCCCAGAAGCTCGGAGGCACGGCGGCCTTCGTCGACGCCGAGCACGCGCTGGACCCGGAGTACGCCAAGGCGATCGGTGTGGACACCGACTCGCTGCTGGTCTCCCAGCCGGACACCGGTGAGCAGGCGCTGGAGATCGCGGACATGCTGATCCGCTCCGGCGCGCTGGACGTCATCGTCATCGACTCGGTGGCCGCACTGGTGCCGCGCGCCGAGATCGAGGGCGAGATGGGCGACAGCCACGTGGGTCTGCAGGCCCGCCTGATGAGCCAGGCGCTGCGGAAGCTGACCTCCGCGCTGTACAACGCCAAGACCACCGCGATCTTCATCAACCAGCTCCGCGAGAAGGTCGGCGTCATGTTCGGCTCCCCGGAGACCACCACCGGTGGTAAGGCGCTGAAGTTCTACTCCTCGGTGCGGCTGGACGTGCGCCGGATCGAGACGCTCAAGGACGGCTCCGACGCGGTCGGCAACCGGACCCGCGTGAAGGTCGTCAAGAACAAGGTCGCGCCGCCGTTCAAGCAGGCCGAGTTCGACATCATCTACGGCATCGGCATCAGCCGCGAGGGCTCGCTGATCGACATGGGTGTCGAGCAGGGCATCATCCGCAAGTCGGGTGCCTGGTACACCTACGAGGGCGACCAGCTGGGCCAGGGCAAGGAGAACGCCCGCAAGTTCATGCGGGAGAACCCGGACGTGGCCAACGAGATCGAGAAGCGGATCAAGGAGAAGCTCGGCATCGGCGCCACCCTCGACGCCGAGGGTGGCGACAACAGCGCCGCCGAGCCGGCGCCGGTCGAGTTCTGATCGACGCCTTGGCACGGATGAACGACGAAGGAACGCGCCGGGGGAGCGGTCGTCGCGCCCCCGGCGCCGAACCTCGCGACGGCGAGGCGGAGAAGAAGCCACCTCGCAAGCCCGAGGACCCCGCCGCGCAGGCCCGCGACATCGTGTACCGGCTGCTGGCCAGCCGCGCTCGCAGTCGGCTCGAACTGCGACAGGCGTTGCTGCGCAAGGACATCGACGAGGACATCGCCGACGGCGTGCTGCAGAAGTTCGCCGACGCGGGCCTCATCGACGACGCCTCGTTCGCCGAGGAATGGGTGAACCAGCGCCAGCGCTCCCAGGGGCTGGGGCGCAAGGCGCTGGGCTTCGAGCTGCGGCGCAAGGGCATCGACGAGCACCTCGTGGAATCGGCTCTGTCCAACGTGGACAACGATGCTGAGGCCGAGCGCGCCCGCGAACTGGTGCAGCGCAAGCTGCGCAGCACGGGATCGCTCGACTACACCGCGAAGGTGCGCCGCCTGGTCGGCATGCTCGCCCGCAAGGGCTACTCCGAAGGTCTCGCCTACCGCATCGTCAAGGAGGAGATCGAGAACGCCGGCGACGCGGCGGACTCCGATTTCTCCTGACCCTTGGCGGTTTCTGGGCCGTTGGGGTGAAACCCGGTGAATACCGTGAGCGGAGCTGATCGCTCTCCCTAGGCTCCAGCGCGCCGCGTGCACCGGCGCAGCGGACCGCCTACAACGTCGTGAACGCGACGATCACCGTCAGCCACAACGGGCGCCTCGCCCAGCAGCACTTCGGGGCGGGGGACCCGGTCCCCGTCGCGCAGCTGCCTCCGGGTGGAGAAGTGCTCTACACCGAGGTTTTCGAGATCGGGGCCGAGCCGGGCGAGCTGCAGGTAGCGTGCAGCCGACGTTCGCCGCTGAGGAGACCGCCTGCTTCACCGGTCCGATCTGACTGTGGGACGTGGGTACCAGAACGTCAGTGGCACGTCGTAGGGTTCCTGGTCATGACGAAGTCGAGGAGCCCGCAGCACATCGTGTGGGACTGGAACGGAACACTTCTTGACGACAACCACGCCGTGGTGTCCGCGGTGAACAGCGTGTGCACCCGGTTCGACCGGGAGCACATCGACATCGACGAGTGGCGCGCGATCTACAGCCGTCCGCTGCGCGCCTGCTACGAGAACCTCCTGCGGCGCGAGATCACCGAGGACGACTGGGCTCGCGTCGACGAGCTCTACCACGTCGCCTACCGGGATCTGCTGGATTCCTGCGGCATGACCGAAGGTGTGCCGCACGTGCTGCAGGACTGGGCGGCGACCGGCCGGACCCAGTCGCTGCTGTCGATGTGGTTCCACGACGAGCTGGTCGAGCTGGTCACGGCACGCGGTTTGCACGAGCTCTTCGATCGGATGGACGGCCTGCGCACTTCGGTGGGTGGCGGTTCCAAGGACGAGCACCTGCGCGTCCACCTCAAGGCGCAAGAGCTCGATCCGGCCGAGGTGGTGCTCATCGGCGACGTCCTCGACGACGCCCACGCTGCCGAACAGGCCGGTGCGCAGTGCGTTCTGGTGACCACCGGCGTGATGGACCGCCCCAAGCTGGAGAAGTCCGGCTACCCGGTCGTGGACTCGATTCCGGAGGCCCTCACCCTGCTCGCGGCGTGAAGCCGGGGCGCCCGCCCGCGCGGGCGCCCCGAGCATCAGCGCAGCGCAGCGGCCTCGGCGGCCAGCTGCTCGATCTTCGCCCAGTCGCCCGCTGCCAGCAGGTTCTTCGGGGCGAGCCAGGAGCCGCCGACGCAGCCGACGTTGGGCAGGGCCAGGTAGTCCGGCGCGGTCGCCGGGCTGATCCCGCCGGTGGGGCAGAACCGCAGGTGCGGCAGGGGACCGGCGATGCCCTTGAGGAACGGCACCCCGCCGCTGGGCTCGGCGGGGAAGAACTTCATCGCGCTCGCCCCGCGCTCGGCCAGCCGCATCGCCTCGGACACCGTGCCGGCACCCGCCAGGTACGGCACCCCGGAGGCCTCCAGGTCGTCCAGCAGCCGATCGGTGGTGCCGGGGGTGACCAAGTAGCGGGCACCGGCGTCGGCGGCCTGCTTGGCCTGGCCCACCTCGGTGATCGTGCCCGCCCCGGCGACCATGTCGGGCACCTCGGCCGCGATGCGTTCGATGGCCGGGAGACCGGCCGGAGTGCGCAGGGTGACCTCGATGGTCCGGATTCCGCCGCGCAGCAGCGCTTCGGCCAGCGGGACGGCGTGCTCGGCGTCGTCGAGGGCCACGACCGGCACCACGGGCGCCAGGTCGAAAACGTCGGCTGCGGTGTTCATCTGCTCGTCCAATCGCGTCGGGGCGGTGGTTCCGCCGCTGGTCATACTCGCACCTGCGGTTGCGCCTGACCGAACACGCTCGCGCCTTGGTCGGCGCGGCCGACGGCATTGCGGAAGGCGGCGAACAGCTCGCGGCCGGTGCCGAACGGTGCCGGGTCCGCCCCGCGCGCGGGTTGCCGCGCGGTGAGCTCGTCGTCGGGCACGAGGGCTTCCAGCGTGCCCCGGTCGGCGTCGAGCCGGATCACGTCGCCGTCCTGGATGCGCGAGAGCGGTCCGCCAGCGGTGGCTTCCGGGGTGAGCTGGATGGCGGCCGGGATCTTGCCGGAGGCGCCCGACATCCGGCCGTCGGTGACCAGCGCGACCTGGTGCCCGCGGTCCATCAGCACTCCCAGCGCCGGGGTGAGGCCGTGCAGCTCGGGCATGCCGTTGGCCTGCGGGCCCTGGTTGCGGATCACGACCACGACGTCGTGGTCGATCTCGCCCGCGGAGAAGGCGGCGGTGAAGTCGTGCTGGTCGTCGAAGACCCGCGCCGGCGCGGTGACGGTGCGGTGCGTGGCGGCCACCGCCGACACCTTGATCACCGCGCGCCCGAGGTTGCCCTCCAGCACGCGCAGTCCACCGTCGGGCGCGAACGGGTCGTCGACCCCGCGCAGCACGTCGGTGTCCAGGCTCTTCGAAGGGCCATCCCGCCACACCAGCTCGCCGTCGTCGAGGAACGGCTGCTGCCGGTAGCGGTCCAGGCCGTGACCGGCGACGGTCTTGACGTCGGCGTGCAGCAGGCCTGCGTCGAGCAGCTCACCGATCAGCGTCTGCACGCCACCGGCGGCTGCGAAGTGGTTGATGTCGGCGGATCCGTTCGGGTAGACCTTCGCCAGCGACGGCACGACCGCGGACAGCTCGGAGAAGTCGTCCCAGGTCAGCTCGATGCCCGCGGCGGCGGCGATGGCGGGCAGGTGCAGCGTGTGGTTGGTCGAGCCGCCGGTGGCCAGCAGCGCGACCACGCCGTTGACGATCGCCTTCTCGTCGAGCAGCTCACCGATCGGCGTGCGCCCCTCGCCCTGGCCGAGCCGCACGACCTGACGGCCGGCTTCCTCGGTGAGCGCCTTGCGCAGCGGGGTGCCGGGCGGCACGAAGCTGGAGCCGGGCAGGTGCAGGCCCATGACCTCGACGACCAGCTGGTTGGAGTTGGCGGTGCCGTAGAACGTGCAGGTGCCGGGGGAGTGGTACGAGGCGGACTCGGCCTCCAGCAGGTCCTCGCGAGTGGCCTTGCCTTCGGCGAAGAGCTGCCGGATGCGGCTCTTCTCGCGGTTGGGCAGGCCCGAGGGCATGGGTCCGGCCGGCACCAGCAGGGTCGGCAGGTGACCGAACGCCAGCGCGCCGATCAGCAGACCGGGCACGATCTTGTCGCACACCCCGAGCATCAGCGCCCCGTCGAACATCTCGTGGGAGAGCGCCACGCCGGCGGCCATCGCGATCACGTCGCGGGAGAACAGGGACAGCTCCATGCCGGTGCGGCCCTGGGTGATCCCGTCGCACATCGCAGGCACTCCGCCCGCGAACTGCGCGACACCGCCCGCTTCGCGCACCGAGTCCTTCAGCCACGCGGGGAACTCGTTGTAGGGCTGGTGCGCGGAGAGCATGTCGTTGTAGGCCGACACGATCGCCACCCCGGGCTTGCTCACGCCGCGCACCGCGAGCCGGTCGGAGCCGCTGCAGGCGGCGAAACCGTGCGCGAGGTTGCTGCAGGGCAGGTCGGCCCGAACCGGGCCTTGCGCAGCTGCGGCGTTGATGCGTTCGAGGTAGGCGGAGCGGGTCCGCTCGCTGCGTTCTGCGATGCGGCGGGTGACCCGCTCGACGACGGCGTGCAGTGGCGCCATGATCGCCTCCGAAGGTGAGCTGGACAAACGGGCGACGACGTTGGCGCCACATGGCGCGGGTCACACTAGTGGGTGTGGCCTGGATTTCACAATCGATCCAGTCCATGAGAACTCGTTCCCGCGTGACTCCGACCGTGCGCGATCATGGTCGGGTGGACCCGATGGTGAAGGAGTGGTTGTGAGGATTCGCCTGCTCGCAGTGGCGGCGGTGGCCGTCGTCCTGACCGGGTGCGGGCAAGCCGAACCCGCAGCGCCGCCCCCGCCGGCTCCGGAGGTCCCTCCCGCACCGCCGAGCTCCTCGGCGGGAGGCGACGTGGAGCTGGGCAGCTCGCCGACGCTGACCGCGATCAAGCAGAGGAAGCGACTGCTGGTGGGTGTGCGCGCCGACCAGCCGGAGTTCGTCACGCGCGACCCCGCGGGCGGCTACCGGGGCTTCGACGTCGACATCGCCCGCGACATCGCCCGCCGCATCGGTCTCGACCCCTACACCCAGGTGCAGTTCCGCCGCTTGCCCCCGACGCTGCTGCGCGACGCGGTCGCAGCGGGCAACGTCGACCTCCTGCTCGGCGGCACCGCGGACGTCCCGCAGCTCGCGCAGATCCCGTACGCCGTCACCGACACCGAGCGGAACCTGGTCGTCAAGGCCGACGACCCCAAGCTCGCCGAAGAGCTCCGGGGAATGCTCCGAGCCGCGACCGCCGACGGCACCTGGCAACGGGCCCACGACCAGAACCTGGCCCCCCAGGGGATCTCGGCGCATCCGTGACGTGAAGAGGCCTGGACGGAACGATACTGATCGCTGTGCGTGGTGTTCTTGGACTGTTGAAGAGATGAGAGCAT
>NZ_JBFAQJ010000056.1:0-38874 GCF_040677225.1 Saccharopolyspora sp. NPDC049357 | reverse complement strand
ATCCGACCGCGACTCCGGCTCGTTCCGCGATGAGGGTGGTTGTTAATCCGTCGTAGCCCACCTCGTCGATGAGGCCGGCGGTGGCGGCGAGCATCTTCTCCACTCGTTGGGCACTTCGCTGCTGCACGGGCTTGCGCCGCAGCGGTGCTGTTTCTGCAGGCAATGCGACTCCCTGGTTTTTTGGAGTTGTGTCGACCAGTCTGGTGCTGAGCCGACATCCGTGCGTATCGGACATGCCGCCGACGCCGTCAAGCGAAAGGGTGAATTCGTTGGGCGTCACTTGACCTAGGTCAAGTGTTACATCCCATGCGGGTGAAAACCCCATTCGGCCTGGTGATCCACGAGCGTTACAGGAAACCGGTATGCATTGAGTCATGTTGTCAACGCGGAGGGTCGCTATCTAGTGTGACGAGAGTCGTCATTCTCCGTGACAGAAGGGTCATTGTGGGTTACTGCACGGCTGCCCCACGTCTGCTCGCCGTACCCGGGTTCCCTCGCCTGTGTGCCGAGACCGTCCGCTCGGCCCCGTGACGGCCCGGGAAGTGGTGACGGCTCGACAGGCGGAGACGGACCTGCCGTTCCTGGCGGAGGACTCCGCGCAGGACGACTGGCCGGTGGACGGGCTCCCGGCCCCGGGACCTTGGCGCCCGCTCACCGTCGCCGAGGCGAACGACCTGCTCACCGCCGGGGGCTACGGGCTCTGGGTCGAGCAGGCTCCCGACGGCGATCTGCTGCTGGCCGGTGTCGGCACCGGAATCCCGCTGGGCGCGGAGGCGACCTGGGCCGACCTGTACCGCGCGCTGGTCCGATCGCGGCGCACCAGGCGGGTTTTCGACGCGGCGTGGCTGAACCGGCTCGCCGGTTCGCTGACCCCCGAGAGCCCCGCGCAACCGCGGGTCACCGAGGTTCCGGCCGAGCGCGTCGACCTGATCTGCGGTGCCGACCGCGAACTGGCGCACCGGGTGCTGGCGTCGTTGCGCGGTCCCGGGGCCGGCCCGAAGGTGCCGTTCCCCGAAGCCGGGGTGACCGTCGGCCGACGGGAACGCGCCGTTCGCGTGCAGGCCATCGACTCCCGCGACCAGGCGTTGCGCGCGCTGCGCGGCTGGGAGCGCTTCGCCTCGGTCGTCTCCGGCGACCCGGAACTGCGGATGCACTGCGCCACCCAGCCGGTGCCGGGAGCGGTGGTCGACACCGGGACCGGGACGACCGCGCTGCTGCGGGTCATCGACCCGGCCCCCGCGCACCCCAGGCACCCGGGCGGCACGATCGCCGCCGACCTCGACGCGCTGCTGCACCCGGACTCCGACGGCGCGCCGAAGCTGCTGCGCGTCGTGCTGGACAACCGGTTCGCGCGCCGCGAGGACGAGCTCGACCACTTCCTGGAGCACTTCGTGCGGCCGCTGCTGCGGGTGTTCCGCCTGGCGCTGGACACCCACGGCCTCGGCCTCTTCGCGCTGGACGAGACGGGATTCGCCGTCGAGCTCTCGCCCGAGTTGCAGGCCACCGGCCGGATCGTGGTCACCGACCACGAGCGGATCACCGCCGAGCCGAGCCGCGCGGAGGTCACCACCGGGGTTCGCGCGCTGGTCAGCACGCTGGAACGGCTGGGCGAGGGCTTCGCCTCGCTGCGAGCCGGTGACCGCGGCCGCGAGGTGCGCGACGCCGTGCGACGGGTCATCGGCGAGGAGCTGCGCTACCTCGCACCGCACACCGCCGAGCTGCTCTCCGGCGAGCAGCCGCTGCAGAGCTACGCGCACACCGTCCCGGAGAGCCAGGACAGCGTGCTCAAGTCGGTGCTCGACCGCGTCCAGCAGGGCACCCGCGAGCGCCGGTGGAACCCGGACGCGCCGCGGCCCGCCGTGGTCATCGACGTCGACCTGTGCGGGCTGATCCCGTTGCAGCGGATCACCGACGCGGCCCGCGCCGTCTCCGGGCCCCGGCCGGGCGCGCCCGGCGGCATCCTCGAACTGGCCGGTCCGGCCACGCTCCCGGTGCTGCCGACGCACCTGCCCGGCAGCTGGGAGAACTTCGTGCGCTCCTCGGGACTCGGCGAGCGCTACCCGGCGGTGGACTGGGACGAGCTGCGCGGTGATTTCCTGCGGGCCTTCCAGTCCCGGCCGCGCGAGCGGCTGCGCACCGACAGCGTGAACCCCGGCCTGGCCCGGTTCGTCTGGGACGTCCAGGACGCCGGTGGCCAGGTGGTGTTCTGCACGGCCCGCAAGGAGCGGTTCCGCGAGATCACCGCCGAGCTGCTGGCCGACGCCGGTGTGCCGGACGCGACGCTGCTGGTCGTGCCGAGCGACGTCTCCCGGCCGATCGCCGAGGTCAAAGCGGAGCGGATCCGCGCCCTCGGCGAGGTGGACGTCGTCGCGGTCTTCGACGACGAAGGGGAGAACAGGACGGCGGTGCGCGCGGAGTTCGGCGACGCGGTGCCGGTCGCGGTGGAGATCCCGGGCCTGGCCGCGCAGCGGCGGCCGGACGCCCCCGCCGCCGACGACGCCGCGGTCATCGCCACCTTCGAGACGCGGCCCAGCGCGCCGGGCGGGCCGAAGCTGTCCAACACGCATTCCCTGGAGGAGCTGCAGATCGGTGCGCTGCGCCGGAACCGACTGGCCGGCCGCTGGGCGGTGCACCTCACCGAGGGCGAGACGCAGTCCATCGTGGACTCGATCGTCGCCGACACCGACCGGGCCGCGCAGCGCACGGGTCGAGGTGCGATCGCGAAGTTCGGCCTGGACGAGCACCCGGACGACGTCGAGCGAGTGCTGGCCGCGCTGCACCACGTGCTGACCCGCAAGCAGTTCATCAAGGGTTCGCGCGCCAACTACCGGTTGGCCGACCTCAAGCGCGATGCCGAAACCCCGGTGCGCGCCGGGCAACCGATCGACGTGGTGCTGCTGGGATTCCCGGTCAAGCAGTGCCTGAACCGGCTCAAGGCGTCCGGCCCGCTGCCGGACCTGGCGGAGCTGGGCGCCATGGCGCGGCTGCGCGAGATGCAGCGCGCCGTCGCGGCCGTGTACCCGCCGGGGCTGCACTTCAACATCCTCACCGACGGCAGGCACTTCCGGAGCAGGCCGGCCGCGATCGCCGACGCCTACCAGCGGAAGCTGCGCGAGTACGTGGATCTCGTCGGCATCGGGGACCGGACGACGGTGGCCGACATCGACGAGGTCGCCGAGCAGCGGCTCGGGCCGGGCCTGCCCGCCGAGCGCGCCCGCCGGATCGCGAACTACCGGAAGCTGCTCAGCGATCGGCTGCGCGACTTCGACATCACCGACAACCCGTTGCGCACCCTGGAATCCGTGCACGACTGGTCGACGGCGGAGACGGATTTCGCGCCGCACGTGATCGGGCTGTTCCGGGAAATCCTGATGTCGCTGGTGTACTCGGTACCGGTGACGGTCCCCGCGGGCACCGATCGGCTGGAGTGGTCGGCCGCCCTGTACGCCGACATCTACAACGTCAGCGATCCCAGCGCCTCCGCCGAGGTCCGGCAGGGGCGACGCGCGGTGCTGCGCCGTGCGTGGCACACGGTCATCCGCTACATGGCGACGATGCAGGTCGACGAGGAGTTCGGCTACGAGCGGATGTTCCCGAACCGGGTGCGGTTGACGCTCAGCGCGGTCCGGCAGGGCTGCCTCGGCTTCACCTACCTCGGCGGATCAGGCCTGCTGCCCTGGCAGGGGACCGGCGTCCTGGACCCGCGCGGCCACGTCGCGATCGACTTCGCCATCTCGCTGCTGGACCAGGGTTTCGTCCCGGTCTACTCGCCGCTCCTGGGCCCGCGCCAACCCTGGGCCATGGTCCCGGCAGACCGGACACAGCTGATCGAACCCCCGAACGTCCCCACCCCACGCGGAGTTTCACCCAGAGAAGGCCTACGCCTCGAACCGGACTTCACCGAAAGAGCAAGACTACGAAGGAAATAATTGGGTTCCGGTCGGAGCTTGGTGTCCCGCAGTTGGGTCTTGGGTACTGCTTACTGACAAGGCTCTGTGGTCGTCCTGCTCGGCGGTGCGAGAAGCGGAACCTGAGCGGCGTTGTGGACTCCGCGCGCCACGACTTATGTATGTCCAACACGGCGTCGAGGCGTGCTCGCCACAACGCCGCTCAGAACCCGCGGCGGTGCCAGCAGCTCAGATGGGGTGAGGAGAAACCGGCTTCGCCGGTTGCCTGGCGGTGGGCTGTTTTCTTGAGCGGTCCAACCCGAACCCAGAAATAAGGAAAGGCCCTGGGCGCGAGTCGGGGAGGTCGCGTCCAGGGCCTTTTCCACCTCCGGTCCGTCCGGGGAAACGGTGATCCGGAGTGGTTGGAGTCCGCGGACCGGTACCGGTCGGGGGGAGGGGAGTGCGTCAGCACCGGCCCGCGGAAGTCTTGTGTTGTCACAGCGGTGGAGCTTGGTGGCGGCCGACTCGCGTTGGCCGGGGTCGGGGATTCGCGACTAAGCGCTCATCGGCCGCCACCTGGCGGTTGCTCGGTCCCGGGTCGGGGAGGAGGTGCTGCTGTCCGGGTCCGAGTCCGCCGGCTTACGGCACCGGCGTGGCCGGCTGCAAAGCGTGCGCCGGTCGCTGGTGCCGTGCGGGACGGGGTGCGAGGGCTCCTGCGACCAGGTGTTCGTAGGCCGACTCCCACACCGAGCACGGTGCTTTCGTGGGGCGTCGACGTCCGGAGCACTCCGGGCAGTTGCCCTTCTCGTCGGCTTCGTGCGCGGTGAGCAGCGCCCGCCATCCCGCGGTCAGCCGCGGGAGTTCGGCGCGCGCCACGGAGAGCAGGGAGGGGGCGTCCGCGTGGTCGGCGAGCTCGGAAAGAACATCGAGCCGCTCACGCACCGCGCTGCGCAACACCTGCCCCAGGATCTCGTCCATGAGACGTCCACCGTCACTTTCTCGCCTGCGCTGCGGCATCCCGCAACGCCATCGACAACTGAGCTGCACCACGGCTTTCGAGTTCCGCGGCGTAGCCGGGCGGTCCGACGAGCACCACCTTGTCCCTGTTGACGAGCACGGCCAGGCTCCGATGCGCGTTCGCGACATCGCGGCAGTCGACGTGCCACCAGCGACGGCGGTCGGCGGGTTCCGGAACGTGCGGGGTTCCGTCACCCTCCTGCCGCGAGTCCGTCGCTCGAATGTCCATCGTGTTGCCCCAGATCCCGTCTGTGCTCGCTGCTTGCTGATGACTACATTGATGCCTGGCGGTCGCTTCGCCTAGAGGACAGGCGACGACCGGACCGAAGGCCGCGACGAGCGGTAAGCGGACTTCACCGCAACCGATCACCTCTACCGATACGGGCTTCACCGAGTTGCCGCAGTGCGCTTACTCTGCGAGCAACGCCCGTTTGAGAGCGTCAGGGGGTCAAATGAACATCATCGGATCTGGCGGCTCGCCCGTTACTCCCGACGTCTGGAACGAGCGGGAGATGCGGGATGCGCTGGCCCGGAGGGACGTCAGCGAGGTCTACCGGCAACTGCGCCGGCACGGGGTCTCGCAGCGGCAGATCGCCGCCTCGACGGGCCAATCCCAGTCCGAGGTGTCCGAGATCCTCAAGGGTCGGCAGGTCATGGCGTATGACGTGCTGGCCCGAATAGCCGACGGGCTCGGCATCCCGCGGGGCTACATGGGCCTCGCCTACGACGGGGCGACCGCCATGCGGGTCGCGAAAGCGACGAACGCCCTGGAAGCTGAGGAGGACGAATCGGTGAAGCGTCGGAAGTTCCTGTCCCACGCGGCCGCGGTGACCATGGGCGCCGCGGTGTTCGGCACCGAAGACAGTGCTTGGTCGCCCGCCAACGCCCAGACTCCGGCTCCGGCGCGCATCGGCATGACGGATGTGCAGCAGATTCAGGCCGCCACCAAGGCCCTGCGTGACCTCGACTACCGATACGGCGGCGGCACCTGCCGCGACGCCGTGGTCGCCCAGCTTTCGTGGGCCCAGCAGCTGCTGGACTCCACCTCCAGCGATCCCGTCCGCAAGCAGCTGTTCGTGGCGCTGGCGGACATGCACAGCCTGGCCGGCTGGACCTCGTTCGACGTGGGCCTGCTGGACCCGGCGCGCAGCCACTTCGGCCGCGCCCTGGAGTTCGCCAAGCGCGCTGACGACGACAGCCTCGTGGCCAGCGTGCTGTACCGGATGGGCCGGGTCTACCTGCACTACCAGGAGCCCAACGAGGCGTTGAAGCTGTTCCAGCTGGGCCAGATCGCGGCCCAGGAATCGGGTTCTTCGCTGACCGTCGCGGTGCTGTGCGCGAACGAGGCGTGGGCCTACGGGATGCTCAACAAGCCCGACCAGGTGCAGAAGATGGTGGGCCGCACCAAGGACGAGTTCGCCCGCGCCAACGTGGACGACGCTCCGGACTGGGTCCGCTTCTTCACCGAGAACGACCTGCACGGCATGATCGGCTCCGCGCACGACGCGCTGGCGGTGTTCGATCCCAAGAAGCACGCCTCGATCGCGGTCGCCGAGACCATCAAGTGCAACGAGGCGTATGGCGCGGACATGCAGCGAACCCACGTTTTCGGGTTGAGCCTGCAGGCAACCAACCACTTCCGGGCCGGCGACGTTCAGGAAGGCCTGAAGGTCGGACGTCGTGCGCTGCAGTTCGGTGAGCGCGTGAAGTCCGCCCGGGTCGCCGACCGGCTCAAACCACTGGAGCTGGAAGCGGGCAAGAACCGGGCCAACTCGGATTCCCGTGACCTCTTCGAGGAAGTCCGGCGGTTCCGCCAGGCGTGAGGTCGCCCCGATTCCGGGTGTGACCGGCCGGCGACGTCGGTGTTGAGAACATGAGCATGAAGACATACCAGGTTCAACAGGGTCAGAGCGTCCCCCCGGAACTGGAACTGGCGCTGACCGAGATCTGCGAGACCGTCGGCCTGAACCCGCGTGGCGCCCGGCTGATCAGGTGCATCAACAACGGGGTTTTCCTGCTTCGGGACGAACCCGTGATCGTTCGCGTCGTGCTGTCCTCGTCGTTCGCCCACCGGGCGCGCACCGCTGTCGAGGCCGCGCACTGGCTCGCGGTGCACGGGGTTCCCGCGGTGCGGTTACTCCCGGGGGTGGAGCAACCGGTCACCTCGGGTGCGCACTGCGCGACGTTGTGGCAGTTCGTGCCCGAGGAGGGCCGGGTGCCCGGTAGCGCCGACCTGGGCAATCTGCTGCGCCAGATGCACTCCCAGCCGCTCGCCGATGAGACGTTCAAGCCCTGGAAGCCGATGGCCGACATCCGGCGTCGGCTGCTCGACGCGGTGGACATCGACCCGGAGGACCACGCGTTCCTCCAGCAGCGGTGCGATTACCTGGAAGAACAGCTCGACGGGCTGGAGTTCCCGCTGCCGCGCGCGGTCATCCACGCGGATGCCCACCTGGGCAACGTGATCGGTGGTCCGGACGGCCCGCTGCTGTGCGATCTGGACTCGCTGTGCATCGGCCAGCCCGAGTGGGACCTGACGCCGATCGCGGTGGGCAGCCTGCGCATGGGTTATCCGGCCGAGTGGCACCGCGAGCTGGCCGACGCCTACGGCTTCGACATCACGTCGTGGGAGGGCTTCCCGGTGCTGCGCGAGCTGCGCGAACTCAAGATCACCACCGGGGTGCTGCCGATCCTGCGCACGAATCCGAGCGTGCGCGAGCAGCTGAGCTGGCGGCTGCGCACGATCCGAGAAGGCGATCTGGACACCCAGTGGGCGCCGTACAGCTGACGTCTCGTGTGGACGGAAGCATCGACTGACGCTTCCGGCTCAACCTTGATGCGTCCGATAGGGCGATCTTGGTCGGTTTGCGGTGCCTTTCTGGTCGGTTTTGGTTACAGGATTCGACCTGAAGGGGTAAACCATACGAGCGAACTGGTGCATCGAGTGGTGCTAAGCGGATGGGCTGTCGATGAGGATCGCAGAGTTCTCGCCGGGTGAGCAGGCCCCGCGATCGCGCCGGGACCGGGCGCTCGCCAGCGCGCGGCTGCTGAACGAGATCGTGGACGGCCACCTCGAGTCGATGCGACAGCTGCCGCCGGAACTCCGCGAGCCCTACGCCGAACACCTCGCCGAACTGGTGATGGTGGCCCAGGCGTACCGGCATTACGCGGCGGGCTGGATCTCGCGTCGGGTGCTCCACCGCCGCGCCCGCGCCGCGCTCCGGCGGATGGACGAGCCGAACGGGCTCGCTCCGGTGCAGTTCGTCGACGGTGAATGACCGCTCGCCGACTTGCGCGACTTCGTCCTCCGGACCGCATCGCGGACCCGTTGGAGAACCGAACATTCCCGCAGTGACCTGCGGGTTCGCCGATCGGTAGTCGTCGGTTTCGGTCGAACCGAATTTTCGCGCCTCCTCGCGCAGCCGCCATCCGCACACGTGGAAGGCCTGATGAGCGCTGCAATCGTTAAGGAGACGCGGTGTACGCAACCGGCACGTTGCCGGAACGCGCGCTGGAGGACCTCGCGCGCGACTCCCTTCTCGCGAAGTACTGCCTGGTCGGAACAGCACCCCGCGGAACGATCCCGCTGGTGGAGCCGCCGGAGCTCGCCGAGGACGAGCTGATCGAGAGCGTCGTGCGGCCGGTGGTGATCACGGTCCGGGGACTGCTGGCGGCCGGGAAGGTCCCGGTGGGGCCGCTCGGCGTGCACCTGCCGAGCGGGCGGGTGGTGGTGCCCGGTCTGGAACCCGCCGACCCGGACCGCGTGACCGAGACGATCACCGGGCTGCACCGCGGGTTGACCGCGATCAGCCCGGACGTGGCCGGGGTACTCGCCCGCGAGCTGCGGTTCTGCTCGGCGGGGCTGCTGTCGGTGCTCGCGGGCGAACACCCGTGGAGCCCTCACCTGCATCACGTCCCCTCCGCCCAGCACGAGCTGCTCCAGCAGGTGTTGCGGCTGGTCAAGGACCGCTCGGCCGCGCATCGCAGGGATCCCGCGACGCCGCGCCCGCTGGTCGCCCTCGACCTGGACTTCTGCGCCTTCCACCCGCGGGCGCGGGTGCGATCGGCGCTCGCGGCGATCGGCGTGACCGGTCCGCTGCCGGTGCTGCCGGGCTTGTACGAGCCGGGGTGGCGGCCGTTCCGGGACGTGGCCGGGTTGTCGGCGGACGCGGAGCACGCGGAGTTCCGGCGGGCGATCTCGTGGGACCGGGAAGCGCTGCTGACTGACGAGCTCGCGCCCGGCGTGCGGCAGTTCGCCGGCGACGTCGAGCAGGCCGGCGGCCGAGTGGTGCTGGTGACCGGACGTCGGCACCGGATGCGGGCGGCCACCGAGGAGGCGCTGGCCCGGCACGGTCTCGGCCACCTCGACCTGCGCACCAGCGACGAGGGCGCGGACGTCGGCGAGCAGAAGGTCGCCGCGCTGCGCGGCATGAGCGGCTGGGAACCGGTGGCCGCCTTCGACGACAAGGCCGCCAACCTCGAAGCCCTCCGATCGGCGTTCCCGCAGGCCGTGGTGGTGCCGGTCGCGGCTCCGGGGTTCACCGGGGTCGACGAGCCGGACGCCATCGGCACCTTCGAGGCGCTGCCGCAGCCGACGCCGCTGGGTCGGGGCCACCTGGCGACACCGGGCTTGTCGCACGCCACCTCGGTCGCCCAGCTCCGGCTCGGGGAGATGCGCACCCGGCCGACGTTGTGGCGGCAGGGCGTCCGGCTCTCCGACGACGAGCAGGCGGAGATCGTGGGCGGACTGTGCCGGAAGGCGGAGGAGACCGGTGCCCGGCTCGGTGACCGGGTGGCGGCCATCGAGTTGGGCACGACTCGGGCGATCTGGCAGGTCATGCAGGCGAAGCTGTTCGGCGCGTCCCGCACGGCCTACCCGTGGGAGCAGGCCGACGAGGATCTCTCGCGCGCGGTGGCCGAGGGGGAACCGGCCGAGCTGGTGCTGCTGGGACCGCCGACGAAGCAGGACGGTTCGCGGCTGAAGGCGCTCGGCGGCTTGCCCGACCTGGCCGAGGTGGCGATGCTCGCCCGGTTGTTGCAGCTCGACACCGCGGTGAGACGGGTGCACCCGCCGGGGATCCGGGTGACCGCGCTGGCCGATCCGAGCCACTTCCGGGTGCGCGACGTCAGCCGGTACTGCGGCTACCAGCGGGAGTTCCGGCGGATGCTGGAGTTGACCGGCGCGGACCGGGTGGTGTCGGTGCGCAACATCGACGAGGCGGCGGCGGAGTTCGGCTGCGGCGACGCGGCAGCGCGCGCCGAGCTGCTGGCCCGCCACCGCGACCGCTACGAGTCCGCCGTGGCGGGGCTGGACGTGCGGGTCGATCCGCGCGGTGCGCTGGCCGAGGTCGATGAGCGCGACCCGGGCTGCGCCGGTCAGCCCCGGTTCGCGGAGATGTTCCGCTCGATCGTGCACGCGGTCGACGTGCCGAACGCCGGCGACGATCCGGTGGAGTTCTCCCGCCGGGTCTACACCGACCCGTTCGACCTGGACGATCCGGAGCTGGGCGGGACCCGCCGCGAGCTGCTGGCCCTGGCCTGGGACGAGACGATCACGTACCTGGCCAACAAGCACGTGGACGCCGAGCTCGACTACGCCGCGATGTGGCGGCACGACAGGGTCCGGATGAGCCTGTCGCTCCGGCCGGAGCAGGGCAGGTTCCGCTTCGTGCCGCTGGGCGGTTCGGCGGTGATGCCGTGGCAGGGGACCGCGGCGCTGGGGAGGGGGAACGAGGTCTCGACGGACTTCGCGATCTCGCTGATCGACCAGTCCTACCTCCCGGTCTGGGGGCCGGAGGGTGGGCCGCAGCCGTGGTTCATGGTTCCGCCGAACCTGGTTCGCGACGGATCTCTCGAACCCGGGGTCGCGGGGGCGATCCAGCTCCGCACGAAGTGATCGACAATTCGCGCGATAATCGGAACGCGGAATTCCACATGAATCGTGATCGGGACTTCCGTTGAGAACGGGATCCGGAATTCCGCGGAAAGAGGAGCGGGAGGGCGCCCGGACGCGGAGTCCGGACACCCTCCCGGGGATTCACTTCTTCGGTGCGCCCAGGCGCAGGGCCAGGACCAGCCCGACGATCACGACCAGGACGGCGCCCGCGATCCACGGCCAGATCGGCATCCCACCGGAGTCGGATTCCGCCTGGTCAGCGGGCTGATCGGAGTCCTGTCCGCCCTGCGGTCCGGGGGCCGGGGTGCCCTTGCCGGGGGCGGTCAGGGTGAAGCTGACCTTGCCCGGGACCGGGTGCCCGTCGCTGGACAGGATCCGGTAACCCACGGTGTAGGTACCGGCCGGTCCGAGCTCGCGGACCGGGGCGATGACCGAGTTGCCCTCGACCCGAGCCGGTCCGTCCGCCCAGAACGAGCCGTCCGGCCCCACCACGTTGACGGTGTTGTAGGACTCGCCCGCGCGGACCGGTTGGTCGAAGGTCAACCGGACCTCGCGCGGGCTCGCGGACAGCTGCGCGCCCTCGGCCGGATCGCTGCCGACCAGCACGTTGTGCGCGAGCGCCGGAGCGGCACCGCCGATGAGCGCGACCAGTGCGAACGCGCCGACGGTCAGCAGCCGCCTCATGACGCGTCCCCGCCGGAACGACGTCCGCGCAGCAGGGCGCCGGCGCCGACGCCGAGGCCCAGCGCACCGACGATCAGTCCGGCGCCGCCGAGGTAGCGAGCCGTGTCGTCCGCCGATCCGTGCTGGTCGGCTTCCTGTCCGCCCGATCCGGACGGCGTACCGCCGTGGCTGTGGCCGCCTTTCGCGGCGATCAGCTTCACCACCGGTGCCGGGTGCTCCGGCTCCTCGCCGCTCGGGGGAGTCGGCTGGTTCCAGTCCACGACCTTGCCGTTGTCGTAGGTCTGGGTCGTGGGCAGCATCAGCTCGTCGGCGTTCTCCGGCAGCGCTCCCAGCGTGGCCTCGAACTCGTTGAACTCGTTCGGGCCGATCCGGGTGCCCGGCTGCGCGGTCCAG
The DNA here is from genome assembly GCF_040677225.1 of Saccharopolyspora sp. NPDC049357. Lineage (NCBI taxonomy): Bacteria > Bacillati > Actinomycetota > Actinomycetes > Pseudonocardiales > Pseudonocardiaceae > Saccharopolyspora > Saccharopolyspora sp. NPDC049357. The sequence goes on along the minus strand of NZ_JBFAQJ010000056.1, from coordinate 26,997 downwards.
GTGATGCTTCGGGCCGCCTCGGTGACCTGGGTGCCGTCCACCATCACCGGCGGGATCTGCGCCTTCTCGACCTGCGCGGTCCAGCCGGGGATCGGCTTGGTGCGCACCGAGCTCAGCGGGTGCTGCTCGGGGAGCATGACCTTGATCTGGACGGTTCCTGCCACCGGGTCCTCGTTGGGCACGCGGAACGCGATTTTCGCGTAGCCGCCCTTCTCGGCCTCTTCGGGCTGTGCGCTCACGTGCGCGTAGGCGGGAGCGGTGCCCATTGCGAGGGCGATGCCGCCCACGGTGATCCAACTCGCGGACCGCGCCAGGAATCGATTTGTCGACATGTTCTCTTGGAATCTCCCGTGCTCGTCGGATAATCGCGCGCGCGTATGCGCGATTCATCGGAATAGCAATGCTCGAACGGCGATATACACCGGATCGTTGCTTTCAACGGGAGATTTCGGGGGTCCACGACGTGCGTGAATCCGCTGGTAGATCAGTTGCGCAAGAGTCCGCGGAACCGGCGCCGGCACGCAGACCGCAGGCGGCGGTGTCACAACCGGTAACGGCGTCGTCTTCCTGGGGAAGATGGCTTGCAACAACCGGGTGACTACGAACAGTACCTGTTCGGCATGGGCCATGACCAGGGCGGTCACCAGCGTGACGATCACGTGGCCGAGGGTCATCAGCCACGGCGAGACCGGGATCGGCGGTGGGCCGTGGAGGTGCCCGGAACCGTGGTGGCCGAGGGCGGTCAGCTCGAGAAAGAAGTGAAGTGCCAGTTGACTGACCGACAGTGCCCCTAGAATGCCCCACGACCCGCGCTTGCGATCAGCGAGTGCCACCCCGGCACCGGTCAGCAGAACGGTGATCACGACGGTCGTTCCCAGGCCTGGGAGCGACCCGCCCGCGGCCGCGTGAGCGGCTACGGACAGTGACGCCGCTGTGCAGGCCAAACCGGCACCGCGCAGGACGCGCAGCGCGCCCTGCGTAGGTGTCAGACCAGCCTTCACGGTTGGCCAGTCTAGGTGTCGGTTCGGCCACGCTGACCGCAGGTGAGCTTGCCTTGTTAACCCGATTGGGTCACGGTTTATAGGTTGCCGACGATTTGGAGCCACCAACCGCCCGAATAGGCGGTTCGATTGGTTCCGAAAACGTCGTAACCGACGACGGAGAGGAGGGGGCGTCGCCGAAAGTCGGCGCCGATACCTGTGTCGACCGAAACTGAACAAAGTGGGGGACCCGCCAAGGGCGGTCATTCCTCCGAACCAGATGCCGAGTTCCTCGGCAAGCCCAGAACGGACTGGGTCGTCTTCGGTGTCACTGCGCTCATCATGTTCGCGGTGGTCGCTTGGGGCGCCCTGGCGACCGATTCGCTCAGCAACGCGTCTTCGACGGCGTTGACCTGGCTGATCAAGAACACCGGTTGGGGCTTCGTGCTCGCGGCGACCGGGTTCGTGGTCTTCGCCCTGTTCCTGGCCTTCAGCAAGTACGGCAGGATCCCGCTGGGCGGTGACGACGAAGGACCCGAGTTCCGCACGGTGTCCTGGATCGCCATGATGTTCAGCGCCGGTATGGGCATCGGTCTGATGTTCTACGGCGTGAGCGAGCCGCTGAGCCACTTCGTCTCCCCGCCGCCGGGCACCGTCCCGGGCGAGAGCGAAGAGGCCATCAAGACGGCCATGTCGACCTCGCTGTTCCACTGGACCCTGCACCCGTGGGCGATCTACGCGGTGGCTGGTCTGGCGATCGCCTACAGCAGCTTCCGCCGCGGCCGCAAGCAGACCATCTCGGGTGTCTTCACGCCGCTGATCGGCAGGAAGGCCGCCGAGGGGCCACTGGGCAAGATCATCGACATCCTGGCGCTGTTCGCGACGCTGTTCGGCTCCGCGGCCTCGCTGGGTCTCGGTGCGCTGCAGATCAAGGCCGGTATGCAGGCCGCCAACTGGCCGATCGGTGAGGCCGGCACCAACGTGCTGGTCGCCATCATCGCCGTGCTGACGCTCTGCTTCATCCTCTCCGCGGTTTCGGGCGTGGAGAAGGGGATCCAGTGGCTGTCCAACATCAACATGGTGCTGGCGGCCATCCTGGCGCTGTTCGTGTTCATCCTCGGACCGACGGTGTTCATCCTGGACCTGCTGCCCACGGCGGTCGGCTCCTACATGAGCGAGTTCGGCGAGATGGCTTCGCGGGCCGGTGCCACCGGTGGTGCGGAGATGCAGGACTGGCTGTCCAGCTGGACCGTCTTCTACTGGGCCTGGTGGATCTCCTGGACGCCCTTCGTGGGCATGTTCATCGCCCGGATCAGCCGGGGCCGCACGATCCGCCAGTTCATCGGCGGCGTGCTGCTGGTGCCCAGCGTCGTGAGCCTCGTGTGGTTCGCGATCTTCGGTGGTGCCGCGATCGACACCCAGAAGGGTGGCACCAACGTCTACGGCGACGGCAGTGCGGAGGCGCAGACCTTCGCGGTGCTCGACCACCTGCCGCTGGCACTGGTCACCGCCGTTCTGGTGATGGTCCTGGTCGCGATCTTCTTCGTCTCCGGTGCCGACGCCGCGTCCATCGTGATGGGCACGCTGTCGCAGCGGGGCGCGATCGAGCCGAGCAAGTGGGTCGTCATCTTCTGGGGTGCCGCCACCGGTGCGGTCGCCGCGGTGATGTTGGTGATCGGCCAGGACAAGGCCCTGGAAGGCATCCAGAACCTCACGTTCATCGGTGCCCTGCCGTTCGCGATCGTGATGATCTTCATGTGCGTGGCCATGACGAAGGACCTGCGCTCTGACGCCATCACGGTTCGCGACCAGAAGGGTGCGGAGGTGCTCGAGCAGGCCGTCATCGCCGGTACTGAGGAGCACGACGGCGAATTCCAGCTGGTCACGACTCCTGCGGAGCCCTCCGACGAGGAGTCCGACTCGGCGGAAGCCGGCAAGAAAGAGTAAATAATTGAATCTCCTGGATTACGTTGCATCCAGGTGGCAATCGTTGCTGGTGAACTCGTACCAGCACGTCAGCATGGTGGTTCAGTGCATCTTGCTGGCAACGATCATCGGCGTCCTGGTCGGGGTTGCGGTTTACCGCAGCCCCGCCGGGGCGGCGATCGCCACCGCTCTCTCCAGCGCGATCTTGACGATCCCGTCCTTCGCGCTCTTCGGCCTGCTCATCCCGGTGTTCGGCCTGGGCGTGGCCCCGTCGGTGGTGACGCTCGTGCTCTACGCGCTCCTGCCGATCGTGCGGAACACGATCGTCGGCCTGTCCAACGTCGACCAGCCGATCCTGGACGCGGCGCGAGGAATCGGCATGAACCGGTTCAGCGTTCTCACCCGCGTCGAACTCCGCCTCGCCTGGCCGGCGATCCTCGCCGGCATGCGGGTGAGCGCCCAGATGTTGATGGGCATCGCCGCCATCGCGGCCTACGCCAAGGGTCCCGGTCTGGGGAACCTGCTGTTCATGGGCCTGGGCCAGCTGGGCGGCGCGAACGCGCTGAACATGGCCCTCGCGGGCACCGTCGGGGTGGTCATCCTGGCGCTGGCGCTCGACGCCTTGTTCGTGCTGTTCGGGCGGTTGACGACTTCGAGAGGTATCCGTGGCTGACGACGAGAAGAAGACCGCCGGGCACGGCGTGGAGATCAAGCTCGAAGAGGTTTCCAAGCGCTACCCGGGGCAGAAGCAGGCGGCCGTCGAGTCGGTGACCATGACGATCCCCGCGGGGGAGACGGTGGTGCTGGTCGGACCCTCGGGTTCCGGCAAGACGACCACCATGCGCATGATCAACCGCTTGATCGAGCCGACCTCAGGCAAGATCACCATCGGCGGGCAGGACGTGCTCGGCCTGGACGCGGACAAGCTGCGCCGCGAGATCGGCTACTCGATCCAGCAGGCGGGCCTGTTCCCGCACATGACCGTCGGCGACAACGTCGGCATGGTTCCCGGCCTGGTCGGCTGGGACTCCAAGCGCATCTCCGAGCGCGTGGACGAGATGCTCGACCTCGTCAACCTCGACCCGGCCGAGTACCGGGGCCGCTACCCGCGGCAGCTCTCCGGTGGACAGCAGCAGCGCGTCGGCGTCGCCCGCGCGCTCGCGGCCAACCCGCCGGTGCTGCTGATGGACGAGCCGTTCGGCGCGGTGGACCCGATCACCCGCGGTGTGCTGCAGGACGAGCTCATGCGCCTGCAGGCAGACCTGGGCAAAACGATCGTGTTCGTCACGCACGACTTCGACGAGGCGGTCAAGCTCGGCGACCGGATCGCGGTGCTGGGCGAGCGCTCCAAGATCCTGCAGTACGACACCCCGGAGGCGATCCTGACCAACCCGGCCGACGACACCGTCGCCGGATTCGTCGGGGCGGGCGCGGCCCTCAAGCAGCTCACGCTGCGCCGCGTGCGCGAGATCGAGGTCGGCGAAGTTCCGACCGCGACGGTCGACGACGCACCTTCGGTGCTGCGCGAACGTCTGGGCACCCGCCGTGGCGCGATCGGCTTGGTGCTCGACAAGCGCAACCGTCCGCTGCGCTGGGCGACCGCTCGCGAGGCGGGCTCGGTCTCCGACCTGTCGCGGGCCGGCCGTCCGGTGGAGGACTCGGTGTCGCGGGCCTCGACCCTGCAGGACGCCCTCGAGGCGATCCTGACCGACGACGACGGGGTGGCCGTGGTCGTGGGCTCTCGCGGTGAGTACGTCGGCGTGGTCGACATCGACACCGTGATGAACACGATCAAGGCGCTGCGCGACGAGAACGCCTCCGACGGCGCGGAGGAGCCCGCGGGGTCGGACGCTGCCGGGTCTGGGGCTGACGCCTCATGAGCAGCACTTACGCTTCCGACTCCGGGTCCGGGCGCGCCGAGCGGCTGCGGCTGCTGGCGCAGCCGGTGACCGTGGTGGTGCTGGTCGCGGCGGTGCTGGGATGGGCGTTCACCCGGGACAACGACGAGGTGACGCAGCGGAGCCTCAACTCGACGACGATCCTGAGTCTGACCTGGACGCACTTCCTGATCAGCATCGCGGTGGCGCTGATCGTGGTGCTGGTCGCGGTTCCGCTGGGCGTGCTGCTCAGCCGCAGCTGGGCTCGCCGCATCGCACCGCTGGTGATCGGCATCGCCAACATCGGTCAGGCGGCGCCCTCGATGGGTCTGCTGGTGCTGTTCTTCCTGTTCACCGGTGGTTCCACCGGGTTCTGGATCGCGACGCTGCCGATCGCCTTCTACGCGCTGCTGCCCGTCCTGCGCAACACCATCGTGGGGCTGCAGTCGGTGGACGCGTCGCTGGTCGACGCGGGTCGCGGCATCGGCATGTCCGGTTCGAGCGTGCTGATGCGCATCGAGATGCCGCTGGCCGTGCCGTTCATCCTCGCCGGTCTGCGGACCGCGCTGGTGCTGGCGGTGGGAACCGCGACGCTGGCGCTGTTCGTCGGCGCGGGGGGCCTGGGTGAGCTCATCGACACCGGTTACAAGCTCAACGACTACACGGTCATGATCGTCGGCTCGGTGCTGGCGATGGCGCTGGCGCTGCTGGTCGACTGGCTCGGTGCGCTGGCCGAGACCTACCTGTCGCCGAGGGGGTTGCGATGAAGCTCCGCAAGCGCAGTCGTGCGCTCAAAGCGGCCTCGCTGGCGATGGCCGGGTTGATGCTGTCGGGATGCGGGCTCAGCTCGGGTTCGTCGGTTCCGCTGGCGGTGGAGCCGGGCATCATCCAGCCCGTTCCGGAGCTGGAGGGCCAGACGATCACGGTGGGGTCGAAGAACTTCACCGAGCAGCTCATCCTGGGCTACCTCGGCGAGTTCGCGCTGTCCGCGGCCGGCGCCAACGTGCGGGACTTGAGCTCCATCCAGGGCTCCTCGACCGCGCGCAACGCGCTGACCAGCGACCAGATCGACATCCTCTGGGACTACACGGGCACGTCCTGGGTCAACTACAACGGCAACAACGACCCGATCCCGGACGCCCGCGCCCAGTACGAGGCCGTCAAGAAGCAGGACCTCGAACGCAACGGGGTGGCCTGGACCGCGATCGACTACAAGGTGGACAACACCTACGCGTTCGCGGTCAACCAGGACGCCGCCAAGCGCCTGGGCGTGGAGGAGAACTCGGACATCCCGCGGATCATGGCCGAGCACCCGGAGGACGCCACGTTCTGCGTGGACACCGAGTTCGCCAGCCGCAACGACGGCCTGCCGGGCGTGGAGCAGACCTACGGGTTCAAGACCGACCCGAGCAAGGTCAAGGTCCTCACCGAGGGAGCGATCTACCAGGCCACGGCCCAGGGGACGTGCACGTTCGGCGAGGTGTTCACCACCGACGGCCGGATCAGGTCGCTGAACTTGAAGGTGCTGGCCGACGACAAGCAGTTCTTCCCCCGGTACAACATCGGCGTCACCCTCCGCGACGAGATGCTGAAGCGCTACCCGCAGTTGGCGCAGGTCTTCCAGCCGGTCTCGGAGAAGTTGACCAACGAGGAACTGATGAAGCTCAACGCGCAGGTCGACGTCGAAGGCCGGGACCCGGCCGACGTCGCGCGTGACTGGATGGCCGAACAGGGCCTGGTGAAGATCCCCGGTCAGGGCTGATCCGCGCTGCGAGTGGTGGGGCGTCTCCGCGGAGGAGGCGCCCCACCTTCGTCTTCACCCGGTGGACACGCCGAAGCGGGTGAGCAGTTCGCTCTCGATGCGCGAGAGCTCCTGGTCGACCGCGCGGTGCGCGGACTTGCGGCGCGGCGAGGGCATCCGCTCGGCGGCGCGGACCGCGCTGGTCAGCTGCGCGAGGCGGGCTTCGGCCTGGTCGGCGTAGGTCCTGGCGTGGCCGCGCTCCTCACCGGTGGACTGCTCGCGCAGGTCGCGCAGGGCGACCGAGTCGCCGGCGATGCGGGCGTGCAGCGAGGCCCCGTGACCGGTGAACTTGCCGAGGTCGTCCACCGGGACGCCCAGCTTGCGGGCGCGGGAGCGGTCGTAGTTCTCGCGCACCGTGCTCACCGCGCGCAGCGCGAACGGCAGGAGCACCGGACCGACGATCTTGGCGATCCCGACGATCTTCTTGGCGTTGCCCGGGGTGACCGTCCCGTACTCGCCCTTCTTGATCGCCTTCGCGGTCTGCTTGTCGGCCTTGAGCAGCGCCTTCGCCGCCTTCTTGCCGACCGGTGCGGACGTCAGCGGCGGGGGTGTCGCCGGGTCGGCCTGCTGCGCGGGAGCGCTGTGGGCCGCCGCCGGTTTCCGGGCGGCCCTCTTCTCGGCGGCCTTGCTGCGGGCCGCGACCTTCCGGGCCGCCTTGTCGACCTGGCGTCGCGCCTTCTTCTCGGCCCTCGTCTTCTTGACGGCGCACTTCCGGCACCCCCGCTGAGCACCCTGAGTGATCTTCCCGCGTCGCCTGGCGAGTTTCCTCACCGCGCACACCTCCCCGGATCCGCGAATTCCCAGCACCGCGATCACCATAAGTCCGGATGGAGCAGTGCACGAAAGCAGAACGCGATCGTGTGTGCACCAGGAGTGGCCATCGTCGGCACGCGATGTCACCGGGGTGATGGGCGCGCCTGTCAGGGCCACCGCATACCCTTTACCCGTGAAGGATGAGGTGCTGCTCGACGCAGGCGTGGTGACGCGTTGCCGTCGACGCGTGCACCTGGAGAACGACCCGGAGATGCGCGACGTCTCGACCGCGCCGCTGGACCTGGGCGTCGAGCAGCGCATCGCCGACGCCGCCGAACACCGCCGCTCCGTCGCCGCCCAGCTGGGCGAGCTGCTGGGCGCGGACTGGACAGAGATCCCGCGCGGAGCGCCCTACGCCGACCGCGCGCGGCTCACCCTCGACGCGATGGGCGAGGGCGTCCCCCACATCTCCGGCGCGCAGCTGCCCGACGACGCCGAAGGCGGTCGCCGCGGCGCGATCGACCTGCTGGTGCGCAGCGGCAACGGCTACGTCCCGGTCCTGGTGGTCCGGCACAAGATCACCGATCCCGGCAACGGGGCGAAGGTCTCGCCGATCGAGCGACCGGTGCCCGAGGCGGCGAAGGTCGACAAGACCCGCAAGGTCCGCCCGCAGCCCCGCGACCAGCTCCGACTGGTGCACGCGGTCCGGCTGCTGGAGGCGTGCGGGTACGGCGCGGGGGACCGCACGGCCGGTGCGATCGGCGTGGAAGCCGACGTGGTCGTCTGGCACGACCTGCGCAGCCCCAACTGGCCCGGCGGGCGCACCGCGCTCGCCGAGTACGACGCGCGCTTCGGCGACCGGCTCGCGGTGGCCACCGCAGCCGCCCAGGGCGGCGAACCGCTGGCGCAGCCCTCCCGGATCACCGAGTGCCGCGGTTGCCCGTGGTGGCCGACCTGCGAGTCCCAGCTGCGCGACCGGCGCGACGTGAGCCTGGTGGTGCGCGGCGAGGACGCCACCGTGCTGCGCGAGCGGGGCATCGCCACGATCGACCAGCTGGCGTGCACACCGCTGGAGGGCGCCGAGGACCTGCAGCTCACGGGCGTGCGCAACACTGATGCGATCCTGCTGGCCAAGGCGTGGCTGCGGGAGATGCCGCTGGTGCGGCGGGTCCGCGATCTCGACGTGCCGCGCGGTGACGTCGAGATCGACGTGGACATGGAGAGCTACGCCGACGACGGCGCCTACATGTGGGGCTGCTGGCTGTCGGGCACCGACATCGGCGAGGAGCAGGGCTACCGGGCCTTCGTCACCTGGGAGCCGCTGCCGAACGACGACGAGGCCCGGTCGTTCGCGGAGTTCTGGAGCTGGTTCACCGGTGTCCGCCGCACGGCCTTCGAGCGCGGCCTGAGCTTCCGCGCCTACTGCTACAACGAGCTGGCGGAGAACCGCTGGATGCTGGCCTCCGCCGAGCGCTTCGCGGGCAAGCCCGGTGTTCCGCCGGTCTCCGAGGTCAAGGAGTTCATCAACTCCGCCGAGTGGGTCGACCTGTTCGCGGTGGTCCGCGACCAGTTCCTGTGCCCGAACGGCAAGGGCCTCAAGGTGATCGCCCCCAGCGCGGGGTTCGGTTGGCGCGACCCGGAGGCCAGCGGCGAGAACTCGATGCGCTGGTACCGCGACGCGGTCGCGCTGGACGGCGGCGAGCGGGACCTCACGCAGCGCGAACGCCTCCTCACCTACAACGAGGACGACGTCCGCGCCACGTACACCATCCGGACCTGGATGACCTCCGACGCGGCGGACCAGATCCCCTACGCCGAAGACCTCTGACGCACCGCGCGAGAGCCCTCCCGGGCTGGGTCTGCCGGGCGTCAGGCGGTTGTGGTCCGAACTGACCGGTCACAACGGTCACCGATCACGGACGGTTCGGACCAGAACCGCCCACCACCGGCGGTCAGCGGGGCGCCATGCGGAGGGCTCCGTCCATTCGGATGACCTCGCCGTTGAGGTAGTCGTGCTCGACGATGTTCAGCGCCAGCTGCGCGTAGTCCTCCGGGGTGCCGAGGCGCTTGGGGAACGGGACGCCGTCGGCCAGGCCCTGCCGGAACTCGTCGCTGACGGTCGCCAGCATCGGGGTGTCCACGATGCCGGGTGCGATCGTCATGACCCGGATCCCGCTCGACGACAGGTCGCGCGCGGCGGGCAGGGTCAGGCTCGCGACGCCGCCCTTGGACGCGGCGTAGGCGGCCTGCCCGATCTGGCCGTCGTAGGCCGCCACCGACGCGGTGTTGATCACCACGCCGCGCTGCCCGTGCCGGTCGGCCTCGGTCTCGCCGATCGCGGCGGCGGCCAGCCGCATGACGTTGAAGCTGCCGAGCAGGTTGATCTCCAGGACCTTGCGGAACAGGTCGAGGTCGTGCACGCCCTTGCGGCCCGCGATGCGGGCGGACGGGCCGATTCCCGCGCAGTTCACCACGATCCGCAGCGGGTTGCCGGAGCCCGCGGCCTGGTCGACGGCGGTCTGCACCTGGTCGGCGTCGGTGACGTCGGCCGCGGTGTAGGTGATGCCGTCGACGATCGGAGCCTTCTCGATCGCGCCCGGCAGGTCCACCGCGAACACCTTCGCGCCCCGCCCGGCCAACGCCCGCGCCGTCGCGGCCCCGAGCCCGGAGGCACCGCCGGTGACGATCGCTGCGGTGTCGGTGATCTGCATTGTCGCTGTTCCTCCTCTGGAGAGTTGTGGTCAACCTGCTTCGCGGTGCCAGCTGCTCAGGCGGTGAAGAGAAAGCGGCCTCGCCGCTTGAACCGCCCTGAATCCTGTCGTCGGACTCACGCCGCCGGGCAGATGCTGTTCAGCGTCGCGAGGTCGTCCGGTCCCGGAACCCAGTTCGCGCTCTGCGCGTTGGCCTGGACCTGGTCGGGGGTGGTGGCTCCGGCGATGACCGAGGCGACCGGGTCCTGCGCGGCGAGCCAGCCGAGCGCCACGGTGCTCATCGTGATGCCGCGCTGCTCGGCGAAGATCCGCAGCTTCTCGATCCGCCCCCACGGCGCGTCGGACAGCAGCTGCGCGCGTCCGGCCAGCCTGCTGTCCGCCGGAGGTATCTGGTCACGTCGGTACTTGCCGGTCAGCAGGCCGTTGGCCAGCGGGAAGTACGGCAGCAGACCGAGGCCGAAGCGCTGAGCGGCGGGCACGACCTCGCGTTCCACCTCGCGCGAGAGCAGCGAGTAGTGGTGCTGGCTGGACACCGGTGCGGTCAGGCCCGCCGACTTCGCCGTCCAGGACGCGTCGGCGACCTGCCAGCCGGGCAGGTTGCAGTGCCCGACGTAGCGGATCTTGCCCTCCCGGACCAGGTCGTCGAGCACCGAGAGGGTTTCCTCCAGCGGTGTCAGCGGTTCCGGCCGGTGCAGCTGGTACAGGTCGATCCAGTCGGTTCCCAGCCGTCGCAGCGAGGACTCCACCGCGCGGCGCACGTAGCGGCGGGAACCGCGGGCACCGAAGTCCGGGCCGTTGGTGCCCTGCATGTCCATGCCGAACTTGGTGGCGATGACCGCCATGTCGCGCCGCCCGGACAGCGACTGCCCGAGCAGCTCCTCGCTGCGTCCGCGAGGTGAACCGTAGGCGTCGGCCACGTCGAAGAAGGTGATGCCGGCATCCAGCGCCGCGTCGACGACGGCGCGGGCTCCGGCGAGGGTTTCGGTGGCGGTTCCGGGTCTTCCGAGGTTGTTGCAGCCGAGACCGACCGCGCTCACCGCTAGACCCGATTCCCCCAGACGTCTCTGATCCACGCGCGCAGCCTAAACGGCAGGTTCCCAACTCGTCACCTGCGACATATAGCTCGTGAACTCTGAGCGAAGCGGGTTTTCCCAGCTCGAAGATGTGCCACGATCGATTTTCGAGGGGGCAGAGGCGACCGCCTGGTCGTACGAGGTGAAGGGGTTGGGGCCTGTGTTCGCCCGTCGAATCGTCGTTGTCGGCACCGGGTACGTCGGACTGACCACCGGTGCGTGTCTGGCTTCGCTCGGCCACCGGGTGGTCTGCAGCGACGTCAACGAGGAGAAGGTCGCCGAGCTGTCCCGCGGCGAGGTCCGCATCCACGAGCCCGGCCTGGCCGAGCTGGTGCAGGAGGGGATCGCCGCCGGGAGGCTGGAGTTCGTCGTCGGTTCCGCCGGTGCGGTCGCCGAGGCCGAGGTCGTGTTCCTGTGCGTGCCGACCCCGATGGGTTCCGGCGGCGCCGCCGACCTGGCCGTGGTGGAGGCCGTCGCCCGCGAGGTCCGCGGCGTGCTGCCCACCGGGTGCGTGATGGTCACCAAGTCGACGGTCCCGGTGGGGACGTCGAAGCGGCTCGCCGAGCACCTGGGCCGCGAGGACGTCGCGGTGGTCAGCAACCCCGAGTTCCTGCGCGAAGGTTCGGCGGTGCACGACTTCCTCAACCCGGACCGCATCGTCGTCGGCTCCGACACCCAGGACGCCGCTGAGCGCGTCGCCGCCCTCTACGCCCGCCTGGGCGCGCCGACGGTGCTCACCGACGCGGCGAGCGCGGAGATGGTGAAGTACGCGGCGAACTGCTTCCTGGCCACCAAGCTGTCCTACGTCAACGCGATCGCGGAGCTGTGCGAGCAGCTGGGCGCCGACATCACCGACGTCACCGAGGGCATGGGCTACGACCGGCGGATCGGCCAGTCGTTCCTGCAGCCCGGACCGGGCTGGGGCGGTTCCTGCCTGCCCAAGGACACCGCGGCGCTGCTGCAGGTGGCCGAGGCGGTCGAGTTCGACTTCCCGCTGCTGCAGGCCACCATCTCGTCCAACTCCCACCAGCGGCAGCGGATGGTCGGCAAGGTCCGCGAGGCCTGCGGCGGTTCGCTGGACGGCGAGCGGATCGGGCTGCTGGGCCTGACGTTCAAGGCGGGCACCGACGACCTGCGCGACTCGCCCGCCCTGGAGGTCGCCCAGCTGCTGGGTGAGCAGGGCGCCGAGCTGATCGCCTACGACCCGGGTCTGCGCGGCGACGAACCGGAGCTGCCGGTCGGGCTGACGCTGGTCGACGACCCGTACCAGGCGGCGAAGGGAGCGTCGGCGCTGGTGCTGCTCACCGAGTGGCAGGAGTTCCGCGCCCTGGACTGGAACCTCATCGCCGAAGCCCTCAACGGTCTGGTCGTCGTCGACACCCGCAACCACCTCGACCCCGACGTCCTCCGCCGAGCCGGCCTCTCTTGGCGAGGAGTCGGCCGAATGCCGGTCGCCGCCCTCTCCTGATCCCCGGAGGTGACCCGGATCACTGCCGTAATCGGCACCCGGAATACGGCGGTGATCCGGGTTGGCCACGTCGAAAACCGGTGTGGCGTGGGGGACGAGGGGTGGGTTTCGACTCTCGTCATGGGGGTGTCGGAGATCTAGGGTGGGCGGGTGTTCACGACTCGCCCGGAGCTCGCCGGTACTCATGGGATGGTCGCCTCGACGCACTGGCTGGCCTCGGCAGCGGGGATGGCGGTGCTGGAGGACGACGGGAACGCCTTCGACGCAGCCGTGGCGGCCGGATTCGTGCTGCAGGTCGTCGAACCGCACCTCAACGGGCCGGGCGGTGAGGTCCCGGCGCTGTTCGCCACCGCCGCCGACCCGCGACCGCGCGCGCTGTGCGGGCAGGGGCCGGCGCCGGCCGGGGCGACGATCGAGCACTACCGCGACGAACTCGGCCTGGACCTGATCCCGGGCACGGGACTGCTGGCGACCACGGTGCCCGGCGCTTGGGACGGCTGGCTGACGCTGCTGCGCGACCACGGCACCAAGACGCTGCGCGAGGTGCTGAGCTACGCGATCGGCTACGCGCGCGGCGGGTGTCCGATCGTGCCGCGCATCAGCGACACCATCGGCCTGGTCGCCGACATGTTCCGGCAGCACTGGCGGACCTCGGCGGAGCGCTGGCTCAACGCGGACGGCTCGGTGCCGGAACCGGGTTCGGTGGTGCGCAATCCCGTGCTCGCCGACACCTGGGAGCGGCTGCTGTCCGAGGCCGAGTCGGTGACCGGCCGGGAGGCGCAGATCGACGCCGCGCGCCGGGCGTGGTCGCAGGGGTTCGTGGCCGAAGCCGTGGAGGAGTTCGCGCGGATCCCGCACCGGGACAACTCAGGCCGCGATCACGCGGGTGTGCTCACCGCGCAGGACATGGCGGAGTTCGAGACGACCTACGAGCAGCCGCTGACGGTCGACCTGCCGGGCGGCTGGACGCTGGCGAAGTTCGGCATCTGGTCGCAGGGACCGGCGCTCGCCCAGCAGCTGAAGCTGCTGGAAGGCCTGCCCGTGTCCTACGCCGACGGTGTTCCGCCGGTCGACGTGGTGCACGCGGCGGTGGAGGCCACCAAGCTCGCGTTCGCCGACCGCGAGGCGTGGTACGGCGACTCCGCCGACCCCGGTGTGCTCGCCGACCTCGTCTCCGACGAGTACGCCGCGCAGCGCCGCGACCTGATCGGCGCGACCGCGTCGCTGGACCTGCGGCCCGGCTCGCCCGGCGGACGCACGGCCGAATTACCGGCGTTCGTCGCCGAGAGCCGCGGTGTGGGCGGGCTGTCGGATCCGAGCGGGGTCGGCATCGGCGAGCCGACAGTGCTGCCCAACGGTGAGAGCCGGGGCGACACGGTGCACATCGACGTCGTGGACCGCTGGGGCAACATGATCTCGGCGACCCCGTCCGGCGGGTGGTTGCAGTCCTCGCCGACGATCCCCGAACTCGGGTTCTGCCTGGGCAGCCGCGCCCAGATGTTCTGGTTGGAAGAGGGGCTGCCGAACTCGCTGGTGCCGGGCAAGCGCCCGCGCATCACGTTGAGCCCGTCGCTGGCGCTGCGCGGCGGCGTTCCGGCGCTGGCCTTCGGGACGCCCGGTGGGGACCAGCAGGACCAGTGGCAGCTGTGCTTCTGGCTTGCCCACGTCCACGGCGGGCTCGACCTGCAGGCCGCCATCGACGCACCCGCCTGGCACAGCACCGCGTTCCCGCGCTCGTTCTACCCCCGCGAGTGGGAACCCGGTGCTGTGGCGGTGGAATCCCGCCTCGGTGCCGACACCATCGCCGCGCTGGGGGCCCGCGGGCACCTGGTGGAGGACAACGGTCCGTGGTCCCTCGGCCGCCTCTCCGCGGTGTCCCGGGATCCGGAGTCGGGCCTGCTCAAGGCCGCCGCCAACCCGCGCGGTGCGCAGGGATACGCGGCGGGCCGCTGAGCTCACGCGGCCGGGAGGGTGGTTCCGAGCAGCAGCATCCGCAGGGTTCGGGCGGTCGCATCGGTGATGAGCGCCGGGGCTCTGGTGATGGCGTCGGGCAGCGCCACCGGGCCGGTGAGGATTCCGGTGATGGCGTCGATCCCGTGCTCGTAGCTGGTGTCGGCGCCCGGTCCGATGGTGCCGCACAGCGCGATCACCGCTTTGCCGTGCTGCTTGGCGCGGCGCGCGACCTCGGTGGGGATCTTGCCGAGCGCGGTGGACGCGTCGATGGCGCCTTCGGCGGTGATCACCAGATCGGCGGTGCGCAGCCGCTGATCCAGATCGGTGCTGGTCAGGAACACGTCGAAGCGGGATTCCAGGCGTGCTCCGAGGACTCCGGCGAGTCCGGCGGCCAGTCCGCCCGAAGCCCCGGCGCCGGGCAGCTCGGCCAGGCCGGGGTCCAGCAGCCGCGCCCAGTTCGACATCGCCGAGGACAGCAGCTCGACGTCCTGCGCCGAAGCGCCCTTCTGCGGACCGTAGCGGCGGGCCACCCCGTCCGGTCCGCACAGCACGTTGCGCGGGTTGACGGCGACCGTCATGTCCACTTCGGACAGGCGAGGGTCGAGGCCGGAGGCGTCGACGTGGCGGGCGCGCAGCAGCTCAGCGCCACCGGACCCGATCTCCCGGCCGGCTTCGTCGGTGATCCGCACGCCCAGGGCCTGCAGCGCACCGGCGCCGCCGTCGCAGATGCCCGAGTCGCCGCAGCCGATGACCAAGCGCCGCGCTCCGGTTTCCAGCGCCGCGCGGATCAGCTCGCCGACGCCCCGGCTCGTGGTGCGGCCCGGTTCGCGTTCGCTGGGCGGGACCAGCGATAAGCCCGCCGCGGCGGCCATCTCGACGAACGCGGTGTCGTCGTCGAGCAGCGCGAAGTGGGCCGCGACCGGATCGCCGACCGGACCGGTGACGGTCACCGGCACGAGCGTGCCGCCGGTGGCGCGGGCGAGCAGCCGGGCCGAACCCTCACCACCGTCGATCAGCGGCACGGTGTCGACCACGCTTCCGGGGATGACCCGTCGGATGCCTGCCTGGATCGCGTCGGCGACCTGCTCGGCGTCCAGGCATTCCTTGAAACCGCTCGGCGCGACGACGATGCGGAACATTCTTTCCTCCACGGTGGACTAGACGGACAAACCCAGCAGGGGCCAGACGAGCAGGGAGAACAGCAGCACCAGCGCGGCCGTCAGCGGCCCCAGGACGACCGCGAGCCTGCGCAGCTCGCGCGGCTCGTAGTGCTCGGCGAACATCGCGAGGGGCTTCGCCGAGGACGGCAGGGTGTGGCAGAAACCGGCCGCAGCGGTCGAGGCGAACGCCACCGCCATCGGGTTGGCGCCGACGGCCAGCGCCGCCGGCACCAGCAGCGGGATCAGCACCGCCGATCGCGCCGACCGGGACGCGACCAGCAGGTGCAGCGCGGTGCTCAGCGCCACGACCGCCACCAGCAGCGCCACCGGACTGTCGCCGACCAGCGCGTGACCGGCGATCCAGCCGGCCGCGCCCGAGTCGGTGAGCGCGGTGCCCAGCGCACCGGTCGCGGCCATGAACAGCAGCAGCGACCAGGGGATCTCGCCGACGGCGGCCTTCATCGGGACGGTTCCGACGCGGGGCGAGGTGACCAGCAGCGCCGCGCCCAGCGCGATCAGCGCGGGCGGCAGCCCGTGCCAGGACTCGGTGCTCCACAGCAGCACCACGACGCCCAGCAGCGTTCCGGCCCTGACTTCGGCCGGCCGCAGCCGTTCGGGCACGTCCAGCAGCGCGCGCAGCTCTGCCACGTCGACGCGCAGCGGCGTCCGCCGGTCCGCGCCGCCGGTCCACAGCACGAGTTCGGCGGCCAGGTGTGAGCTGACCAGCGCGAACGGCAGTCCCCAGCACAGCCACCAGCCGAACTGGATGCCTTCGCCGGTGGTCGCCGCGAGCACCTGGCTGGTGATCAGGTGCGCTCCGGCTCCGGTGAGGGTGGCGACCGCGGACAGCAGGATCACCACCGGCACGAGCAGGCCGACCGTCCGGACCAGCCGGTCCGGCAGGGCGGACGCCAGGCCTCGGTGCAGCGGCACGGCCATCGCCGCCCGGCCGCTGGTGCTCGGGATCAGCAGCGCGGTGCCGACCAGGCCGAGCGTCAGCAGGTGGCACAGCGACCGGGGTGATCGCGCCCGGCCGGCCAGTCCGAGGGCCAGCCGCGCGGGCAGTCCGGTCCGGTTGATCCCGGCGGCCAGCATGAACGCGGCCACCAGCAGCCAGATCTGGTCCTCGCCGAGCGCGGCGAACAGCCGCTCGGACTCCAGCACCCCGAGCACCGCGAGCACGGCGGCGGCCAGCAGTGCGACGAAGGTGTCGTCGACCTTCGCGCGCGTCCACCCGATGATGGCCGCGCCGAACACCACGAGCGTCAGCACGGCGTCTCGGCTCAACGACCCGTCGAGCCCTTGGGCCGGGACGGTGAGCACGGCCAGGACCCCGAAGACGCCGACGCCGGCGAGGGTGAACGCCACGGCCCATCCCCACCCGGCGACCGGGTCTGCTTCCACGCTGTTGACCTGCACGAGGAAGACTCTCCGGGGCCGGTCTGAGACTTCCGTGAACCTCCGGTGAGAGCGCCTTCATCCAGGGTTCTCCACAAGTCTGTGGATAGAGTTATCCACAGGCATGTGAGCTGCGTTGATGGTGACCCTCAGGCGTGGTTATGCACAGTTGTGGACAGACTTATCCACAGCTGTGCACATCGCTCGCGGGCGCTTTTCCACACCGCGCGCCCCGCCTCGGCCACCAGCGGGTTCACGCCTCCGGCGTCCTAGCCGCCGAGCCGGTAGCCCATGCCGCGCACGGTTCCGATGTGGCCGTTGCCGATCTTGCGCCGCAGCGCGCGGACGTAGACGTCGACGACGTTGGAGCCGGGGTCGAAGTCGTAGCCCCAGACGTGGGAGAGGATCTGCTCGCGGCTCAGCACCTGGCCGGGATGCCGTAAGAACAGCTCCAGCAGCGAGAACTCGCGGGCCGTCAGGTCCACCGTGCCGGTGGGGACCTGGGCGCGGCGGGTGCGCAGGTCCAGCGACAGCTCGCCGTCGCGCAGCACCGTGACCTCCTCGGCGCGCTCCGCCGAACGCAGCCGCAGCCGGATGCGGGCCAGCAGCTCCTCGAAGCGGAACGGCTTGGTCATGTAGTCGTCCGCGCCGCCCTCCAGGCCGGCGACCGTGTCGTGCACGGTGTCGCGCGCGGTCAGGATCACCACGGGCAGCGCCACCCGCTTCGCGCGCACCTCGCGCAGCACCGCGAACCCGTCGCGGCCGGGGAGCCCCAGGTCCAGCACGGCCAGGTCGTAGCCGCCGTCGACCAGGTGGTGCAGCGCGGTGTCCCCGTCGGCGACGACGGTGGCGGTGAACCCGTTGGCGCGCAGGCCCTTCTCGATGAACGCCGCGATGCGCTCCTCGTCCTCGACGATCAGGATCTTGCTCATGCCTCGTCTCCCGTGGTCTTCGCGGGCAGTTCCAGCCGGAAGGTCGCTCCCGAACCGGGCGCGGAGCGGACCAGGACCCGGCCGTCGTGCGCGTCGGCGATGGCCCGGACGATCGCCAGGCCCAGCCCGGCCCCGCCCTTGCGGCCGTTGCCGTGGCTGAAGCGCTCGAAGATCTTCTCCACCTCGGAGGGATCGACGCCCGGCCCCTCGTCGCTGACCCACAGCTCGACGGTGCCGTCGCCGGCGGCGGAGCCGATGCGGATCGTCGACCCGGCGGAGGTGTGCTGCACCGCGTTCTGCGCCAGCTGCACCATCGCCTGGGTGATCCGCTGCCCGTCGAGCGAGAACTCGCCTTCGCCCATCTCCGCCAGCACCCACCGCCGGTCGCCCAGCGACCGCACCTTCGCGTCGATGTCGCTGGTCAGCTCGGCCAGCGACACCTCGGTGGGGGAGACGAAGTCCGGCCGGTCGGCCTTGGCCAGCACCAGCAGGTCGTTGACGATCCGCGTCATCCGGTCCAGCTCGTCGGTGCACAGCCGCACCACCTCGTCGCGCTCGGCGGGATCGACGCCGATCAGCTCCAGGTTGCCGCGGACGATCGTGATCGGGGTGCGCAGCTCGTGGCCGGCGTCGTCGACGAACTGCCGCTGGATGCGGAACGCGTCCTCCAACCGGTCCAGCATCGCGTTGAACTGGTCGGCCAGCGCGGCGATGTCGTCGCGGCCCTCCACCGGGATGCGCCTGGTCAGGTCGTGCTCGGTGATCTCGGCCGCGGCCTGGCGCACCGCCCGCACCGGGGCCAGGATCAGCCCCGCCACCACCCAGGAGATCAGCGCGGCCAGCACCACGCCCAGGGCGCTGACCAGCAGCAGAACCCGGACGCTGCGGTCGACCTCGGCGGTCTCGGCCGCGATGTGGTGTTCGACCACGAACCAGGCGCTGCCGCCCTGCGCGGTCTCGGCGCGCACCTTCACCCAGCGAACCGGGCCGGCCGGGGTGTCCAGATCGCCGTGCGCGCGCGGGTCGTCGATGATCCGCTGCAGCACGGTCCGGTCGTGCGCGACGGCCTTGATCGGCTCGGTCTGCTCCTGCGAGACCACGCCGAGACCGCGCGCGGCCGGCCACGCGCCGATCAGCGCCTCGTCGGTGTCCGGGTACTGGTGGCCGAGGTAGTTGTGCAGCAGCGTTCCCGGGTCGGCGAACATCCGGCCGCTGACCGGGTCCTGGCCGCTCTCGGCGAAGGCCACGAACTCCTTCGCCTCCTGCTCCAGCGAGCTGGTGACCCGGCGGTCGACCTCGTCGTGCAGGTATTCGCGGACGATCACTATGACCGTCAGCAGCACCAGGACCAGCACCAGCAGCAGCCAGCCCATGATCTGAGCCCTGGCGGGAACCCGGGTGCCGCGGCGACCGGCGAGCCTGGTCAGCGGGCGGGTGGGCGAATCAGTCGTCATGGCCGTCCGTCGCGTCGTCATCGTCGTCATCGTTGGGCGCGGGCGGCGGCAGCTCGGCGGGCGGGGGCGGCACGTCGGACGGACCGGGAACGACGGGCACCGGCACGTCCGCGGACGGCCCGCGGCTGCTCGGGCTGGGCGTGCTGCCGACGCGCACGCTCTCCGGGATCTCGGGCGAGCGCACCCCGCCGGTCAGCGCGAAGCTGACCAGCACGGCGACGATGGGCAGCGCGAGGGCCGCGAGCAGCAGGACTCCCCGGGGAACGGAACGCATGCACCCACTCTGACCTGTCGGGGACAACCGCGGGTGAAACCGGGATGAGAACGTCCTCATGTTCCTCGCCCGAACCGGCCGCAGCAGCCTGCCGAGGGGCGATAACCTGCGAGCGGATTCACAACTCGGTGAGGGGCCCATGGACGAGCGGCTGATCGACTGGACCGGGGAGCGCTGCGTGCCCTGGACCGAAGACGTGCAGGTGGTTTACGAGCACTACCACCGGTACGCCCTGGCAGCCCCCTTCGCGCGGGGCAAGCGGGTCCTCGACCTCGCCTGCGGCGAGGGCTACGGCGCCGCGCTGCTGGCCGCCGGGGGAGCCGAGGTCGTCGGCGTCGACATCGACGAGCGGACCGTCGCGCACGCCCGGCACAACTACGCGGGCCGCGACGTGAGCTTCGAGGTCGGTTCGATCACCGACCCGGACCTGCTGGCCGACGCCAAGCCGTTCGACGTCGTGGTGTGCTTCGAGGCCATCGAGCACGTCGAGGACCACGCGGCGGTGCTGCGGCTGGTCCGGTCGCGGATGAAGCAGGGCGGGCTGTTCCTGTCCAGCACCCCGGACACCGCCGTCTACACCCACGAGCACGGCAACGACAACCCGTTCCACGTCAAGGAGCTCAGCGCCCGCGAGTACGAGTCGATGCTGGAGGAGTCCTTCCGGCACGTGGCGGTGCTCAAGCAGAACGTCACCGTCGGATCGCTGGTGGTGCCCGCCGACCACGGCGACCGCGACACCGCGATCGAGGGCGTCCGGCTGCAGACCATCGAGCGCAACGAGGCCGGTGACTGGGCGGTCAGCCGGGGAGTCCCGCACACCTACCTGCTGGGCGTGGCCTCCGACAAGCACCTGCCGAAGCTCCCCGCGGCGGCGGTGCTCACCGACGCGAAGCTGACCCTGGCCCGCGCGGGCGACACGGCGGCGCTGATCGAGCAGCGCGACGAGGCGGTCGCCGACGTGGCCAAGCTCAACGAGCTCTACCAGCGCAGTCGCGACGAGGCCGAGGAGCTCAAGGGCGCCATCGCGCGGCTGGAGGAGCTGCGCAAGTCCGAGGAGCAGCGCGCCGACGTCCACAACCGGGAGCTGGCCGAACTCCGCGAGCAGCTGCGCGAGCGCGGTCTGCAGGCGCAGCGCGACGCCGCCCGCGTGGAGTGGCTGCGCGACACCGCCGCTCGTCTCGAAGGCAAGCTCGCCGACGCCGAGAGCCGCGCGGAGCGGCTCACCGCCGAGAACGCCGAGCTGTCCGCGCAGAACTCGGCGCTGGTGCAGCGCGCGGTCGGCAAGTACCGGAAGGTCGTCGAGCGGGTCGCCCCGCGCGGCACCACCCGTCGCGACGCCTACGAGATCGCGCTGGGCCGCAAGCCCGGCGTCCCGGCGGTCGCCGAGCAGGCCGAGACCGGGCCGCTGCCGGTGCCCTTCAGCGATTCCCCGCTGGTCAGCGTGATCGTTCCGGTGCACGGCAAGTGGTCCTACACCCGCCAGTGCCTGCGGTTCCTCGGCGGCCACCTGGTGTCGGTGCCGTTCGAGGTGATCGTCGTCGACGACGCCTCGCCGGACGACAGCGCCGAGAAGCTCGCCGCCTGCGAGGGCGTGCGGCTGGTGCGGGCCGAGCGCAACCTCGGGTTCATCGGCGCCTGCAACCTCGGTGCCGAGCACGCGCGCGGCGAGCACCTGTTCTTCCTCAACAACGACGCCGAGGTCACCGAGTCCTGGCTGGACGTCCTGGTCGACACCATCACCTCCGATCCGCGGATCGGACTGGTCGGCGCCAAGCTGGTGTACCCGGACGGGCGGCTGCAGGAGTGCGGCGGCATCGTCTGGGCCGACGGCAACGGCTGGAACTACGGTCGCGGAACGGACGGTGGCGGCGCGGAGTTCAACGTGCTGCGCGACGTCGACTACTGCTCCGGTGCGGCGATCCTGGTGCGCGCGGAGCTGTTCCGCCAGGTCGGCGGCTTCGACACGAGGTTCGCGCCCGCCTACTACGAGGACACCGATCTGGCGTTCGCGATCCGCGCCGCCGGATACCGCACCGTCGTGCAGCCGAAGGCCGTGGTGGTGCACCACGAAGGCGTCTCCAACGGCACCGACATCGGTTCCGGGGTGAAGAAGCACCAGGAGCTCAACCGGCAGGTCTTCGTCGAGAAGTGGGCGGACGTGCTGCGCGCCGAGCACCTCCCGGAGGCGTCTCCGCGCAACCTGTGGCTGGCGCGCCAGCGCGGCGCGCGCGGTCACCGCGGTCCGATCGTGCTGGTCAAGGACCACCAGGTGCCGCGGCCGGACTTCGACTCGGGTTCGGTGCGGATCTTCCGGGTGCTGGAGCAGCTGGTGGAGCTGGGGTACCGGGTGGTGTTCTTCCCCGCCAACCACGCGCCGCTGCAGCCCTACACCGAGAACCTGCAGCAGATCGGCGTGACGGTGCTGCCGCAGCCGGAGCTCCAGCAGGCGTTCCTGCACGAGGCGGGGTCGGAGATCTCCCTCGCGCTGCTGTCGCGTCCGCAGGTCGCGTGGAGCCTGGTCGAGGAGCTGCGCACCCGCGCACCGCAGGCCGTCATCGCCTACGACACCGTTGACGTGCACTTCCTGCGCCTGGAGCGGGAGGCCGAGCTCGCCGAGCGGCAGGGCGAGGCCGACCGCGCGGAGGCGCTGCGCCGCAAGGCGTTCGCGTCCAAGCAGATGGAACTGGGCCTGACCAGGGCCTGCGACGTGACGCTGGTGGTCTCCGAGACCGAGCGCACGCTGCTGGGCGAGCTGGTGCCCGAGGCCGATGTGCGGGTGCTGTCCAACGTGCACGAGATCGACCACGCGCCGGTTCACGTCGAAGGACGCCGCGACGTGGTGTTCGTCGGCAGCTTCGACCACCCGCCGAACGTGGACGCGGCACGCTGGGCCGCTCGGGAGATCATGCCGCTGGTCCGCGAGCAGTGCCCGGACGCGGTCCTGCACGTCATCGGCAGCAACCCGACCGACGAGGTCCGCGCCCTGCAGGGGCCGGGGGTCGAGGTGCACGGCTGGGTCGAGTCGGTGGAGCCGCACTACGCGCGGGCCCGGGTGACGATCGCTCCGCTGCGCTTCGGCGCTGGGGTGAAGGGCAAGGTCGGCGAGAGCCTCGCGGTCGGGGTCCCGGTGGTGGGCACGTCGGTCGCGATCGAGGGCATGCACCTCAAGCCGGGTCAGGACGTCCTGGTCGCCGACGACGAGGAGTCCTTCTCCGTCGCGGTGACCCGGCTCCTCACCGAGGACGAGACCTGGTCGGCCCTCGCCGAATCGGGTCGCACGGCCGTCGAGGCCCAGTTCGGCCCGACAGCGTCGCGAACGGCGCTCAGGTCACTCCTCACCAAGCTCGACACCACCGCCTGATCCGGGGCCGCGTCAGCGCGAAGAAGAACGGCCGCTCACCTCGGAGTTCGAGGTGAGCGGCCGTTCGAGCGCGGCGGCTTATTCGGTGACGGTGGGCGGCGTCTGGGTGAGCTGCTGGTCGAGGACGGCCTTGAACGACTGCTGGGCCGCGTCCTTCTGCTCCGGCGGGCCGCTGACGTCGATGATCACCGCGTAGTTGTGCGCCACGTAGGCGGTGCGGAACGTCGATCCCGTGGAGACCACCGAAACGCCCTGGTAGGAGAGGTCTTCCATCTCGGTGAGGCCCTGCTGCGCGGACAGGTACTTGTCGACGACGGTCTTGGCGGCGTTGGTGTCGGGCATCTTCAGCGCGAGCAGCGTCGTCTTCGGCTGCGCGCCTTCGGTGCCGTTGAACCAGCCCTCGACCAGGCCGTTCTGGAACGCGGTGTCGAGCACGGTCTTCGGCTGCAGCAGTCCGCCCTTGGCTCCCTGCAGGTTGGGCAGGTCCAGCAGCCCGACCCACGGGTGCGCCGGGCCGTTCGCGGCCACCAGCACCTCCTGCGTCGTCGCCGGCGGCGCCTTGGCGGCGGGCGGTGCGGGCAGCTGCGTGGTGGTCGGCGGGGGAGCGGCGGTCTCGCGTTCGGGCTGGTCGCCGCCGCTGCTGGTGAAGTAGAACACCACCGCGACGATCACGACGACCAGCAGCACGGCACCGATGGACAGACCGGCGATCAGCTTGCCCTTGCCGGACTTGCCCGCGGACTCGAAGACCTCCGGGCCCTGCCGCATCCAGGACGCCTCGCCGGAGTCGCTGGAACCGGGCAGGTCATCGCCCCACGGCGTGCCGGTGGTCTCCACCGGCCCCCAGCCCTGCTGGCCCTGCTGCTGACCGGCCCACGGCGGCTGCGACTGGCCCCACTGCTGTTGCTGCTGCGGGTTCTGCGGCACGCTGACGATCTGGGTGCTGTTGGAGTCCGCGGGCGGCTGCTGCTGTTGCTGCTGGTGGAACGGGTTCGGCACGACCTGCGTGGCGTCGTCGCCCTGCTGCTGCGGCTGCTGCTTGGCGGCGTCGCCCCAGCTGAACGCGGGCGGGAACGGGCTCGACGGCTGCTGTTGCTGCTGGGCGGGCTGCTGCTGCGGGAACCCCCCGGACGAGGGATCAGCCTGTTGTGTCTGGTCCTGCTGCGGGAAGCCGTCCGGGTTCGACTGCGGTGGCCCGGTCTGACCGCCCTGCGCCCTGCCCAGCACGGTGTCCCTGCGCTGTCGGTACTCTTCGGCGGAAATTCGTCCCGCCGCGAGTTCGGCGTCGAGGTTCTGCAACTCGTCTTGCCAGGTCACCGATAGCGCCCTTTCCGGATTTCCATGAACGCCGCTGCTGCGAACGACGCCATTCTGGCACTGAGCGACAGGTTCGCGGTGCACCGGCCGAATAACGATACGGTCTGCGGTCTGGTCCGGACGGGTGTCCGGGTTGTAAAGGGTCCCGAACCGCGGAGACCCCGGCTAGGCTACGCAGCGTTGACGTCCGAGTCGGGCGCGAATCGATGGGGTGATCCGGGTTGAGTGTTGCGCGCGTCGTGCACGCTCGCCCAGAGTTGTTCGCCGCCCCGAACCACGGCTTCGCCTGGATCCGCATGATCGGTGCGCTGCTGGTCATCTACGGTCACAGCTCCCCCCTGGTGGGCAGCGGCGAGCTGTTCCCGCCGGAGTGGCCGGTGCAGCCCGACGAGGGCGTGCTGATGGGGTTCTTCGCGCTCAGCGGTTTCCAGATCACCGAGAGCTGGATGCGCGATCCGCACGCGCTGCGCTTCGCGGTCAAGCGGGTGCTGCGGCTGTGGCCGCCGATGCTCACGGTGTCGGTCGGCATGGCCCTGATCGTCGGCCCGGTGATCACCACGCTGCCGCTCGGCGAGTACTTCCGCGCGCACGAGACCTGGGGCTACATCGTCAACAACGCGGGTCTGCTGACGTTGCGGCACGACCTGCCGGGGGTGTTCGAGAACAACCCGTGGCCGGACGCGGTCAACGGTTCTCTGTGGACGCTGCCGATGGAGCTGCTGGCCTACGGCGGCCTGTTCGCGCTGCTGCTGCTGGGCACGGCCAAGAAGGACTTCCGCTGGTTGACGGTGGTCGCGCTGATCGGCCTGATCGCCTGGGACCGGCACCTGGAGCAGACCCCGGGCGCCGAGTCGGCGGGTTCGCTGCTGAGCGTTCCGGTCGAGTCGCTGGTGGCGTTCCTGGTGGCATTCGCGCTGGGCGTGCTGCTGAACCTCTACCGGATCCCGCTGTCGCCGCTGGCCGCGGGCGCGGGCCTGGTCGTGCTGGTGGTGATGGGCAACAACATCACCGCCTCGGCGTTCATGGCCTTCGCGGTCAGCTACGCCGTGATCGTGGCCGGGCACTTCTGGCCGTCGCGGCTGACGGTTCCGGGCGTGTGGGTCAACGGCAGCTACGGCGTGTACGTCTGGGGTTTCCCGGTGCAGCAGCTGCTGGCGATGGCCGGGATCGGCAACCAGTGGCTCATGCTGCTCTGCGCCGCCCCGATCGCCTACGTCCTGGGCACCCTGTCGTGGAAGTACGTCGAAGACCCCACGATGCGGCTGCGCCACCTCCTCGACACCGCGCCCGCGAAGAAGCGCGAACCCGAACCGGAGCCCGATCCGGAGGACGTTCCGACCGAGAAGTCCCTCCCCCTGCCCGAACCGGCCGTTCACCGGGTCCCAGACCGGCCCGAACGTCCCCGGTACGCGCCACCGCGCCCGCCGGTGGGCGGTGCGCAGCGGCCCGTCGGACCGCCGCCGGGCCGGGCGTACCCGCCGGACCGGGGGTTCCCGCGCCGCCTGCCGCCGGAGGAGTCGCCGTTGTCGCGGCGGTTGTCCGGTGAGATCGACGAGCAGCCGCAGGGCAGGCACGCGCGCCGACCGATGCCGCCGGAAGCGGGTCGCCGCGGCGATCCCAACCGGCTGGATCGCCGTTGACCACCGCGTACCCTGGAAACATGTTCGGTGCGAAGCTGAAGATGATCGACCCGTCGTCGGCGCTGCCCGGCCGTGACACGGCGATGCCGGTGGACGAGCGGCACGCGGTGTTCCCGGAGCGTCGCATCGTTCCGCCGTTCCCGGAGGGCCTGGCCACCGCGGTGGTCGGCATGGGCTGCTTCTGGGGCGCGGAGCGCGTGTTCTGGCAGACCGAGGGCGTGTGGACCACGGCGGTCGGCTACGCGGGCGGCTACACGCCGAACCCGAGCTACGAAGAGGTCTGCTCCGGGCTGACCGGCCACACCGAGGCCGTCCTGGTGGTCTTCGACCCGAAGAAGATCAGTTACGCGCAGGTCCTCAAGGCGTTCTGGGAGAACCACGACCCGACCCAGGGCATGCGCCAGGGCAACGACCTCGGCACCCAGTACCGCTCGGCCATCTACTGCGTCGGCGACCAGCAGAAGGCCGAAGCGGAAGCGAGCCGCGAAGCCTTCCAGCAGGCCCTGACGGCGGCGGGCAAGGGCGAGATCACCACGGAGATCGCCCTGCTCCAGGACTTCTACTACGCCGAGAGCTACCACCAGCAGTACCTCTCGGACGCCAAGAACCCCAACGGCTACTGCGGCCTCGGCGGCACCGGCGTCTCCTGCCCGATCGGCCTCGGCGTCGAGAGCTGATCTCCCGCGGAGCGCGATCATGGACGGTTCCGGTCCGACCCGTCCATGATCGATGACCGCGTCGCCCGGCCTGCCGGAGGTCAGGAGTCCCCAGGACGTGAAATAGCAGTGGGGCCGAGGTTGATGACCTCGGCCCCACTGCTGCGAGCGGATGACGGGACTCGAACCCGCGACCCTCACCTTGGCAAGGTGATGCGCTACCAGCTGCGCTAAGATAGGAAGAGCGGGGTGGAGGGGAAGAG